>JBCBHL010000081.1:0-22747 GCA_038525605.1 Bacteroidota bacterium
ACCCGTAAAGAAATAATCGATTGCATTATTCAGTGCGGTGATCGCCTCTTCCACTTCGGAAGGCGTTGCACCCGGATCGTTTAACACGAGGTTACTTGCGTCAGTAGATATACGAAGTATTCAAACGAATCTCTTATATCCCAACCCTACGACCTCTGATTTTAGCATTGAGACCAATCAAACACTTCGGTCCGTTAGTATCTACTCTTCCTCCGGTAAGATCATACACTCCTGGCAAAGCCCTGGTAAAGATGCTGTATTCCAGCTATCGGATTTAAAGAATGGTACCTACATCGTGAAGATAGAAAGCGATGGCAATGAAACTGAATATTTAAGACTCCTAAAAGCTGCAGTAAGATGAGACATATTTTTAAAAAAGCACATTACATATTGTTTGCAGCAATAATCATGCTTGTTGCTTGTGAGGACGATAATGAGATAGATCCTAGGCTGGAATTACTGGCCGGTACCTGGGAAGTTGAATCTGTCTTCTTGGATGGGACAAATGTCACCAATCCTTCCTACCAGGATTTTGCCATTCTTTTTAGAGAAGATGGGAGCTTTTTTACAGTCGATGGCGATCCGCTATTTACGCAGGCGGGCGGTTTTTGGCAATTTATGGATAATTCTGAAAGCACCATTCTTTTAAGTGATGTGGAAGCTCAGTTAACGTACCATGAAGATAATACCATGCTAAATATCTCACTGCTTGCACCTGGAGGAGAAATTGGTGTAAATGGCAGGACATTAGGTTTGTCAGGGCAGTATGACTTTTTACTCGTCAGAACAGATAGAAACATTGAACCTTAAATGTAATCATATGAAAAAGGAAATTCGACTCTTTTCAATACTCACAATTTTATTAGGACTGACAATTATCAGCTCTTGCGGAGATGATGAAGAACCAGCTCCAGAAGATCCGGGGATCACTCTTACTGCCAGCGCATCAGATGCTAACAGGGGACAGGAAGTAACTTTTACAGGAACTGTAACAGCACCTGGTGGTTTCCAGGAACTTACGGCTAGTGTCGATGGTTTGACTGTTTCAGGCCTGACTGCTGGCGCAACCGGAGAACAAAATTTTACAGCCTCGTTTACAGTACCTGCCACTGCAGATATTGGGTCTACTATTGAAATAGACCTTCAGGCAGTTGATGCATTGGAACAGACCAGTCTTGAAGTTACCTACACAATTACAGTCGTAACAGTGGGTGCACCTACCATTAGTCTCACAGGAGATGCTATGGCTGACTTAAAGAGAAGAGCAACCGGAAATGTCATGTTGAATATTTCTGCACCGGATGGCTTAAATGAATTAATTGTAACGGATGGTGCTGGCAGTGCCATCGAGACAGTCGCTGCTGCCAATATTGCTGACCCTGCTTCATACAGCTATGCTTTTACAGTGCCTGACGAAGCAATGGTGGATGGTACATTTGTATTAAACTTCAATGTCAGTGATCAGGCTGGACAGACTTCCAGTACTGCTGCCACTTTTACAGTAAACGTACAGGCTTTTGATCCCCCAACGATTGCTTTCAAAGGTTTTGAAAATGGTACTGATACAGCTTTCAGCGAAGCAAGTAATCAGCAAATCACTTTCACGGTGACTAAAGATGCTCTTGTGGCATTTGACCGACTAAATGTCGCTAAGGTAGTGAATGAGGGTGATCCTCAGGTTGTTTCAGAGGATATATCTGCTGAAAGCGGTGATGAGATCACCTACACATTCACAGTCGATGAAGCTTTTCTTGATGAAGTTGATTACACTTTCTTTATAGCTGATGAATTTGGCAGTAATACCGATCAGGTAACATTTAGTGCAGATATTTTGACTACTGATGGCGCATCATTCCTAATTGATAATATGATGGTCAATGGCAATATGGTCAGCAGAGTTCGAGGAAAAATTAATGAAGCGGTGACTTTCACTGCCAGCAATAGCTATTATGTGGTAGGTGAGGTAGAGGTAGCAGATGATGGCGTTTTGACCATTGATGCAGGAACCACCGTTTCCTTCGCTACAACCGAAGAAAGTGCATTAGATATTGATGATTCGGGCATGATCAACGCCAGTGGTATGGCGAATAACCCCATCGTTTTCACCAGTGGAGCAACATTGGAAGGAAACACACCTGAGGCAGGTGATTGGGGATTTGTTCAGATCGGTGGTGAAGAAGGTAAAAACTCCGGAACTTTCCGATATGTCAGGATAGAATATGCAGGTCTGGATGAAGATCCGGCTTTTGAATTGGACTTGGTAGATGATCTAACTAATATCAGCCATGTACAGGTTTTTAAATCAGGAGGCCAGGGCATAGAAGTCAACGGTGGAAATATTTCATTGAGTAACATCATCGTCACAGATGCGGCGGGAATATCATTAGAACTGGATGATCAGGAAGGTGTTGGATATACTGGAAACCTGCAATACATTCTGATTAATAGTCCAACTATTACCGAGAAAGGTGGACGTGATTTTGAAGCACGGGATGGAGCAGACTTTACCGTGTCAAATATGAGCTTGCTGGCAGGTGGTGCAATGGAAGGAGATATCAGTGCCGTCAGATTTAGAGATGATTTCGAAGCATACAAATTGTATAATATCCTGATTTTCGGTTATTCCGATGATGGAATTAGAATTGACTATACCACAGAGGTGATCGACTATGAAGACAATACACTCTCTAATTCCTATATTTTCCAAATTGGCGATCAACCAACGAGGACAGACTTTGATGATCCTGCGACTACTAAGCCTACACTGTTAGTGTTTGAAACTGATGCAGCAACCTTCAACAATGTCATCGATGCGGGTGCTACACCTGCTGCCGCAACAGGTATTGGTGTAGATGATTTTATTCCGGATGCGTTAATTCCAAGTGCTTTTGATCCAACAACATTAACTGGTTTCTCCGCAGGTACATACGTCGGAGCATTTGATGGTACAACAGACTGGACAGCGGGATGGTCACTGAACGCCGATGGTTCAGCAAGATAATTTCATCATACTTCTCATTTCAAAAAGACAGGTCAACAGCACCTGTCTTTTTGTTAATAATAGCGTAGTAATGCTGGATATTTATGGCTAACCTCAGTAATTTGTGATACGGCAATGACAAAGATTAAGTACGATAAATTAGCAATCGCAGCAAATGTATTGATCTTCATATTGATGGTTTCGTGTATCGGAGATCAGGAGGAATTCAATTATAAAAATGCTGCTAAACAAGCTGAAGAAGGTTGGAAGGAGGTTCCTGAAATTCTTTCGAGAATCAAACCGCCGAAATTCCCTGACCGCACATTTAACATCCTTGATTTCGGAGCAGTGGGTGATTCAGCGACCAACAGTTTGCCGGCGGTGATAAAAGCGATTGAAGCGTGTAACAAGGCGGGTGGCGGGAAGGTTCTAGTTCCGGCCGGGCAATATTTTCTGGATGGGCCGATTCACTTTCAAAATGATGTGAATCTTCACCTGGAACAGGGTGCCCGAATCTTCTTTAGCAGTGTGCCAGAGAGATATTTACCTGCTGTAAAAGTGAGGTGGGAAGGGACTGTCTGTTATAATTATTCTCCTTTGATCTATGCATTTCAGAAGATGAACATCGCGATTACAGGTGATGGTGAGATTGATGGGGCAGCTCAGGAATGGTCTGCAAAGTGGAGGAAAGTCCAGAAGCCTGATCAAAAGCAATTGAGGCAAATGGGGAATGATACGATTCCTGTTAATCAGAGAGTGTTTGCCAATGGATTCCTTGATTTAAATGGTGATGGCATGGATGATGGTTTCGGAGATGGCAAAGATCATTACCTCCGCCCGACCTTGATCGAGTTTTATCAATCAGAGAATATTCTCATCGAAGGGTTGACAATCAGGAATGGCCCTTTCTGGACCATACATCCTGTATTCAGTAAAAATGTGACCATCAGGAATTGTAAGGTCTACGGCGATGTACTGAACGACGATGGCATTGATCCGGATAGTTGTGAAGATGTTTTGATTGAAGAATGTATGATCAAAACGCATGACGATGCTATTTCAATCAAAGCAGGGAGAGATCAGGATGCGTGGAATAGACAAGGCACTAAAAACGTGGTAATCCGAAACAATCAATTACTAAGCAAAGTGAATGCGCTGTGTATCGGCTCTGAAATGTCAGGAGGTGTTTCCAACATATTTATGGAGAACAACAAGATTTCGAATGGGGAGCATGCGCTAAACTTTAAATGCAATTTAGACAGAGGCGGACAGGTGCAAAACATCTATATCAGGAATATTGAAGTGGAGTCTTGCAGAGATGCGATGTTTATCTTCCGGATGGATTATCACGGTTACAGGGGAAATAATTTTCCGACAAAGTTCAATGACTTTTATGTTTCTAACATCACTTGTAATCGTGTGGAAAAGACACCTTTCAAAATCGTTGGAGTGGAAGATGAACCTATTACAAGGATATTAATGAAGGATGTCAATATCAATTCGGCAGGGGAAGAAAGCATCATTCAAAACGCAGAGGACTTGATATTTAAAGATGTTACGATCGGTCAGCAGGAGTACAGGTATGATCCTAAGTAAAGCTTTGTAGGTAGTAAACGAAGAAAGCTCATATAATCGATTGTTTTAATGGATTTCCGACAGGGTGAAGGTTCATGTTTTACGTCTATTTATAAAAATTCTGTACACACTTAAAACAGGATGCTAAAAAGAATTAAATGACTAATAGCTATTCATTACCTACATATAAAGAATTCACAGATAAAGTGGTGGTAATTACCGGAGGAGGTGGCGTTTTGTGTCAGGAGATGGCCAAAATGTTCGCCGGACAGCAGGCCAAAATTGCCATACTCGATCTGAATGAAGAAAATGCCGATCAGGTGGCAGAAACGATTCGGAAGAACGGCGGATCTGCCATTGGAATTAAATGTGATGTACTTGATAAAAAAAGTTTGTATTCAGCGAGAGGACAGGTTCATGAACAACTGGGAAAAGTGGATATTTTAATCAATGGAGCGGGTGGAAATCATCCAAAAGGAACTACCACGCTCACTCATCTCAATCGTGAAGACCTGGGATCTGACAAAGAGCTAACAACTTTCTTTGACCTTGACCCTGAAGGAATCGAGTTTGTTTTTAATTTAAATTTCCTTGGATCACTATTACCGACACAGGTTTTCGCGGAAGATATGCTTTCAAAAGATGGGTGTTCGGTGATCAATATTTCATCGATGAATGCCTTTACACCTCTTACCAAAATCCCTGCCTACAGTGCAGCAAAGGCGGCTATTAGCAATTTCACAGCCTGGCTGGCAGTTCACTTTTCCAAGGTAGGAATTAGGGTAAATGCTTTGGCTCCCGGTTTTTTCTTAACCGATCAGAACAGAACTTTATTGACAGAATCTGACGGGAGTTTAACCACCAGAGGCAATCAGATCATAGATCAGACGCCGATGGCCAGATTCGGCTCAGCAGCTGACCTTAACGGTGCGCTGGCGTGGATTTGCAGTGATAGTGCGCAATTTGTGACAGGGATCGTGATTCCGATTGACGGTGGCTTTAGTGCTTACAGTGGTGTGTGATTAAATGTAGAGAAGGTATGTATTTTGAACAAACATTTCGATGGTATGGCCCTGATGACTCTGTCTCGCTGACAGATATCGCACAAGCAGGTGCTACAGGAATTGTGACGGCACTTCATCATATTCCGAATGGAGAGATTTGGTCACGGGATCAAATCAAAAAGCGCAAAGACCTGATCGAAGCGAACGGACTGAAGTGGTCTGTGGTGGAGAGCGTACCGGTTCATGAAGACATTAAAAAGAGAACAGGAAACTATCAGGTTTACATAGATCGGTACAAACAGACGATCCAAAATTTGGCTGCTGAAGGGATAGACATTATTTGCTACAATTTCATGCCAGTCCTCGACTGGACAAGGACTGACCTCAGTTACCAGTTACCGAATGGCAGTAGGGCACTTCGGTTCGATGTTTTGAGGTTCGCTGTGTTTGAATTATTCCATCTCAAAAGACCCGGCGCTGAAACTGAATACTCAGAAGAAATAAAGATTCAGGCTGAAGAATTGTTTGATTCGATGAATGAATCGGATAAGCAATTGCTCATTCAGAATATTATTGCGGGTCTTCCCGGTGCGGAAGAAGGTTATACGATCGAGCAGTTTCAATCGAGGTTGGATGAATATAAAGAGATAGATGGACGGAAGTTAAGAAACAATCTGTTCGATTTCTTAAAAGAAATTATTCCAGTCGCAGAATCTGTGGGTGTTTTAATGGCAATTCATCCTGATGATCCACCGTATCCCATCCTGGGGCTTCCGAGGGTAGTCAGTACCGAGGATGATGCCAGGGGAATTATTGAAGCGGTCGATAGTTTATCGAACGGATTGTGTTTTTGCACCGGATCCTACGGTGTCAGTGAGGAAAATGACCTTGCAGGTATGGTGGAAAGACTAGGTGATCATATTCATTTCATTCATTTGCGATCGACCAAAAGGGAAGTTGATGGTAGTTTTTTTGAGGCAAATCACCTCGATGGAGATGTGGATATGTTTGAAGTGGTGAAGTTACTTTTTACCGAACAGTCTAAAAGAAAAGCAGCAGGACGCTCAGATTTTCGAATTCCCATGCGTCCTGATCACGGACATCAGATGTTAGATGACCTACAGAAAAAGACAAACCCCGGTTACTCAGCAATCGGTCGTCTGAAGGGGCTGGCAGAATTGAGGGGTTTAGAAATGGGAATCAGTGGATTTATGAATAATGCTTAAACTGTTTGATATATGAAGGAGTTTTTAGACGAAAACTTTTTGTTGGAGACAAATACTGCTCAGGAGCTGTTTCACTCATTTGCCAAAGATCAGCCGATCATAGATTTTCATTGTCACCTACCTGTGGAAAATCTGGCAGTCAATCGGGTATTCGCGAATATTACAGAAGCTTGGCTGGAGGGAGATCATTACAAATGGAGGGCGATGCGCACATTTGGGATTGATGAAAAATTTGTGACTGGTAATGCTTCTGCAAAAGAAAAATTTCGCAAATGGGCCCAAACGGTTCCTTTTACGGTTCGCAATCCATTGTATCACTGGACGCATCTGGAATTGCAAAGGTATTTTGATAACAAGACACTACTTTCACCCGATACGGCAGATTCAATCTATCATTTGACAACAGAAGCATTGACAGATGGAAAAAGTGGATGCATGGATTTGGTGAGAAAGATGAATGTACAGGTGATCTGTACAACAGATGACCCAACTGACGACCTGGTATTTCATGAAGCAATAGCCCATCAAAGTGTTGATGTAAAAGTATTTCCAACTTTTAGACCGGATAAAGCTTTTGCCATCAAAGATCCGGTGGCATACAGTGCTTACATCGCTAGTCTTTCGCAAGCCGTCGGTCAATCGATAGAATCTTATGATCAATTGATCGATGCATTAATCAATCGAATTGAGTATTTTAATGAACGTGGTTGCCGGCTATCTGATCATGGCTTGGAGCAGTTGTATCAAATTGGTCATCACTACAGTGCAGATGCGATTTTTAGAAAGGTGATGAAGGGTGAATTTCCATCTGAAGGAGAAGAAGCCTTTTTCCAGCAGGTAACATTGGTGGAACTTTGCAGGAAATACCACAAATTGGGTTGGACACAACAGTTTCACCTGGGTGCATTACGCAATAATAATTCCAGGATGATGAGAGAACTCGGACCTGATACCGGCTTTGACTCCATTGGAGATTTTAGGCAGGCAACAGGCATATCCCGGTTTCTGGATCAGCTGGACAGTGATAATCAGTTAGCCAGGACGATCATTTATAATCTCAATCCTTCCGATAATGAATTGATAGCGACGATGATCGGGAATTTTAATGATGGCTCGATTGCCGGAAAAGTGCAGTTTGGTTCTGGTTGGTGGTTTCTCGATCAGAAAGATGGAATGGAAAGACAGTTGAATGCCTTGTCAAACATGGGATTGATCAGTCAGTTTGTGGGTATGTTGACCGATAGCAGAAGTTTCCTCTCTTACCCCAGACACGAATACTTCCGACGAATTCTCTGCAACCTTTTTGGAAAAGACATCGAAAACGGTGAGTTGCCTCATGATTTGAAACTGATCGGAGGAATCATTTCTGATATTTGCTATCACAATGCCAGGAAATATTTTGAATTTGATAAAAGTAGTCAAAAGACATCGGTTCTATGATCAGGAAGCGCGTTGTGACATTTGGAGAAATCATGTTGCGATTGTCTCCTCCCGGGTTTTTAAGATTTTCTCAGGCCCATCAGTTTGACGCAAGTTATGGCGGAGCAGAATCCAATGTTGCGGTGTCTTTGGCCAATTATGGAATCCCGGTGGAGTTTGTCACCAGGTTACCTGATAATGACATTGGGCATTGTGCTTTGATGGAGCTTAGAAAACGGGGAGTAGGGACTGCTCATGTGTTGACAGGAGGCGATCGTATAGGGCTTTACTTCCTGGAAACCGGAGCAGTGTCGAGAGGAAGTAAGGTGATTTACGACCGTGAACATTCAGCTATTTCACAGATTGAAGCAGGAATGATCGATTGGGATGCAGTTTTCCGTGAAGTCGATTGGTTCCATTGGACGGGTATTACACCTGCGATTTCTCAGGGAGCTGCTGATGTTTGTCTGGAAGCCGTAAAGGCCGCCAGTAAGAAAGGCATCACGATTTCAACTGATTTGAATTACAGGAAAAAGCTTTGGAATTATGGTGGTGATAAAGAAAAGATAATGACTGAGCTCGCTAGTTATTGCGACATCATCCTAGCAAATACCGATGACGCTGAAGTTTTTTTTGGCATTCGTCCGGAAGGAGCAGTTCCTGCCAAAGAGCAATATCAGGACAGAGTGGATGCTTTCGTGTCGATAAGTAAACAGGTGATGATTAAGTTTCCTAAAGTGAAAAAAGTAGTATCTTCTTTACGGGGATCTATATCGGCATCTCATAATACCTGGTCTGGCATCATGTATGACGGAGCAAAGACGTTTGAGTCGCCACAGTATCAGATTACAGATATTGTGGATAGAGTGGGAGGAGGAGATTCTTTTATGGGTGGTTTAATTTATGGGCTCATAGCGCGTCCTGATGACGATCAATATGCACTGAATTTTGCAACTGCGACTTCCTGCTTAAAACACACGATCAAAGGGGATGTAAATCTGGTCACTATTGCCGAAGTAGAAAACTTAATAGATGGTAATGCATCAGGCAGAATTGTCAGGTGATTGAAATTAGAGGAAATTAGTGTTTAAAAATAATAAAGGTTATCACGAATGATTTACTATAGTGCTTGAATTCTAAAAAAGCGTTTGTATTAATAGCATTCCAATTCATAATTATGAATTCATAATTAAGTTAGTAAAGTAAGATATATAAGCGTTAGAATCGGATTTAATCTATAATAAAGTAAACGTGATAATGTCTAATAGATTTGTTAGTATCATTAGTCTTATGGCAAGGTTTTCCAGAATAGAAGTATTTCAGACGATGGAGCAAATTGGTCTGGTTCCGTTGTTTTATCATGATGATGTTGACTTAGGTAAGGAGGTCCTCAAAGCATGCTACGAAGGAGGGGCCAGGGTGCTTGAATTCACCAGCAGGGGAGATTATGCCCACGAGGTGTTCCGGGAGCTCAATTTATTTGCCGAGCAGAACTTGCCTGAAATGATTTTAGGGGTCGGCTCATTGACAGATGCAGCATCGGCTTCTTTATACATGCAGCTGGGAGCCAATTTTATAGTAACCCCGGTACTTAGGGAGGACATCGCGACGGTCTGTAATAGACGAAAAGTACTTTGGTCGCCAGGTTGTGGCTCATTGAGTGAGATTGCCAAAGCAGAAGAACTGGGATGCGAGCTGGTGAAGTTGTTTCCCGGCGGAACCTATGGACCTGGTTTTGTCAAAGCAATCAAAGGCCCTTGTCCGTGGACCAATATCATGCCGACCGGCGGTGTTTCCGCAAACGAAGATAGTCTGAAGTCCTGGTTCGATGCTGGCGCCACTTGTTTGGGAATGGGTTCAAAATTGATCTCAGCTGAAATATTGAAAAACAGAGACATGATGCGGCTAACTGCTCATGTGCACGAGATATTAGCTACTATTCAAAAAGTAAGATCTTGAAAAGACAATCACATTTGACTTACCATATCACCAGAAAGAAGGGAGGAATTGTCTTTCTATGCTTCCTGTTGGTGATTTTGAGTTCATGTTCCTCAGGCAACAAAAAAACAGATTTGCGATTGGCACATGGTCTTGACACCAATCATCCGGTACATGTTGCAATGGTGTATATGGCGGATCAACTGGATAGTATTTCCAATGGGAAGATGTCCGTCAGGATTTATCCCAGTGGTCAGCTTGGTTCAGAGCGGGAGAGTCTTGAATTGCTCCAGGTGGGAAGCCTGGATATGACCAAGGTTTCAGCTGCTGTCATGGAAAATTTCGCACCAATTTACGAGGTTTTCAGTTTACCGTATTTGTTTGAAAACAAAGAGCATCAGCATCATGTATTGAATGGGGTCATAGGTGAGGGATTTCTAAATCAAGGAAGTAAATTCAGATTGAAGGGATTGTGTTTTTATGATGCTGGCAGTAGAAATTTTTACACGAAAAGCAAGCCGGTAACCAGCCCAACGGATCTTGAAGGGATGAAAATCAGGGTACAGCGCAGTAAAAATGCAGTGCAGCTGGTTGAGTCTTTGGGAGGTGCTCCAACACCAATTCCCTGGGGCGAGATTTACACTGCTTTACAACAAGGAGTGGTAGATGGCGCTGAAAATAACCTGCCAAGTTTCTTCTTATCCCGACATTTTGAGGTTTGTAAATATTATTCGTTTAACGAACACACGATCATTCCGGATGTGTTACTTGTAGGCACAAGTACGTGGGGACGGCTCTCCGAACAGGAAAAGAAGTGGCTGAAAGCAGCAGCAAAACGCTCTTCACAATATCAGAGAAAACTGTGGAGTGCTTCCGAAAAGGATTGTTTTGAAAAACTACAGGCAGCGGGTGTTGAGTTTTCCTACCCTGAAAAAAAGCTATTTGTCAATGAAGTAAAGTCTATGACGGAATCTTTCAAAGAGAATCCTGACTTCAGAAATATCATTAAGCAGATTAAAGAAAACAAGCCCAATCAAACCAAAGATGTAGATGCTGAACTCATTGAAAAATAAACTTCTGAAAATATTAGAATACTTGCTGGTGGGTCTTGTAGCATTGATGACCATCGATGTGATCTGGCAGGTTGCGTCACGGTATCTATTGGGAAGTCCCAGCAATTTTACTGATGAGCTGGCGGGATTCCTATTGATCTGGGTCGGTCTGTTTGGGGCAGCTTATGCAACTGGAAAAGATGTACATGTTTCACTGGATATTTTGCCTGCTAGCCTGGGTAGGAGAAAAAGATTTTACCTACATATCGTTGCTCAAATGATGGTGGCCTTATTTGCGCTAAGTGTCATGGTGATAGGTGGTATTCATTTAGTCTATCTCACCTTTTTACTGGAGCAAAAATCAGCAAGTCTGCAAATTCCTTTAGGCTATGTTTATGCCTCGATCCCTATCTGTGGTTTATTCATTATCTATTTTTCAGTTCATTCGGCAATCACCTATAAAATGGAAGTAAGCTAATGCAATATACAGAAGTTTTAATACTTGTCATTTCCTTCGTAGTACTGTTAGGGATTAGGGTACCTGTAGCCTACAGCATTGGGATCGCTTCTACATTGACGATCCTTGTCTCAATTCCTTCTTTACCGGCACTTGCCACTTTAGCGCAACGCATGGCTACTGCTTTGGATAGTTTCGCATTGCTGGCTATTCCGTTTTTTATTCTGGCAGGTCAGCTGATGAATAGGGGTGGCATTGCCACCAGGCTCATTGATTTAGCCAAGGTGATCGTGGGTCCATTGCCCGGGGGATTGGCCTTTGTAAATATCATTTCTTGCATGTTATTCGGTGCTATCTCAGGATCTGCCGTTGCTGCAGCATCAGCGATTGGCGGTTTTATGACTGGTAAAATGGAGAAAGAAGGTTACTCAAGGCCTTTTAGTGCTGCGATCAATATCACCAGCTCTACCATTGGGTTGATTATTCCTCCCAGTAATGTTTTGATTGTTTATTCGCTGGCGAGTGGTGGTGTTTCGATTTCTGCGCTTTTTCTGGCTGGTTACATTCCGGGCATGATGGTGGGGTTGTCCTTAATGATAGTGGCCGGGTCATGGTCCTATTTCAAAAAGTATCCGGTAGGGGAGAAATCGAGTTTGAAAAATGCTTTGATCAAGACCTGGAGAGCTTTTCCAAGCCTTTTGTTGTTGGTCATTGTCATGGGAGGAATTGTAGCAGGAATTTTTACTGCTACGGAAGCTTCTGCTATCGCAGTTGTTTATACGGCTATATTGTCGATGATGGTGTATAAGGAGGTGAAATGGCGCGATATCCCGGAAATATTTGTAGACACAGCCAAGACAACCGCTATCGTCATGCTGTTGATAGGCACATCGATGGGTATGTCCTGGGTCATGTCTTATGAAAATATTCCTCAGGAAGTGAGTAATGTATTGCTTGGAATCAGTGATGATAGGATCGTCGTATTGATCATCATCAACCTGATCCTACTAGGTGTTGGTATCTTTATGGATATGACACCAGCCATTTTGATATTTACACCTATTTTCCTGCCATTGGTAAAACAATTGGGATTGGATCCGGTACACTTCGGAATTATCATGGTATTGAATCTTTGTATTGGTTTATGTACCCCACCTGTTGGTTCTGTCTTATTTGTGGGAGTGGGTGTGGCTAAAACGACTGTTCAGAAAGTGATCAAACCGCTATTGCCTTTATTTATAGCGATGTTAGTAGCCCTGGTTTTGATTATTTATCTTCCTGAGTTGTCACTTTGGCTTCCCAGGCAGTTTGGGTTTTAATAACCTAAGTCTATTTAAGATAAAGGTTATCACAACAGATTTATTATGTGGATTTTTGATTTAAAGAATTAGAGAATTTTTATATTTAATTAATAATTATTAATTCATAATTATGAATTGAATATAAAATTCGATCGTTAAAATATTGAAAATCAATCAATACAAAATTCAACAACGACTAATTGATTTAACAGTAACAACCTAACGTAAGGGAATCACTTCAAAAAAACAGTCTAATGAGTATGAGATTAATTCCCGTAACCCTCCTGTTTTTTATTGTATCCTGTACCGCCTCTGTGTCCAACCGTTACGATGTTTCGGACTTTGGAGCTGTAAAAGACGGAACTACTTTAGATACGGATGCTATCCAACAAGCAATTGATAAAGCTGCTGCAAAAGGAGGAGGAACCGTTTATTTTTCACCTGGGACTTACCTAACAGGTACAATTCAATTAAAATCGAACGTTTCGCTACAATTTGAGTCAGGTGCAAAATTGCTTGGAAGCGAAAACCTTACTGATTACACAGGTGAAAAAAAGTCACTCATCGTTGGGGAAGACCTGCAAAACATCAAAATATCCGGAAAGGGAATAATAGATGGAAATGGTGAAACATTCTGGGATGATGACTTCAAAGCACTTCCCAGACCGGAACCGTGGATATTGCTGAAGAATTGCACAAATCTGAGCATCTCTGAGGTGAAATTCATGAACTCGCCCAGCCATACCATCAGGCTCGAATCAAGCCAGGATGTAGTATTTGATGATATTTCCATCGTAAACGACTTTAGAGGACCAAATACCGACGGTATTGACATAGTCGATTCTCAAAATATACACGTCTCGAATTCTTACATATCTACAGGTGATGACGCCATCTGCTTAAAGACTCGTCAGCAAGCAGTAGAGAATGTGATTGTGACCAACTGCATGCTGGAAAGTGATGATGCGGCCATCAAGTTTGGAACTGGCTCTAGAGTGGCGACCCGATTTTGTGTTTTTTCAGATATTACTATCAGAAAGACGAGATATGGAATTGCCATGTTCATGCTGGATGGAGGAATCTATGAGCATAACCAGTTTTCGAACATCACAATAGAAACCGATTCCAGACACAAACACGAATATCCGATTTACATCGATATTGATAAAAGAACAGATGAGCGGTCATATGGACAGGTATTTAATAATTCATTTAACGACATCAAAATCGTATCTGATGGTAAGGTTTTAATATCGGGACATCCTGAAAGCTACATTGAAAGCCTTGATCTTAATAACCTTTCTTTCCATTTGAAGGAAGATCAGGATTTTTCTAATGCGAAAAAACCCAGAGGGAATAAGAAATATCCGAAATTGGGTACGAGTGATGATTTATCCAGAGAAAATGGTGTTTTCGTTTTAGGCTACACTAATCGTGCTGTTCTGAATGACCTAACGGTTACTAAGGACACTGAGTTAGTGACGCAAAGACGTGCGATAATTCCGATTGAGGTCAAAGAACTGGATAATACTGATTTTAGAAATCTATTAGATCAATAATGGGCAAGGAAAACAATATATCGAGAAGGTCATTTGTACAAAAAACAGCGATGGTTACTGCTGCTGCAGGTTTGCTTTCGAATATGACCAAATGTGAGACAGTACCGTCTTCCAGGGCAGAAGGAAAGAGGCTGAGTGCTTATTATTTTAGAGCTCATATGTATACTTTGGTACCTACTCAGGTGAGAGAAGATTTGAAGTATATGGCTGACATAGGAACCGACTCCGTCTGTGTGGCGGTCCTTGAACAGGACCTTCGGGCAGCGGTGGAAAATGTGCAGATCATCGCCGAAGAGGCTGAAAAACTGGGAATTGAACTGTTTGTAGTACCTTCCCGATGGGGAGGGCTATTAGCAGGAGCCCCGAAAGTGCCAAGTGTGTTTACCGTCCAAAATCCTGATGGATGGTTGAGAAAGAAAGACGGCAGTTTCTACAAGGATAAAAATGTAGGTGTGCATAGCAGTATTCATTATCCGGAGACCATCAATTTCTTTAAATCTGCGCTTGATAAACTTTTTGATCTGTGGAATGTAAAAGGTATCATCTGGGATGAGCCAAAAATCTACGATAAAAAAGACTATTCTGAATTGGCACGAAAGAATATCAAAGACATAGAAGATGTCAATAACCATAATGATGCATTTTCTAATTTCTTTTCCGTTCTCAATAGTCATATTAAAACCAAATATCCGCAAGTGGAGACCAACCTGTTTGCCTATGCGAATATGCCTCCAAATGTGATCGATTCATTGAAGAACATTACTGACCTTGATTACCTGGGATGCGATGGAAGACCCTGGTCTGCCAGTGATGCGGGAGATGTGGAACAGGTAGGAAAGGTGTTGCTGGGGCCTGGTCAAAATTTCCAAAAAGCAGCAAAGGAATCAGGGAAGAAATCGCTCTTTCTCATTGAAAATCACAACATGTCTGCGGAAAACAATGCTTTGATGGATAAAAGACTTCCTGAAGTAATGGACTTAAACCCTGATCATTTGATCTACTACTATTACCCACGAAATTTAGATAAGCCGGAAGAGAACATGGCTATCATCAAAAAGCATTTAAAGAATTTCAAGTAAAAATGTGAGTGTATGAATAAAGTGCTGAGAGTCCATTCCGATGACAACCTGATAGTGGCACTGGTGGACCTGGAAAAAGGGGAAGAAGTGCAATTGGATGGTGAGACTTTTCTGCTGAAAAGTAATGTAAATCAAAAGCATAAGTTTTTCGCCAGCGATCTTAATGGTGGAGATACAGTAACCATGTATGGAGTCACTGTTGGGAAAGCGGTTGGTAAAGTAAACTCCGGTGAAGTTGCTACCATTGAAAATGTCGCCCATGCAACAGGTGAAATTTCTGATAGAGAAGGGAATGAGCAATGGGATGTCCCTGATGTCAGCTCTTTTGATCAATTGACTTTTGAGGGTTATCATCGATCAGATGGACAGGTAGGAACTGCGAATATCTGGCTAGTCATTCCATTGGTTTTTTGTGAGAACAGAAACTTACAGGTCATCAAAGAATCCATGTTGGCGCAGTTAGGATATCAAACTGGGAAATCTTATGTGATGGATGTTCCTGGTTTAGTGGCGAAGCTTCAGGCCGGTGCTGATTCCGGTCAGATCCTTGAGCAGGACATCATCGTGAAAGAAGAAAATCTGAAACAAAAAAGAATTTTTCCCAATGTCGATGGAATCAAATTTTTATTCCACGAAGGAGGTTGTGGCGGAACCAGGGAAGACAGTGATACGCTTTGCAGACTATTCGCAGGTTATCTGAACAATCCTAATGTCGCCGGAGCAACTGTGCTGAGCCTCGGATGTCAAAATGCGCAGATTGCTATACTACAAAGGGAAATCGAAAAGATCAATCCCGATTTTGACAAGCCTTTGCACATCTTGAATCAGCAGGACAGTAAGTCAGAGCCTGATTTCATTGCAGAGGCCATTAAGCATACATTCGTAGGGTTGATGGAAGCCAATAAAATCAGTAGAAAACCAGCTCCTCTCAGTCATTTGGTGGTTGGATTGGAATGTGGTGGTTCTGATGGTTTTTCCGGTATTTCGGCGAACCCGGCAGTAGGGCATTTTTCTGATTTATTGGTGGCCCTGGGAGGCTCGGTGATATTATCGGAATTTCCGGAACTCAACGGTGTGGAGCAGGAACTGATTAATCGATCAGTCAGTGATGAGGTAGCGAGGGATTTCGCCAACCTGATGTCTGCTTATGGTCAAAAAGCAAAAGACGTTGGCTCAGGCTTTGAGTCCAATCCATCTCCCGGAAACATCAAAGACGGACTGATTACTGATGCCATGAAATCTGCCGGAGCTGCTAAGAAAGGAGGGACTTCTCCCATAGTAGATGTGTTGGATTACACGCAACAGGTGAAAAAGACAGGGCTTAATTTGCTTTGTACTCCTGGAAATGATGTGGAGTCAACGACTGGTCTGGCTGGCTCGGGAGCGAACATCACACTTTTCACCACTGGTTTGGGGACTCCTACTGGAAATCCCATAAGTCCTGTGATCAAAATCTCCAGCAATTCTCGTCTGGCCACTAGCATGAAAGACATCATCGACATAGATACTGGAACAGTGATTACGGGAGAAGACAGCATTCAAAGTAAGGGCGAAGAGATTTTGAAGTACGTCATTGAAGTGGCAAGTGGCAGAGAAACACCTCATGCTGTTAGACTTGGTCAGGATGATTTCATTCCCTGGAAAAGAGGAATTTCTTTGTAAAGTTGTTCAAGAATCTTATAAAAAATATCTTACCTACATAACAGACTTAAGTGTTAAGTATAAGCCCATTTTAAAAATCAAATCTGACTTTCATAGCCTCAAATTGTCTCATTACTTATAAAAATCGGGGTTTCCGGGGTTGGCCTTGCAGAAAATGCGTTCCGCCGACGGCCATAGCCTTTGGCGGAGGTCGTAAGAAAATCAACGGGTTTATCAGTTTAATCAGTAATTTTCAATGCAATTAACTGCGTTTGCGGTCTCATGTTTTTAGGCTAAAAAACAGATAGAGTAACTTATTCAATCACCTTTAACTTTCCTAAACTCTTCATCACACCGCTTGACAGGATGTCATTTATATTAGCGTTAACACATTCAGATAAACCTGGAATCTCTGTTAAATCTCTCTCCCAGAGCTTTGTGTCGGTCAGTATCTCGTGCACTATTTCAGTAGGTTGTTTCTCTCTCCAAAGCGCGTCCAATTTCTTCAAAACATAAGAATCATCTCGTAATTCGATCGTTTCGTTTTCCCATTCACCTCTGTAAAAACAGATCAATGCAGCCAGTGAAAATAAAAGGTGTTTGGCGAGTTTTTCCTCAATTTGATACAATGCCAGCACGGACGGTAAAACACGGGTTTTATATTTTGAAAAACTATTCAGCGCAATGCTGATTAGTTCATGGTGAATAGCCGGGTTTTTAAATCTCCAGATGATCTCTTCAGCATATTCTTTTAGTTCATTTTGATCACCTGTTAAAGTGGGTAACATTTCCAGATGCAATGCTTCAGACAAATACTCAAACATCACCTGGTTTTCTGTGGATTCTCTTACTGTTCTGATACCGCTCAAATAGGCAACAGGTACCATCAGGGTATGTAATCCATTCAAGATCCTTACCTTTCTTTCCCTATACCTTTTTAAGTTGTTGGTCAGAATAATGTTCAGAGGAGTTTGATCAAATAACAGCCTGTTTTTCAGTGAATCAGGTCCTTCAATGACCCATAAATGAAAGAGTTCGCCTTCTACCAGAAGCTCGTCTTTTTGGTTGTGTTCTTCCCACGTTTTCTGTGTGTTCTTAGACGGGAAACCAGTGACGATCCTGTCTACCAATGTATTACAAAAGATAATTTTTTCTGCTAACCAATTATTGAAATAACTACCAAGCGACCATTTTTCTGAGAGTTGATAGATGATCTTTTTTAATTGCTGACCATTGTTTTCGATCAATTCGCAAGGCAGGATGTATATACTTTTCGAGTTCGGTAATGTCTGATAACGATGATATAAGAATTGTAGTAGCTTGCCGGGAAATGAACTTGCCGGTCGATCTGTTAACTGATCATCTTCCTGATAAGCAATGCCAGCCTCTGTCGTATTGGAAACAATAAATTCCAGATCTTCATTCTCAGCTTCAGCCAGGAAGTCTTCAAATCTGCTATAGGGATTGATGGCCTCTTTTACAACATCAATCAAATGGGTAGATGCTCTGAAATTACCACCACTGTAGCCCTTTAGAAGCACATGGTACAACCCATTCTGTTGATTGATTTTCTCGGCTGCACCTGTTGGAATGGGCTGGATGATTTTTACATCCCCATAGAAGGTGGTTTGATTGTTCAGTTCCTGAATGATCCAATCTACAAAAGCTCTCAAAAAGTTTCCTTCCCCAAATTGAAGTACTTTGATCGGTCTTTTTTTGGTGATTGGCGAATGCTTTCCGGAGAGTAATTCTTTTTCCTTTTCCATAAACGAAGTGCTTGTATTCAAGACTGATTCCGAAGGGTGTAACCCTTACACTTTCGATGATTTGATTGTATCCGAAATTGATTAATTGCTTTCTAAGAAATTCCCCATATCAAAGGCAAGAGAAAGTATACTAACAATAGGATGACAACCGACGAAATGATATTCATCCAAAACCCCAACCTGATCATTTCTTTGATTCTAACCCTGCCGGAACTATATACTATGGTATTTGGTGGTGTTGCTGCAGGTAACATAAATGCACAGGAAGATGCTAATGTCGCACCTGTCATCAAGATCATTGGATCTACGTTTATGGTCTCTGAAAAAGAGGCCAGTACCGGTAGAAATACCGAAGCTGTCGCTACGTTGGAGATGATCTCCGTCAGAAAATTCACCAATAAAATCAGTGCAAAAAGAATGATGATCAAATCGAATTGATCCAGTGAAGTGGCTTTATGTCCTAACCAATCAGCTAATCCGCTGGACTTAAACCCTGCCGCAATTGCCAATCCACAACCAAATAGGAGTAATACACCAAAAGGAACCCGCTTAGCATCATCCCAACTCATCAGTTTATCTTTGTTTTGGGCTGGTACTACAAAGAGCAATAGCGCTCCTGCTATGGGAATAACCGTATCGTCGATTCCCGGAATGAATTTGGACAAGACAAATGATCGCAATATCCAGCATAAGGCTACCAGACTGAATACGATCGTTACCCTGATTTCAGCCTTACTCATGGGCCCGAGAGCCTTGATTTGCTTGTTTATGACTTCACTGTTTGCCTGTCCATTGGAGAAATTGGATTTCATGACAAGTTTCACCAGGTAGTACCAGCATCCTGCCAGCAGTATCAGACATAGTGGCAATCCAAATGACATCCATTGCCAGAACGAGATTTCTTCGCCGTACAACTGTTTGATTACCGCAGAAAAGACAGCGTTCGTGGGGGTGCCGATTAGGGTAGCGAGTCCACCGATTGAAGCTGAGTATGCAATCGCCAGCACAATGACCTTTTCAAATTGTCCTGTTCCTTTTTCTTGCTGCCAGTCTTCCAGCTCTTTGATAATAGCGACGGCAATGGGTAGCATCATTAGTACCGTGGAAGTATTCGATATCCACATAGATAAAAAAGCAGTTGCTGCCATGAAACCGATGATGATGCGGTCTCGTTGTGTGCCCACTAATCGTAAAATGTGCAGCGCAATTCGCTTGTGTAAATTCCATTGCTCTATGGCGAGCGCGATGATAAATCCACCCAGGAAGAGCATGATCATCGGACTGTAGTATGTGGTAGTAGTCGTTTTGATATCTAGTGCGCCTGTTAATGGAAACAGTACAACTGGAACCAATGAAGTCGTTGCAATGGGTACCGCTTCCGTGATCCACCAGGCCACCACCCAAAGAGTAGAGGCTAAGACAGCTTTGCCCGCTGGCTCCAGACCTTCAAAATCGAGCAATAAAACAATTATAAATAAGACTGGGCCGGCAATGGTCCCTATGTTCTTTATGGACAACATCAGATTACATTAAAGTGTAGAAATCGCTCACCGTTGATAAGGCCTTCGCATTGGTCTCCCCGATGGATCGGTCCCGGTGTATGCGGGGTGCCGGTCATGATCAGGTCCCCTGGTTCCAATGTCATAAACCGGGAGACGTGGGAAATGATCTGCCCGTAGGAAAGGATCATCTCTTTGGTGTTGCCCGAGATTCGTTTTTCACCATTCACAAGGAAGGTGAGGTTAAGATTCTTTAAATCGCTAAAATACGTTGCATCGATCCATTCTGACAGGAAAGTAGCTTCATCAAATCCTTTTGCAAAAAACCACGGTAAACCTTTCGATTTAGCTGTTTGCTGCAAGTCTTTTGCTGTCCAGTCTAATCCCAACGCGATCTCATCAAAAACATTGACGCATGCTTTCGCAGGGCGATTTTTGATCAATTGATTGATTTTTAGAACAATTTCTAATTCATAATGTACGTCGTTGCTGCAATCAGGATAATTAAATACACTTCCTCCAGCAATGGAGGAGGTAGGCTTGGTAAATATGATTGGATCCTGACGTTGGTCATCGCGTGGTTGATTTGGTTGGTGATAATTCTTCCCTATTCCAATGATTTTCATAAAAGCATGTTTATCGGAGTAGACGTAAAACACTGGAATGTACTTGTACAGGGTGATGCGCTTTCGATAGATTTTTCACCTCAGAGTCTCTCGCCGTTGTTGGTGTTTTTACCGACAGTTTTGATTCTGATGCTTTTAATCTGAATCGTCCTCAATTGCATTGAGGATAAACCAAATACGGCATTTGTAATGCAGGTGATCAGATATAATAGACTCTCCTCGCTGTTTTTACCAACAACTCTTTTCAGGAGACAATTTTTAGGCAATAATCAGTATCTTTAAATAATATGCGGAAGCCGAAAAGCATAATCCAGAGTAGGTAATTGATTGTTAAAACTAAATTATCATGAACAAAATTGATCAGTTGAAAGACGTTGTAATTATCAGTAAATACAAACAGAAAAGACTAAAAGCAGGAGAAGATGAGGTCGGAAAAGAGCTCGTAGAAGAGTGGCGACAGGGCCGTTAAAAATACCTTCTTACCTCAGAATCTCTATTTCAGGACTCTCATCCCATTTCAGAGTTTCAGTTTAAGGACTCTGAGGTGTATCTCTCTTACCTTCTTCAGGGTTCTCTGCTAAAAACGCTGGTTGAGATTGATGAAGCTAATATTCTATATCAGGTTCTTGACTTGTATGAACAACATTCAATATATCAATTGTTTCCACATCGATTTCACGAAGAGGAAGTATTGAATAGGCATATTTGGTCCAAATTAAAAAATCAATATCATGAATGAATCAGAAAAACTTAACGAACAGCGAGAAAAAATAGTCAGAGGGCTAGAGCTGACTTATAAAAGATTAATCAAGTTCAAAAAAGACAAGAACTCTCCATTAATTGTCTCGAGAAATGGGGAGGTTGTAGAGCTAGATCCAACAAAAGTACGACCTAGTACAAAATATAAGTGGCATTAAAATACTATTGACGAGGCTCACTCTAGCTTCTTTGAGGAATTAATGATTTCTGATCTAACCCGTTTTGCAGCAGCAGGGGAGTCTAGTTTGATGTTCTCATAGTGATCTCTCAACGAGTTGATTGCTATTTCAGATCAAATGACTTTCTTCAGCTTTCTTACCAATTCTCTGACTCTTTTTCCAGACCTTCAACACTTTTATACCTGCCCTCTTTTACTTGTTGTCTGGCTTCATCTATTGCTTTATTGTATTCTTCAATACTCATAGGCTGACCTGATGAATCAGTACCAACCAGCAAAGTACAAAGGGCCTCTAGATTAGCCTTGTCTGTAACTGAGTCAATAATTTGATGGAGCTGTAATCGTAATTCCGCTAATTCCATATTTTACACTTTATGTAAAGATAAAAATTTAATCATGTATTTCCGCTATTCCACCTCTCACTGTTTTTGGTGTTTTCACCATAGTCGTTAACTTAAGAAATGCTTCAGGATTATATTACTTATATTTTTACCTTTGGGAGCCTCTTTTACTGTATTGTAAATGATAGGAAGGAAAACGTTTTCCAGCCATAGTTTGATTTTATCAGGGTTTATTAATATTTCCCTAAAAGAATAAAAAACGCATTTACATCTTTTAAAAAATTTCAAAGCACTTATTGCCTGATCTGGTTGATGTTTAGCTAAATATTGTTGGCAACAATTGTAAA
>JBCBHL010000082.1:0-22540 GCA_038525605.1 Bacteroidota bacterium
AAAAACGTTGCATCAGGTCCTTGGTCGATTCGTCATTAGTTTGCCAATGACTCATCACTATACTCGGTACTCCTGCATAAGAAAATCCCCTCGCAAGGCTTACAATCCCTTCTCCACTCACTAAACTACCCTTGCCGGTTTCGCATGCACTCAGCACAGCAAGATCTGCGTTTAATTTCATATCGTACAACTCAAATACATGCAAATAACTGTCTTCCTGATCATCACTTTGATGAAACACCAAACTGGAATTCATAGGGTCATCGTTGTGAATGCGGGTATGCATAGCCAGATGCAAAACCCTGGAATTTTTACTCTGTTCTTTAAAAGCCCGTTCAGTTGCTTCATGTCCAACAATCGCAGATCCATTGAGTAATTTACTGATCTCATTGGTTTCAACCTGATTCCACTTTAATGCAGTAAAGCTTTTTTCGCTTCGATTTCTTTTAGGAATTACTTCAGTGGTACTGATTTCATAGCTTGGTGCAAAACCTAAATAATTTGCTTTAACTTTTCTATCGGGGTTACGTTCTGAAAATAATAGTGTGGCTGAAAGGCCATAGGAGAGCACGTATTTGTTGATTAGGAAAGCATCTGACTGATTAGTTTTTTCAGTCAGTAAAATTTCAAATGGGATCAAGCCAATGTTTTTGTGAGGTAATACAATCAGCTTATTGATCTCAGAATCGAGTGTATTAATTCCCGGTTGTACGTAGTTTTGATAAAAAGTATGGCTCTCCTTTGGATCGTAAGTTTTATGGTATTGAGGATTATTTAACTCATTGATTATCGTATTGATTGAAGTTTGCAATTCTACACCTATCGGAAAATTATGGAGGTCAACAGCGTTAGAAGTGATAGTCAGTAACGTAAGCTCTTCACTACCCAGAAAGTAATTAAGTACTGCTTCATTTGGAGACAGTTTTTGCTGCAATTGTTTGAGTGTTAGGATACGTTGCTCATATTTCAAACGGTAATAATCCGCGTATCCGCTTTCCATCTTCCGTACAAGGGAATCCAAAGACCTGTTGATATCAAATAACTTGCTTTGATAGACAAGCAATTTATCAGGGTCTTCGGAGGTGCTATACTGCTCTGCGATGATACTTGATTGATAATGATTTTTATAAACCTGCAATCGCTCCTCTTCTTTGAGAATATCCTCGGGAATTCCGGCAAATGAACGTGCCCTTCTGTCCCGGAGCGTGAAAGATAGCACAAATGCTTTGCTTTTATCTATCATTTCATGCGCCAGCGCAAACCACTTGATGTTATTTTCTTTTGCATATCGATCCAGAGATATCCTGATGGCAAATTCATATAATTCTTCTGCCGCATGGGAAAGTTTTAGTTTATCCCTGTTGTCGATGTGATTGTCAATGACTGAATAAATGATTTTGTCGGCCAGGAAGACTGATTGAAAGCTCTTTTCGAGGTAGCTGGTGTCGTAGCTATTTTTATAAAGGGCATGGAGTATTTTGCTTTTCAATAAAAGTGATGAGATCATTCGGTACTGATCAAGCCAATCGTCTGCCTGTGGATTATCTTGCCATTTTTCAGAATGAAAATTAGTTCCGTTAGCGACCAAAGATTTCTGTACTTCCAGCAGTGCTTGTTCCAATTGTTGATTTTGAAAATAAGCCTTTGCTCCCCGGTAGAAGTTCCGGGCTATATTCGGATGTTTAGGACCATACAGTTTTGAGTAGATGGCATTTGATTTTGATTTATAGGCATGTCCTGTCTTCAAGCTATCGATTTGAAAAAACAATTCTGACTTATTGGCAGCAAGGATTGCATCGTTATCATGCAGTTTTGAACTTGGTTGCTTTTGAATACTTTCAGCTATGCCGAAGTAATAAAATGCAGAGTCATATTGTTTCTGCTTCACATATTGATCAGCCAGATTGCTCATTCCTTTTACCACAAAAGGATGATTGGTTCCCATTGAAGCCTCGAAATGCTTTATGGAAAGTTTGGCAAATTTGATAGCTTTCTCATAATCCTGGCTGTTGCTCCAGTAAAGACTTAAATTATTATATGTGATACCAAAGGCGGCGTTTTTGTTGGAGAAGATCTCCTTCTGAATAGTCAGAGCCTTCAAATAAAATTCGAGGGCAAGTTCCTTAGACCCCATTTGGTAATGGATCAAACCAATATTATTGAGATTGTCTGCATGATCTTGTCTTTGTAATTCCGGGAAAAGATTTTGAATTTCAAGTGCCAGATGATAGTATTTAAGAGCAGATTTAAAATCACCTAGATCTGCATAAAACTGACCGTGGTTCGTGTAAGCTGGTATCAGTTCTTTTTGATCTTCTCCATAAATACTTTTGTAGGCTTCTATTCTTTGGGCACTGTAATGGAATGCGGAATCATAATTAAAAAGTCTCCTGTACAGGATGGACAAGTTCCCATAGTACTTTGCAAGGTACTTATCCTGATCAAGAGGAATTTCCTTTGTAATTTCAATTGCCTTCTTTATATAAAAGATGCAGGAATCGAGGTTGTTTTGAAAAAAATGAATACCGGCAATGTTATTGTAGCAAGCGCCCACATTTTCATGATGATTGCCATGTGCTTTTATTTGCAATTGCAGGCTTTTTCTGTAGTAGTAGATCGCGCTATCCAATTGTCGATTTACCTGGAAAACTCCACCTTTTTCATCGAGGATAGCACCCAACAGGTGATCGTTACCTGGTAGGTTGTCGTTTGCCAAAATTTGAGCTTTTGCGAGCCATTTGTTGGCTTGGTCATACTGACTGGCCCCCGCATACAATTGAGCGAGCTGAATCATAGACTTGACAGCTGATTCCCATTTCTTATCTGCAAGTTGTAGATTAACTGCTTTTTGATATAATTCAAATGCTTGAGAGGCTTTTCCTCTTTCATACACAGAATCTGCAATGGACTTTAGCTCATTGACGTCAACACTGTTCTGTGCAACTATGCTTCGGGCATTAATAATAACAAATGTCAGTGATATCAGGAGAAAGAGTAAATTTTTATTTCGTCGCGTTGAGAAGTTCACAAAAGTAAAGTTTGAAGTGTGTGTGTAAGTTTGAAATTACAACAGCTTTGGCGTCATATAGTTTTGCAAGTCAATCCGCAGACGAACTGCTTCGATTTTTTTATTGAAAAAATATCTGTGTAACTATCAGATAATCAGTGATTTGAAAGGAATTAGCGAATGAAGCGCTAATTTTTTTTGAAAGAGAGTGGAACATTTCACAGCTATCTGTCATCAACCGTCAAACTAAAATTACAATTATGAAAAAAATCAAAATTCAAGCTATTCTCATAGCGCTTTTAATGACCGGTATGTTTGCTTGTATGCAGGAAGAGGAGGTAGGCCCGACGGAAATGTTGGAAGTGAGCGAATCAAAAGTACATCCGGGAGATGACGGTTCCGGTGAGATCTTAAGTCGGTGTGGCCCACTGGCCAGCACTAGTACAAATACGATTTGGGCTGATATCCCATATCAATCCAGTGTATCTATGAATATCGCTGACACCAAGACATTTCAAACAAACTTTGTATGTGATGCAACAGAGTACTACTGGACTGTAGACGATCAGGCGACACTCACAACGACAGGACCTACTGCGAACCTGCAGGGTATGTATCTGATTTGGTATCCTCCCGGGGGATGTAAGGACTTCAACAAAAAATGGACTTCAAGCAACCCCTTATTTAGTGGTACCACGGATCATAAGGAGGAAGTATGCTTCTGGCTGAAGACTTACGGAAGTTTACCAGTTGGTATCTATGAAGCAAAACTCAAAGTTCAGGCCAATAATTCCCCTACTTATGCGGAAATATCAGTTTATGTGAGTGATGTGAGGTATTGCATTGATAGTTCTTATGATTGTAGCGGAGATAAACTTCCTCAGATAAATCAGGATCTTGCATCAGGTGCTGGAGCAGGTGGTAATGACAATGGACCTGGTTCAGGTTCTGGAAATAACGCTCCTGGTGATGACGAGGGATAATGATCATAAGGAAAACCAAAATGTGATCATCCATAAACTTTTTTGAACTCAAATACGAGGTACTAAAGGGGCAGCCGTCACAGGCCTGGCCCCTTATTTTTATTTGTTTTTCAAATGGACAATACTGACTTTTTTAGCTAAATTTCTACATAGAAGTTACAGGTTGTTTAACTTTTAAGACCGATTATAGTAAACTTGATGGATCGGTCAATCAAAAAAGATAGTACTTTGAGTGAACTGGAATTACTGAAGAATGGTGATAAAGCACTCATTCAAAAATTGTATCAGGAATGTTTTCGCGGAATTGCCGGATGGGTGAAAAGAAACTCCGGAAGAGAAGCCGACGCAGAAGATGTATTCCACGATGCAATGGTTACAGTGTACCAAAAAGCTGTAGACAACAAACTCGATCTGCATTGTAAACTTTCCACCTTTGTATTTGCTGTCTCAAAAAAAATCTGGCAGCATAAGTTAAGAACCAAGGGTCGGTATATGAATGCTGACTTTGGCGGTAGTGCAGAACTATCCTCGGGTGAGGAAGCTCATGCTTTGCAACTTGCCGTAGATAGTGAGATTGAATCTCTCTACAGGAGATCATTTCAGAAGCTTTCAAAAGAATGCCAGGAAATACTGAATTACTTTTTCAATGGGTTATCCATTGATGCGATTGCAAAAAGGATGAACCTGGCATCAGCAAATCTGACACGAAAAAGAAAGTTTCGATGCAAGAATAAACTGGTTGAGTTAGTAGAAAGTGATCCCCAATTTGCTGAATTAAAACAAAACTAGGATGGAAGAAGAAAACAGAATATTGGATTTTCTTTCCGGCAAGATGACCGATGCTGAGAAGCAATCTTTTCTAAAAGAGATGGAGGCTGATGATGAGCTAAAAGCAGCGGTGAATCATAGTCGTATTATCCGTAATATGCTGAGTGAGGACAGGGCAACATTCTCGGAGGCTGTTATGGATGTAATCCATGAAAAGCGGGCAAAGAAGAGTAAATCAGTCTACTGGATAGCAGCTTCTTTATCTCTGCTTCTTGCTGTTACCATTGTTTTCTTTTGGCGGCAACCATCGGATTCAGTTTTAGAACTTGCCGATCGATACCTGGAACCTCACAAAGATATGTTGACCAACAGGGCTGATGGCGAAGTACAAATTGACTTATCAGACTATAAAAACGGGGATTATGAATTGGCCGTTAAGTCGTTAAGCAATCAACTAAACTCTCAATATAATGCAGTAACGGCACTGTATCTGGGCGTATCTTATCTGTTAGTTGATGAGCCTGCTAAGGCCAATATAGTGTTCAATGAAATTGATAAAAGCAAGATCATTTTCAGTGATGATGTTTTGTGGTATCAAAGTCTGGCGCTAATTAAAATGAACAGGCTGGAGGAAGCTAAATCCCTATTGAAATTACTTGCAGAACAGCAAACGGTCTATAAAGAGAAATCAATTAAACTGATGGAGCTAATCAATTGACGATTCCAGGCAGATCATGGTTCGATTTTCTTTAAGAGCGCATCATAAGCTGCCTGATTATTTTGATAGGCAGCATCAATAATCATCTGGGAAAACTGTTCTATCGCAGAACCAGCAGCTTTACCATCAACCGTATCCGGAATACTTTCTATTTGAACGTGTGATGATTTGTCTCATAACTAATACCATTTTATTCTTGAAGGTTGGTCATTTTACATTTGTTTGATTCACTGGATAACCGATCTGGCCAATCATAGTTTATTGCTGATCTTAAATGAATCTTCCCAGGAATTTAGACAGGAAGCCCCACCAGCTACGCCCATTGACGGAGGGCTATCACTGCTGCTGGCGGCATGTGGGGTATATGGATTTAAGAAAATCAAAGACAAGAGGAAATAGAGTTTACACATCCATAAAATCGGTCGCTCAAGTAGCTGTCATTCATTGGAGCGACGGTTTGGGAAACGATATTTCAGAGCTTACCTCAAGAGATAATACCTTTTCATCAAAGAAAAATGTTGTATTTTTATCTTGTCTTTTTGACCAATACAGCTATGAGATATTTGACGTTGATCTTCTTGCTCTTACTGACTTCACAGGCTCGGTCTCAAAACAGTCAGATTGACAGCCTTTGGTCGGTACTGGAAAAAACTGCTGACAGGTACGATCGGGTAGATCTTCTGTTGGAGATCGGAAAAATCCAGACATCAAGCGACATACTAATGAGTAAGGAGACTTTTGAACAGGTTTATACTGAGTCATTAGAGCTGAATTATACTAAGGGATTGGTCAAAGCTTTCAATACCCTGGGATCAATCTATGCCAGGAGTGGAAATCCGGACACAGCATTGCATTTATACAATCAATCCTTAGCATTAATTGGAGACAATGATCAATTCGTTAAAGACAGACTTAGCATAGAATACGGGATAGGAACGACTATTTTCAGGCTCGGCAGGTATGATAGTGCCATTATACAATTTGAGAAATTACGGTCACTTGCTAAACAATACCAGGATAGGGATGGTGAGGCTAAAGCGCTGTTGTTGCTAGGGATTATTCATAATAATGAAGGGCGTTACTACCTGTCAATCGATAATGAATTGGAAGCTTTACGGATTTCCGAGGAAACTGGCGATATCGGCATGCAGTCGATGCTATTGAACAATATTGCCACTGTTTATTACGACCTGGGTGAAAATGAGAATTGTTTGATTTACCTGAAAAAATCGCTTGAGATTGCTGATGCAAGTGATCTACGCCATCAGGCAAATGTCCTTTCAAATATATCCGGAATAGAATCTGATTTGGGCAATTACGATGATGCTCTGATTGGATATAAGAAAGCTATTTCTCTTAGGTATCAATACGGAGATTCCTGTTCAGTAGGACCCGATCTAAATAGCGTTGCTTCAGTTTATCTCAGGAAGAATCAGTCGGATACGGCAATAGTCATATTAAATAAAGCTGCAAAATTGAATAATAATTGTAACGACTATGAAGCATATGTGTCATCTCTTAATTGGTTAGGTTCGACGGCATTTGATGAAAACAGGATCTCAGATGCTGAAAAATATTACTTACAGGTATATACTTTGGCGACCAGACATGGTTTTAATGGTAGGATCAGTCAGGCTGCAGAAAAACTATATAGGATCAATAAAGAATTCCGAGGTAATACGGAAAAAGCACTGGAATACCTGGAAACCTACAATGAATTATCGGATTCGTTGGAAAGTTATGCTGATCAGCGAAAGATTTCCCAGTTAGAGGCCAAATACACCTTCGACAAAGAAAAAGCCCTGATACTTGCCGCCAATGAAAAGGAGGATCTTATCCAGCGTCAGAGACTTCAAAACCAGAAATATTGGACCTACTCTTTTGTAGTAGGCTTAATTCTTGTAATCATCATAGCGATTGTTTTCTATAGAAATTATCAGGAAAGAAGCAGGGCAAATCGTTCACTTGCTTTGCAAAACGAAGAGATTTCACGGCAAAAGGAGGAATTGAATCAGAGTAATGAAAAATTAAAAGAACTTAGTTCCTTTAAAGAGTCTATGACCAGTATGATTGCACACGATCTCAAGAATCCGCTTGGAGTCATTTTGGGAACAGATGCAGAGCGACCTGCGACACGCTTAATGGCCAGGCAAATGCTCAATTTGGTGAATAACATGCTGGATGTTCATAAGTTTGAAAACACCGAAGTGAAACTTCAAACCGGTGCGCATTTACTTTCTGATATTGTCTACGAATCTATAGAACAGGTGAGGCCATTGTCTGCAGAGAAAAATGTGATAGTGCACGTAGATCTGCAGGAAAGCTTCATGGTGATGGTAGATCGCGAATACATCATTAGGGTATTTGTAAACTTCCTAACTAATGCAATTAAGTATTCTCCAAATAACCGTAGCATTGAAATAGCAGCATCAGAATTGATTCCGGGAAAAGGCGAAATCAGGATTACGGATCACGGTAAAGGGATAGCGAAAGGAGACCAAAATAAAATATTTGATTCTTTCGAACAACTAGATCCCACAAAATCCGGAAATGTAGGATCAACAGGATTGGGACTTACTTTTTGTAAACTGGCACTTAGAGCGCATGGAAGTGAGATTAAAGTAGAATCCAAAACAGGGGAGGGGAGTACATTTATATTCGATCTGCCGCTCTCAGATTTGGCAGGTTCGACTTTCATCAGACACGACGAAAAAGAACCACCCATCTTGGTGCTAACAGCAGACGAGAGAGCATATATTAATGGAAAATTACCTGAATTGCGCAATATGAAAATGCATCAGGTTTTGGAACTGGAGGCATTACTCGATGATATTGATCAGAATACGCAAGTTGTTTTAATGAACTGGGTACAGGAAGTAGTAAATGCTGCATATTCCGACAATCAATCCAGGTATGATGAATTGATCGGTCAGGTTTGATGAATCACATTGTGAATTTGAATGATAGAAATGAATGCTGAATGCAATTAATATGCAACACTATTCACCTGTGTTGGCAATAACTTCTCTCAGGTTTTCTTCTTCAGAAATTTGCAGTTTTTTCTTTAATCTCGACAAGGTAACCCTGGCACTAGATGCAGTGATATTCAATAAATTGGCAATTTCCTTATTGTCCATTCCCAGCTTCAGGTAGGCGCATATTTTCAGGTCTTTATGAGAAATTTCTGTTCCTCTGCTTTGGATTTGACTAAAAAACCTGGGGTGTACTTCTTCGAAATGAAACTTGAAAGTATCCCAGCTTTTATCGATGTCCATGTAGGTACTGATTCGCTTTTTCAAAGACTGTATCTGAAGTACTACAGCTTTTGCCTCTTTTTCGGCGAACTCCTCCATGTGATTAAGAGAATTGTAAAATTCACTGAGCAACCCATTTTTTTCTACGATGAGCATAGAGGTAGTAGTGAGCTTCCTATTCTTCAGTTCAATTTCGCTCTTGTAAAGTTCCTGAATGGCCAGGTTTTGATCCCTAATTCGAAGGGCGGTGTTCACTCTGGCAGTTAACTCAACAAACTCTATTGGCTTTCTTACATAGTCTATTGCGCCAGCCTCAAGTGCAATTCGAAGATCTTCGGCCATCGTCATTCGACCTGTAGTGATGATTACAGGAATGTCTCGGGTTCTCTCAGAATTCTTTAAAATACGGGTAGCTTCGATCCCATTCATGATGGGCATATCCCAGTCCATTAGAATGATGTCCGGGAGTTCTTCCTCTGCTACTCTAACAGCTGCTGATCCATTTCCTGCAATAATCGTAGTGAAATCCGGATAGTAGAGTTTGATCTCTTTGTTGATCAACCTGATAGTATCCTTGCTGTCGTCAGCAATAAGTATTGTCTTTTTTTTCAATTCCTGCGGTTTTGAGAGTTGTAAAACTAATCAATAATAGTGATCAAATGTTGCTCATTTTATAGCAATGTAGCGCTTTGTTAACGCCTCCGAAAATCCGGAATCGCTTTGTTAACGCTCAAATCATGATTCCGAACCTCCTGCTATTTAGCTTTGCAAAATATTGAAAAAAGAAAATTTTTCATCAATAAAATCATATATAATCAGTGGCTATGAGTAATGTTTTTGATAACGAAATTGATAAGGAAGATTTGAGTGATAAGGTCTTGGAAGATCTTGTAGATGATTTATTGTCACGAACGCTCTTTCTTGAAAGCGGCTTTGAAATCAGTTTGCCCGGCAATGATGATTCACATAATGTCATCGGTAGAAAATTTAGATACACAATCAGATTAGTAGCTATCTTTTTACTTTTATTCGTTGGAATGTACTTTAAGATGAAGGCGCAAACCAGTGCCGAAGCGGAACCCAACAACAGTATTTCACAAGCTCTCGCTAACGGCCAGGAGAGAATTTTTCAGCCTACTACACTTACAGGAACTGTTTCGTCCGGTGACGATGATATCTGGCTGATTGGTTATGACTTTTCAATAGATCTGGCTGACGGCAGATTATGGATGTTTTTTGACGGTCAGATTCCTGCTGGCCTGACAGTGGAGCGGGGAGTCATTACAAATAACGCAACGCCATATGGTGGTTCAGATACCGGAACTAACGGAGTTTTTACAGATTGCCTGACTTTTGATTACACTTCCTTTTTCGAGGATCAATATGCTTATTTGAAAATTTCCTCTTCTGATGGAGTCAGCAGAAGTTACTCGTTAAGAATTTTAGATGGGACCGCTGTTAATGCCTGTGGTTTTAACGGACGTCCAAATGATATAGTAATGACGGCCTGTAATGCACCTGCAGCGCCCACGCTGTCAGGAGTTACCAGAACAGGAACTTCGACGATGCGACTCAATAGTTTTTCTGCAGTCAGTGGTGCCGACGGTTACCTGGTTCAGATTACCGAAAACGGAACTTTTGATAATCTTCCCAACCGGTATGACGAGCCTTTCACTGGTTCTGTGAGTACAGCATACGGTGGTTCCGGGAGTCAGGTAGTAGCTAACGTTGCTTCTCCTGTTGCCATTGATGTGACAGGATTAACCCAGGGGAATAGCTACAGTTTTAAGGTTACACCCTATGTAAACTGTCTAAGCCTTTATCAGATGGGTGCAGCAGCTACAACCACCGCTTCACCAACTTGTGGAGTACCACCCAACTCACCGACTAATTTTATCACATCCTCAGCTAATCCGACAAGCTTAAATTTTCAGTCATTTGATGGATCTGTGGGTGGGGCTTCAGGCTATGTTTCTTATATAAATACCACTAACTCATTTGTGGCGCCAACAGCATTACCCACACCAAATACCACCTATAATACTGCTGGTCAGCATGCTATTTATGTGGGCACGTCCACTACACCCAGTGTGACTATCAGTGGATCAGCGATCACTGCGGGGACGACTTATTTCATTCGAACCTATTCTTACGAAGTATGTGACGGAGTATTTTATTTCGATCCTACAGGGGGGCTGGTTACTCCACAAGTTTGTGGCGGTACGCCATCAGCGCCATCGGTGCTATCAATTACAGGAATTAGTCACAGTTCTTTCAATGTATCTTCTATCTCACCTGTTAGTGGTGCCGGCGGATATGTAGTAATGATCAACACTAGTAATAGCTTTACAGCCCCAATGGACGGTACGGCTTTGCCGGGTGCCAGTAGCAATTACACAGGAAGCGGACAGCAGGTAGTTTATGCAGGTGCATCGGCCTCACCCGGAGTATCTGTAACAGGTCTGGACAATAGCAATGGAGGTGTGACTTATTACTTCAGGGCCTATGCCTACAACCTTTGTGAAGGCAATTACTATTTTGGAACTGCCGGCGCTTCAGCAACTGCAACTACCAGAGGTGCGGTTCAGACCGTAGCAAGTGATGCAGTGTTTTTCGAAGTGGGGGACACCTTCATGGATCTGAATTCATTTACAGGTGCCATAGGTGCCACTGGTCATGTGATCAAGATGAATACTGTTAACACATTTAGCCCTCCTGCTGACGGCTTAGGTGCTTTACCTGCTGCCAGTACCAACTTCGGAGGAAGTGAACAGGTGGTTTATGCAGGGACATCTACTAGTCCTGATATTCGCATCACAGGATTATCTGCAGCCACCACGTATTTCTTCGAAATCTACACGTATACTGATGTTGGTGGGCTTCTGTTCTATAACCAGACTGGGCACAACTTCTCTCAGCAGAATGTAAAACCAGCTGCTACTGTCACTTTCAATGATTTTACTGTCACTTATGGAGATGCAGACTTTGATTTGTCGGCCAGTTCGAATGCTACCGGTGCTTTCACTTATCAATTGGTCAGTCAATCAACAAGCGGGACATCTTTAACAGGCAGCACCGTTGACATTGGGAATGCTGGTACTGTCTTATTTCAAGTGACTCAGGCAGCAGATGCCAATTTCAATCCGGCTACAGTTTCTGCAACTATGACTATCGATAAAGCAGACCCCGTTATATCCTTTGATCCGGTGACAGTTAATTTCGGGACTGGTGATCAGACGCTCAATGCCAGTGCTCAGATATTGGGTAGTGCAGCCAGTGCCTCTACCGGTACCATCACCTACAATATCGAAGGGGTTGCACCTGGAGGAAATACCTTATCAGGAACTAACAACGCCACCTGGACTCCTGGTGACCCAGGAACTTTTACCATCAGAGCCTCCATTGCAGCAGATGATAATTACCATGCTGGTTTTACGAATGCATTATTTACTGTTTCAGCAGAAGCTACAACCTACTTTGCGACAGCCAGTATCTTAAGAAGGATCAGCAATGGTACTGTCAATACGCTAATACCTTTTTCTCCGGTACAACCCTCATTTGGTTACAATCCAGTGGATATTCGCATCATCAACGATAAAATCTGGGGAGTCAATAGTGCCGGAGGTACCAATGGGAAAGGAACGATCTATACGGTCAATCTGGATGGTACGGGTCTTACTGTAGTGGCCAATATTCCGACTACCTCTGAAAGCTCCGCAGGCGCACGGGCACCCCAACTTATTAATGGTAAGGTCTGGGTAGTTGCAGGTACAGGTGGAGCCAACGGCTATGGTGAAATTTATACATTGGACACCGATGGCTCTAACTTTCAAACAGTCTACTCCTTCGATGTTGGTCTAAGGCGCCCAGTCGCAGAATTGATAGAATATAACGGACGTATTTATGGGTCATGTGTAAATGAAGATGCCAATACCTTCTTTGGTGGTATTTACTCTTTGAATAACGACGGATCAGGTGGGTACATAGAGGAATTTGCCACAACCACGGCCAATAACAGGACACCGATTTATGGTTTGATATCGCACGATGGCTATCTGTGGTATACTAACCAAACCTCTTTGGTGGCATATGACCCGGTGAATAAAACTACACCGATCAGTACCAATCTTGGTAGTGGATTTGCTTCTGATATCTTACTGTACAATAATGATCTCTATATCGCCAAGGGGAATGAAATATTGAGAGTTGCATCTCCTTACACTTCAGTAAGTGCTTTGAGAAACCTGTTTTCCGATGGTATAAGCGATGCTGGTTTCATTACGCACGACGGAGAAAGTTTTTATGGTTCAGGTACGAAAGGTTCCAGAGGAGCTATCTATCGGATATCTTCTGATGGAACTACTTATGCAGAATTGACCTCTTCTACCACTGAGGCTTTTGCAGGCAGGGCCTATAATTATGTAGCAAAACTTGATCCTGTATTGACATTCGACGATCAAACGGTTGATCACATAAGTGTAACAACGTTAAATGCCTCCAGTAATTCAACAGGTGCTATCACATATGAGTTGATTAGTGATGCCACTGCATCAGGCTTGGCAGGTGATCAGTTTACCGCAGGAAATGTTGGTACTGTTACCATTAGGGCTACCATAGCAGAGGATCCCAATTTCAACAGTGCTACTCAGGATGCAACCTTTACTATTGGTAAAATAGATCCGACATTTACCATTTCCGATCTCACTATTCCTTTTGCCAGTGCTGCACAGACGCTCGCACCTTCTGTAACGAATTATGCTGGTGGTACAATTACCTATCAGTTTGTTAATGGAGGTAGTCTTGTAACAACTGGTCCTAATACGGGGAGTACCATTTCGGGAAATCAGCTGACGGTTGGAAATCCGGGGACAGAGACCATCAGAGCGACAATACCATCCAACAGCAATTTCAATGCTGCAACGGTAGACTTCCAACTAAGTGTTGATAATGCAACTGCCAATCTTTTAGGTTTCACAGACTTCTCAAGAGAGATATTCCAATCTGATGTGACCTTGAGTGTGCTAACTGCTCCGGGTGTTTCTGTACAATTTGATATGCTGACTTCCAATACAGGATCAAGCTTGAGTGGAACTAATAATGAAATTCTTACAATCGGTAATGTGGCTGGTACAGAAACGATCCGTGTCACGGTCACAGAACCTAATTACAACGCTACTACGAAAGACATCACTTTCACGCTCAACAAAGTTACTCCGGCAATTACCTGGGCGACTCCTGCCGATATTTCATTTGCTGTAGAGCCACTGGATACTGATCGTCTGAATGCAACGGCAAGCGTACCAGGAACCTTTGAATACTGGCTGGATGAAGCCAGTGAGGCGTTTGGATCCCGAATTACACCAGGAGTGACCACATTGCCAGCTATTGGCGCTCGTACGCTGGTGGCGGAATTTACGCCGACTGACAATGCAAATTATGCGAGTACAACTTTTAGTGTTGTCATTATTGCAACTAAAGTCCAGTTGGAGATTACCTTAGATGATCAAACACTATTTTTTGGTGAGGCTGAGCCTGCGTTAAGTTATACCATCACAAATGGAGCAATAATTCCGGGCCATACCCTTTTTCTACCCATTACACGTGCGGGTGGAAACACGCTTGGAACCTATGCTATTACGGAAGATGCCACGGTCCAATCCACTCAAACTGATGGAGAAAGTGCTGGGCTTATTTGCCCATTTGGACTGTGCATTTGGGGGAATGGTACTGACGGGACTACCCGAACTCAACTTAATAATTACGAGGTAACGGTGGTACCTGGTACCTTGACGATCAACAGGATTCCGGTCAGCAATCAAACTGTTGCTGCCACTCCGTCGGAAGGAATTTGTGAGGTCCCCCCCGCAGTTTCTTTGAGTGCATCACAAGCTGGTATAGACTATTATCTCAGAGATGATGCAGACAACAGTTTTATACAGGGACCTGTTGAGGGTACTGGTTCTGCCATTGCTTTTGCTTCCGAAACACTATCAGCTACGAAAACCTATAATGTGATCGGCGTACCACAGTCTGATCCGGCTTTTTCATTACAACTGGACAATGACGATGGCTTTATTTCTGTTGCCAGTCCACAAGCTCAACTAAATGCAGATGCCATTACTGTGGAGACATGGGCTTACATCCCTTCCACGGATGATATGGACCAGTATTCGGCATTGATTACAAACGAATTTGACGGGTCTAACATTATCTATCAGGTATCGCTCATCAACGGAAAGATGGTAACAGGCTTCTTCAACGGTGCGTGGCGATGGACTTCTTCGGGAGTAGGGGTAGATTATCCGAAAGACCAATGGATTCACATCGCATCTACTTACGACAGAAACAACATTCGCCTGTATATCAATGGTCAACTGGTAGATGAACTTGCTGAAGCTGCAGCACTACCATTATCGAATACTCTTGGTTGGAGATTAGGCCGAAGATGGGATTCCCCTCAAAACGCTACCTATATTTTTGGTGGCGCCCTGGCCAATACCAGAATATGGAATGTAACCAGGTCGTCGGCTGAGATCTCTTCCAATATGAGTAAGGTAATTACATCTGCTACAGGGCTGGTAGCCAGCTACAGCTACACCAATGGTAGCGGAACTACCATATCAGATAGATCAGGTTACGAATTTGATGGCACACTTCAGGCAATGCCCGGCGATGCTACTAACTGGATCGTCTCACCGGAAGCTTTGGAAATGACTGATATTCCTACTGTGAGTGTCAATAATATTCAGGATCAAACCGTGCAGTTAGCACAACCTAATAGCAGTGAGGTGAATATCTCCTTGACAGGATCGCAGGTAGGAGTAAACTACTTCCTGCGAAATGACCTGGATAATTTGGTGCTACAAGGCCCGATTGCCGGAACAGGTTCATCTATTGCCTTTGTCACACAGCCGATTACAGGTACAACCACTTTCAATGTCCTGGCGGAAAGCATTTCAGGAACTTGTAGTCTGGAAATGGGTAATACGGTCACGAGTAGTTCAAAAGTGGTTATCACGATGGGTGATGTTGACTTTACAGCTCCCGCAAGTCTCGTTTTTGATGGCTCTGCCAAGATCTTTACTGCTGCTTCTACCTATCCTCCTTTGCCTACAGCTGACCTGCTTGTGACTTACGAGGGCCGGAATGGAACTGTATATGCCAACAGCAGTACAGCACCAACTGATGCTGGCGATTACACCGTGATTGCGACAGTAATTGCTTCAAACCCTAATTATGAGGGAAGTCTCAGTGAAAATTTCAGCATTACCCCAGCTGCACAGACTATTACCTTTAATGCGCTTGCAGACAGAACCTTTGGAGTTGCGGATTTCACACTTTCTGCAACGGGCGGAGCATCAGGCAATGGCATTACCTTTGTGAGTTCCAATACTGCAGTTGCAACAGTGATTGGTAATACGGTAACAATCGTTGGTGTTGGAACAACCAATATAACAGCATCACAATTGGGGAACAGCAATTACTTACCAGGTATGGATGTTGTTCAGCCTCTTCAGGTGAATCAGGCAAGTCAGACAATTACTTTTGGTTCACTGGCAGATGTCACCTTTGGTGATTCAAATTTTGAATTGACCGGAACAGCTACTTCCGGACTGTCAGTCACCTATGTAAGTTCTAATACTGACGTGGCAACAGTTAGCGGGACCACCGTCACAATTGTAGGAGCGGGAACAACTAATATTACCGCTTCTCAGTCAGGTAATACAGATTTTAATGCTGCGATGAATATTGTACAAAGTCTGACGGTCAACAAAGCTACTGCAACCGTTACCTTAAATGATCTTACACAAACCTTTGATGGTACGGCAAGAGCAGTAACTGCTACTACTAATCCAACAGGTTTGACAGTAGATATCACCTATGATGGCTTAAGCGCAGCGCCAACCAATGCGGGGACTTTTCCAATTGTTGGTACAATCAACGATAGCAATTATGAAGGTACTGCATCGGGAACTTTGACAGTGAATAAGGCTACAGCTACTGTAACACTAAATGATTTGACACAAACCTTTGATGGTACGGCAAGAGCAGTAACAGCTACAACTAATCCGTCAGGCTTAACGGTAGACTTCACTTACGATGGCTTAAGCACAGTGCCTACAAATGCAGGAACATACGCAATTGTTGGAATTATCAACGACGTAAATTATACAGGTTCGGCAAGCGGTACGTTGACTGTGAATCAGGCTACAGCTACTGTAACACTAAATGATTTGACACAAACCTTTGATGGTATAGCAAAAGTGGTAACAGCGACTACTAACCCATCAGGTTTAACAGTAGACTTTACTTATGATGGCTTAATCACAGCACCAACGAATGCGGGAACTTACGCGATAGTTGGCACGATCAACGATGCAAATTATACCAGCTCAGCCAGTGGTATGTTAACAGTGAATAAAGCTTCAGCTACAGTAACTTTAAATGACCTCACACAAACATTTGATGGGTCAGCAAGGGTAGTAACAGCTACTACGAATCCATCGGGTTTAATAGTAGATTTTACTTATGACGGTTTAAGTACTGCACCAACGAATGCAGGAACATATGCAATAGTGGGGACGATCAATGATGCAAACTACAGTGGTTCAGCAAGTGGTAGTTTGACAGTGAATAAAGCGACTGCCACGGTTACCTTAAATAATCTTAACCAAATATTTGATGGTACTGCAAAAGTAGTGACCGCTACCACCAACCCTGCAGGTTTAATGGTCGACTTCACTTATGATGGTTTAACGGTAGTGCCTACAAATGCTGGTAGCTACGCTGTGGTAGGGACGATCAATGATGGCAATTATGAAGGTACCGCCTCAGGTACGCTGATAGTCAGTAAAGCGACAGCAACGGTTACATTGAGTGATTTGATGCAAACATTTGATGGGAATCCGGCGTCCGCATCAGCTTCCACTAATCCTGTGGGGCTAACGGTTAATTTCACCTATGATGGAGGGGTAGCAATTCCGGTAAATGCAGGTAGCTATGCCGTTGTGGGTACAATTGACGATTCAAACTATGAAGGAAGTGCAAGTGGAACCCTAATCATCGGTCAGGCAACTGCAGGGATCAACATATCAGACCTGTCTCAAATAGGGGATGGCACGCCTAAATTAGTAACAGTTACCACTACTCCATCAGGATTGAATACCGAGATTTTCTATACCGGAATAAATGGAACACTTTACAGCAGAAGCAGCACAGCACCTTCAGCGACCGGAGAATATGAAGTGGAGGTAAATGTAGTGATGGAAACCAATTACACAGGAACCCAGACCGCCACCTTAGAGATCACAGACAAGATCCAGGCAACTGTGAATCTAACAGATCTGGTGAAGACTTTTAACAATACTCCTCAGGATGTGACGGTGACTACAGAACCGCTGGGGCTGACTGTGGACTTAACGTACACAGGAACGGGCGGTACAGTTTATGGACCAAGTAGTGTGGCCCCCACCAATGCCGGAACCTATTCTGTGAGTGGCGTGATCAACGATGTAACCTATGCAGGATCAGCGAGTGAGACTTTGACGATCAATAAAGCTGTTGCATCAGTAATCATCAATTCATCCGATTTGACAACTACCTTTGATGGAATTGGCAAAGTGGTTGCTACCACAACAACTCCGATGGGACTGGCCGTGGATGTTACTTATGACGGTGGTACTGCCGCTCCAATCAATGCAGGTACATATGCGATAATAGTGACAATCAATGATGACAACTATACGGGTGCGTCAAGTGGTACGCTGACAATCAATAAAGCGACAGCTACGGTTAGTTTGTCAGATTTGAGTCAGGTGTTTGATGGAGCACCGAAATCACCGACAACTGCTACTACTCCTTCAGGCCTTACAGTCAACCTGACTTATGATGGAAACAGTATGGTACCTTCCAATGCGGGAAGCTATGCCATTGTAGCCACGATAGACAATCAAAACTACGAGGGTACTGCGATGGGTAATTTCACAATTGCTAAAGCATCTGCAATAGTAACATTGACAGATTTGATGCAAACTTTTGATGGTATGCCAAAATCGGCAGGAGCAACTACAAACCCTGAAGGACTTACTGTTGAATTTACCTATGATGGAGGAGTGACAGCACCGACCAATGCGGGTAGTTATGCAGTGGTTGGGACGATCAACGATGCGAATTATGAGGGATCGGCAAGCGGAACACTGGATGTTGGCAAAGCCACCGCGACAGTGACGCTTAATGACCTGGTCCAGACTTTTGACGGTTCAGCTAGAGTGGTGACAGGAACATCGAATCCATTAGGCTTAACAGTAGACATCACCTATAATGGATTAACTACTGCACCAACTGATGCTGGCACTTACACTGTGGAAGGAACTATCAATGATGTTAATTATGAAGGAAATGCAAGTAGTACTTTAACGGTCAACAAAGCAACCGCCAGTGTAATGATCACAGACTTACTACAAATCTTTGATAGTTCACCTAAGTCGGTATCAACCACTACAACGCCATCAGGTCTGACAGTAGATGTGACTTATGAAGGCATCAGCGGTACAACCTACGGACCTACGAATGTCGCGCCAACAGATGGCGGTATTTACCAGGTAACAGCGCTTATCAATGAAGTCAACTACGATGGCACAGCAACAGAAACGCTGACTATCAGAAGACTGCCACAGGCGATTACTTTCAATACAGCAGATAAGCAGAACTTAGTGGAAACTACCACATTGACACTGAGTGCTTCAGGAGGCGCAAGTGGTAACCCGATTACTTTCAGTTTAGCCAGCACACCAGCAGCCAGTTTAGCAGCAGATGGTGTAACGCTAACACTACTACAGGAAGGTATGATAGAGATTACAGCGATGCAGGCAGCTACTGTGAATTATGAGCCAGCAATTGTCACTCTGAGAATGACGATAGAGGAGCTCTACATCTGGCAGGGAGGTAGCTGGAACAGTGGTTCAACACCACCGATGAATAAAAACATCCAGTTCAACTCAGGCTTCACATTGACAGGAGATTTTGTGGCAGCTAATACAGAAGTTTTGATTGGCACTCTGACCATTGCTGATGGTGCCACCTATACCAGTAACGGAGACTTCACTAACAACTCATCAGTATTGATAGAATCAGGAGGCTCTATGGTCTTCCACGGATCAGCACTGGGAAGCAACTATACAATAGAAAGGAATGCCACCTTTGATAGCAATACTGGTCGCTACAGCGTTGTAGGTTCTCCTATTCAAGCAGCAGGCTTTCAGCAGCTGGGAGCTAATGCCTTGGTCTATGGATATGATGAGACAGAGTTGTATGATCCGACTGGAACAGCAGGTTTAGACAGGTTCAAAACTCCGGCTCAACTGTCTGAGACAGAATTGGCAGTTGGAAGAGCTTACTTCACCGCATATCCGGGAGATGTAAATGGGCAAATCGTATTTGGCGGAGCACCCAATCACGGAGCGATCAATGTAGCGTTGTCTTACACAGATCAGGCGCCATTGGAAGAGACACCTTATGAAGGCTTCAACCTGGTGTCAAATCCATTTACCCACTCGATCAGTTACAGTGGCTTCATAGCAGGAAACACCACTGCCGATATCAGTGGAAGTATCTACCTGTGGGACGATAACAACTCAGAGGCAGGAAGAGGCGATAATGCAGACTACCTGGTGGTGAATGCGATAGGGGATACCGATAGCAGGAACAATGGAGCTAGCAAGTGGGACGGAAATATCAGGAGTGGACAAGGCTTCTTCGTTCAGGCTACAGCTGCAACTAATATCACATTTGAATCATCAATGCTGGGCAACAGCAACAGCGATGGAGGCTTCTTTAGGTTAAATGAAGTTAAGGTATCACCAATCAAGTTGAGGCTAAGCGATGATCAAAACAGCAAAGCGACGATTGTAGGATTTGCAGATGATGCGAGTGTGGGAACAGACAGCAGATATGATGCTTTACAACTATCCAATAGCGACTATGGATTCTATTCACTGTTGAATGAAAGAGCCTATGCGATCCAGGGACTGCCGATGGATTATAGCAGAGAGGTTCCATTAGGTTTGACAGTTCCAGGTGCCGGCAACTACACGATATCGATCAATGACCTGGAATCAGATATAGACCTGGAAGTGATCTTTTTGAAAGACAAACAGACAGGAGCGATCGTGAACCTGAGAGAGGGATCGTACAATTTCACTGCCACAGCAGGCAGAAGTGATGAGAGGTTTGTGTTACAAGCCTTCCCTGAAAGGGTAACGAAAACAGATGAGAGGTTATCAGACCAGTTGTACAGCTACACAGATCATGGTCGCTTGCATGTAGTGTTCAAAGTGGTCCCGATAACTATCGGAATAAAATCGGGCACATTCACCCTACATGACTTAAATGGAAAGGTGATGGTCAGCGAAAGCAGCGAGATTGATAACAGTCGGTGGAGTGCGGATGTATCAAGGTTACCGGTGAATGTTTACATCCTAACGGTGCATACAGATAAAGGCATCTGGAGACAGAAGGTGATGATTGAGTGACAAGCCACAAAGAAACCAATTGGGACAAGCCCTCAAGGAGAACACTGATGCAGTACCATCCGGCAAGGCACAATCTAGTTTAGCCACTGAAAAGAGCCCAATTAGTTAAGCAGAGAACCTGATTCAAAGCAAACGCACGCCTTTGGATCGGGTCTCTGCAATTACCTATAAAAGATAAGTAAGAGAACTATGAAAAATACATTGATACTAATTACAATCACAATTACAGTGTTTGCACTGATTATTCCATTTAACACCTTTGCCCAGGGAGCGCCTCCTGCTACGCCGATAGATGGAGGACTATCACTGCTGCTGGCGGCAGGTGGGGTATATAGCGTTAAGAAAATCAATGATAGCAGGAAGCGATCATGATATCGGTCCTTTGATAGGGTTTCATAACCCTTTTTTGAGATATCTAGCTTATCAACTTCTCCGGATGACATCAGGATAGTAAGATTTATCTGCATTCGATTAAGTGGGTGGATAAGTTCTGCTACGCATCTGATGCGTGGGTTGAAAAAAGGACGCATCAAAATTTTCCAATCGAAAAGTAAGCATCAATTTTTTTTAAAAGTAAATAGTGCATCAAATATGCGTGGTTAGAAAAAGTAACGCATCAATTTTTTCATAGCGTGGTACGCATCAAATATGCGTGGTTTAGAAAAGTCGCGCATCAAATTTTTTTTAAAGTGACTCGCGCATCAATTATGCGTAGGTTAGGGAGTTTTACTTAGCGAGGTACGCATCAAAGTTTTCTATTGTAAAAGTGCGCATAATTGATTTCCCAAAATTGCTAATAAGGGTGTAAAATATTATTTCATTTCAATAGTAAATTTACAATGGCTGCAAAAGCCTCTATTTATGATGCGTAAAATCTTACGCATCATGAAATTTTTTTCAATTTTTTTTAGCGAGAATAATTACCGTTACAATGACCTAACATTCAGTGTTTTGCTGACTTGTTTTGATACCTGGGTTTATATCTTCAATAGAGTCGTTTTACGCATCAACAATAAAAATTTGAAAATTTTTGAAACAAAAGTCTAACAACACATCGTATCACTATTCTGAAAACTAAATTTTTTTCAACCTTTTTAAACTCAAAACCATGAAAGCAGAGAATAAAAACATGGCTCGTTTGTTTATTTTTTGTCGTAGAAATATGGACTGGTCGCAAAGAAAGATGGCCCATGAACTGGGTGTCAATCAATCGACTATTTCAAGGATAGAAAGAGGAGATATTTTTCCAAAGCAAAAGATCATACAAAACCTGGAAGAAG
>JBCBHL010000083.1:0-22500 GCA_038525605.1 Bacteroidota bacterium
CCAATTCAAGAGACCGGAGTAGTTGCTGAAAACAGAACTTTATGGACTGCTATGACGGAAAAGTTTCCCGGTATCGGCAGAGAGTTTATGCCAGCACTGGACGAAGGGAGTTTCCTGCTGATGCCTTCTTCAATGCCTCATGCGGGCATGGCAGAAAGTAAACAGAGACTTCAGCAACTGGACATTTTGATCAGTAATATACCTGAAGTAGAGCAGATGGTGGGCAAACTGGGGCGTGTTGAATCAGCCCTGGATCCAGCACCAATTTCGATGTATGAAAATGTGATCAATTACAAAGCTGAGTACATCCTTAATGATGCTGGTGACAAGAAGCTGTTCAAAGTTGATCGGGATGGTTTGTTCATCTTAACTAATGGCGAGAAACTAACCAATGAGGAAGCGATTAGCAGAAATGTATCGGAGCAGGATTTGATTCCCGATCCCGATGGAAATTACTTCCGAAACTGGCGACAGTCGATCAACTCTCCGGATGACATCTGGAATGAAATTGTGAGAATGGCCAGAGTTCCGGGAGTCACTTCAGCGCCTAAATTACAACCCATAGAAACCCGGCTGCTGATGTTACAGACAGGTATGAGAGCTCCGATGGGCATAAAAGTTTACGGGCCGGATTTGGAGACCATCCAAAGCTTTGGCTATCAATTGGAAAGTCATTTGAAAAGTATATCCTCTATCAAAGCATCTTCAGTATTTGCCGATCGAATTGTTGGTAAACCCTACATCGAATTAAAAATCGACAGGGAAGCAGTAGCCAGATATGGCATCAATATTCAGGATGTACAAAGAACGATAGAAACCGCTGTGGGAGGATCTCAGGTCACTACTGTGATCGATGGCAGAAACCGACTCCCGGTTCGTGTAAGATATCCGAGAGAATTGCGCAACGATCCTGATGCACTCTCAAAAATACTCGTCGCAACACCTCAAAAGGCACAAATTCCTCTGGGAGATTTAGTGACAATATCTTTTGAAAAAGGACCACAAATGATCAAAAGTGAAGAGACATTTCTCGTTGGTTATGTTTTGTTCGATAAGCGGGAGGGACATGCCGAAACTGATGTCGTAGAACAGGCCCGGACATATCTGGAAAAACAGATAAACGATAATCAATTGATTGTTCCTGAAGGAGTTAGCTATAAGTTTTCAGGTAGTTATGAAAATCAGCAGAGGGCAGAAAAAAGGCTTTCGATCATTCTGCCATTGGTTTTAATCATCATATTGATCATTCTTTACATGCAGTTTAAATCTCTTTCCACGTCACTAATAGTTTTTGCCGGAGTGGCACTGGCGTTTTCCGGTGGATTTATAATGCTGTGGTTATATAGCATGGATGGTTTTATGAATTTTTCATTGTTTGGGACGAATATGCGTACGCTTTTTCAAATCGAAACCATTAATCTGAGTGTGGCCGTATGGGTAGGTTTTATAGCCTTGTTTGGAATTGCCACTGACGATGGTGTACTCATTGCCACTTACCTGGATCAAAGTATTCGAAAGCTGAAACCAGCTACTAAACAGCAGCTGACAGCAGCAGTGATTGCTGCCGGCAAAAGGAGAATCCGTCCGGCGATTATGACGACAGTCACCACGCTGATAGCCCTGTTGCCGGTAATGACATCTACCGGAAAGGGAGCAGATATCATGATTCCCATGGCGATACCTGCTTTTGGCGGAATGCTGGTCGCATCGGTGACATACTTTTTTGTGCCGGTATTGTATTCATTCAAAGAAGAACTAAAACTTAAAAAACAATCAAAATGAGTTCCGGATTATTTAATAAACACACTATTTTGAAAGGTATTTTGATGACGTTCTTATCAATCTGTTTGATTGGAACAGATGCCAAAGGCCAGGAGCTCGAGCAATTCATTAAAGAAGGAGTCCTGAATAATTCAGCACTGAAAGCGAAGTACAAAGCTTTTGAAGCAGCACTTACCCGGGTAAGTCAGGAAGGCACATTGCCCGACCCAAATCTCTCATTCGGCTATTTTGTGAGTCCGGTCGAAACGCGGGTTGGCCCAATGCAAGCCAGGTTTTCACTGAATCAGATGTTTCCGTGGTTTGGTACCTTAAAAAAGAAGAAAACAGTATCAGCACTATTGGCCGAATCGAAATTTCAGGAGTTTTTACAAGCAAAGCATTCATTGATAGCAGAGATTAAAAAAGGTTATTATCAGATTTATGAAACACGATCTCAGCTCACACTGCTACAGGACGAATTGCAGATTTTCGATGTTTACAAATCTTTAGTCACTACCTCTTTTTCAGCTGGAAACGGTACGCTGACCGATATTATTCAAATAGACCTTCAACGTGAGGAGATTAAAATTTCCATCTCTGTACTGGAAGATCAATTGTCACTACAGACCACTCAATTCAGCCTGTTAATTGAAGAGGAGAAAGGGGAGATAGTCCCTGTGGAGCTTACTATTCCTGCAATCGATCCGGTGTTTTTAGATATAGATTCGGTGGAAAATAATCCTTACCTGAAAGCAATTGATCAGCAAATGCTTGCGATGAAAGAAAAACAGCAGCTAACAGTTTTAAATAGCTATCCGAAGATTGGTTTAGGATTGGATTATACCATGATTGGGGAAGGACCGGACCCGAATGTCAGCAACAGCGGAAGGAACGCTTTGATGCCGATGGTTACCATGTCATTGCCAATTTTCCGGTCGAAATATAAATCAGCCATTACGGAAATAAACTTGAAAACAGATGAACTGGCGCTCAAGAAACAGGCTTACGCAAACAGTTTGATGGCTGATTACAGTGGGATGAAATTTGAGATGGAGAAAGCAAGAAAGCGCTCTCAGCTATTCGAAGAACAAATAAACCGAATCAGTGAGGTCATAGAATTACTATATACAGCCTACAGTAACTCGGGAAAAGATTTCGATGAAGTATTAAAAGCCAAGCAGCAACAATTGAGATATCGCATGGAAAAAGTAACGATTATTAAACAATATTTTACAGCACAGGCAGCAGTAGAATTGATAACAGCGAAGGGAACAGAAAAATGAAAAAGATCAATAAACAGACTATCATAATAGCTTTGATCACTCTTTTTGTGGGATTTCTGATAGGAAACCTGCTACAATCAGACGATTCCGATCAACAGATATCGGAGCATGAGCACCAACACGGAGAAGATGACGTTTGGACTTGTCCGATGCATTTGCAAATAAGACAGAATGAACCAGGGAAATGCCCGATTTGTGGAATGGCACTGGTAAAGGTCGATCAGGAGAACTCTGCTGAATCAGCAAATCTGAAAATGTCTGATGCGGCTATGAAACTGGCAAATATCGTTACTGAAGAAGTAAGGCTAGACCGGACAGAAAAAAACATTCGACTTAGCGGGAAAATAAAGCCTGACGAACGGTTTATTTCTTCTCAATCCTCTCACATTGACGGGAGAATTGAAAAACTGATGGTTTCTTACACGGGAGAGTTTGTGAAAAAGGGACAGGTAATTGCCAATGTTTACTCACCTGAGCTGGTAAATGCAGAAAAGGAATTATTTGTTGCCCATAGGATGAAGGATACACAACCTGAATTATTCGCTGCTGCTGTCGAAAAACTAAAAAACTGGAAACTGACGAATCGTCAAATTGATGAAATATTGGCAGCAGGCAAACCAAAAGATTACTTTCCGATTCTCTCGGACCTGAGTGGAATTGTTGTTGATAAAAAAGTGAATGAAGGTGATCACGTAATGGAAGGAGCATCGATGTTTAAAATTGCTGATTTGTCTAAACTGTGGTTGCTGCTGGAAGTCAATGAATCAGATATCTCAAATGTGAAAGTAGGGGATCAGGTCGATTATACCATCCAATCATTTCCCGGTGAACAATTTGCCGGGATAATAACTTTCATTGATCCGGTCATCAACCCTGATACCAGGGTAGCTTTTGCCAGGGTAACAATTGACAATCCAACTGGCAGATTAAAACCTGAAATGTTTGCGATCGCAACGGTGAAAAGTCAGTTAAGGACAGGCGATGAAAAAATACAAGTACCTGCATCGGCAATCCTATGGACAGGAAAGCGATCTATTGTGTATGTGAAACAACAAGTAAACGGTGAGCCAGTTTTTCAGCTAAGAGAAGTGACATTAGGACCTAAACTTGACGATCAATACATTATCAGTGAAGGACTGACGGAAGGAGAGCAGATTGTGGTAAGCGGTGCGTTTAGCGTAGATGCTGCCGCACAACTTGAAGGTAAACCCAGCATGATGAATAAGGATGATAAAAATGCTGTCTTCGCGGTAAACAAAAGCACTCAGATTCCAATACCACAAATTGAACAAGTGGGCGTGAATCTTTCTGATACGGTTTTTCAGGTGCCATCGGCATTCAAATTGGCAATCAGGGGAATTTATGAAGCTTACCTACCTGTTAAAGAAGCTCTCGTGGAGTCTGATGTCATGAAGGTGAAATCATTCGTTCCTGCACTCATACAAGCTATTTCCGATGTAGACTCGGGTCTATCGGATAGTAGAGCGAAAGAAGAGTGGCAGAAGGACAAAAGCGTTCTCATTGCCAATGGGCAGAAAATCTCACAAGAGTCTGATCTTGCCGAGATGAGGAAAGCACTTTCTCCTTTGAGTGATCAGCTTTATCACAGCCTTAAAAAATTTGATGTGAACACAGGTGGATACAGACAATACTGCCCAATGGCATTTGATTACAAAGGTGCGTACTGGCTGAGCGATTCAGATGAAATACTAAATCCATACTTTGGGGATGAAATGCTCACCTGTGGTAATGTAGAAGAAGACTTGTAAGGTAGGTTGGGTATCATTGAATCTGCTACGATCGATGATACTCATTTTTTTGTCTTCGATTTTTCTGTTTTAGCTGCATGTAAACTGCTGAATTGCGCGTCAGCCAGTAATTTATGATAATCAGGATCCTTTTCCCATTGTGTTTGACCATTGAAAAATGCTTTTACCTCAAAGAATAACAATTTGCCTTCCTGTACCTTGTATAAGCTAAAGTTTGGCTCAATCAATGTCCCGTTAACAACTGCCGTAGCACACCATCCTCCGTAAGCAGGTAAGTATTTTTCGGGATTATCAATGAACTTTTGTCTGTTCTCTACCGAAGAAAATGCGAGGTTCAAATCCTGATATTCAAAATTAATCATCCTGTGTCCTTTGACTGGCTTGTCGTCAAAATAACTTGTGATGTCATAGCCGTCGAAAGCTATTTCCTTTCCGTCAGAAACGTATTGTGCCAAAGATATTTGACTCAGAAACATGATTGCCAATAGAATAAAGCCGCCGGTAATTTTCATAATAGTAATTTTTTAGTTAATTAGTAATTATTAATGTTACTATTAAATACGGTCGATTGATAATCGGGTTTACACTATTGAAAGAGGCTTTTGTGTTTAGTCAAATGACAGACATTTACCATTTCTTTATGCTCAAAACGGTGCTGACGAGTCTGTATTCGGGTTTTTTAGTTCATCAGTATGTAGATTCAGTAAAAAAAATCCCGCATAGTTTGATAAACCATGCGGGATTAACAAAATTAATACTGATCTGGTAGTTACTGGCTACCTAATTTCTTAAGAGTTCTGTAGTGAGAAGCTAAAGCTCCTGCAAAAGTGACATTTTCATAATAAGGAATGTCATATTGCTTCGCAGTGCTCTCCACAATTTTGGAGATTTCAGGATAGTGCACATGGCAAATATTAGGAAATAAATGGTGCTCAACCTGAAAATTGAGGCCACCGCATAGGAATTTAGCCAAGAAGCTTTTTCTTGAAAAGTTAGCAGTTGTATTCATCTGATGAACTGCCCAGCAGTCATCCATTTGACCTTCATGGCCTGGCTGTGGAAAAGTAGGACCTTCAACCACATGTGCCAGTTGAAATACCAAACCTAATACCAAACCTTCGGCAAGATGCATTGACAGAAAACCGATCAAAAACTGCCACCAGGTGATATCTAAAAAGACCAATGGCAATACAATGAAAATCGTATAATATAAAGCCTTGAAGAAAAACAGATTGAAATATTCAATGGGAGGATGACTGGTATTATCCGTATGTCCAATTTCCTTTGAAAAGAATTTAATGTAATCTTTTCTTAATACCCATGATAGTGAAGCCAGCGAATAAAGAAAAAAAGCATAATATTGCTGATATTTCATAATTGGTTTCTTAGGATCTTCCGGACATAAACGTACCAATCCAGGAGCAACTTCTAAATCCTCGTCATGACCAGGAATATTTGTAAAAGTATGGTGTACTTTATTGTGTGATACATCCCAAACGTGGTGATTGGCGCCAATCAAATTAAAAACAAGGCTAAATACCCTATTTACTTTTCTGTTTGAAGAATACGATCCATGAATAGCATCATGGCAGATATTAAACCCTATGAATGCTTGAACCATTCCCAGTCCAATAGCCATCAGCAACATCGAAGTAAGGCCAAACATTCCGGACATTATCAAACCGTAAAAGCCAACTAGTAATGTTAGGAAAAACACTGTTTTAAATACCATTTCAGCATTTGCGTGCTTGCTGATATTGTTTTCCTTGAAGTAAGCATCAACTTGTTTTTTAACATCTGCAAAAAAGTCTTGTTGTGACTTACCGTTAAATCTAATTTTCATGTTATAATTTTAATTCCTAACTGTTCAATGAAATTATTTTGTAAGAGATGTATTCTGCGCTATGCTTTCATTATGTGAGAAGATTTTCCAAAATAAGTGATTGAGGCATGGCACAAAGATAATACAGAATTCGCTGTATCCCTCAATATAATTTTTTTTTTAGTTCTCAATACCAAATTCACTGTTCAATCAAATTGTTATTCATATGACAATTTTTTTTATAATAACGCTAGCTGGATGTAATCAAATATGAATTACAGGAATTTATTTTGAGATGTTTCTTAAAGATTTCAATTAATTATTGTAAATTTGAATTGCATAATTGTAGTGTTTATTTGTAATATTTTAATATTGCTTATACTCGAAAAATTATGTAACACACCCGCAAAGAGACTTCAAAGATTGCTAAACACGCCATCATTGAACGTTTGAAAATCAAAGCTCTTCGATAAATATCGCTGATAACTCAAGATGTTCGATGATCCATATTATTCGTAATATTACTCTATACAGCTGTGAAAAAAATACTATTTATTGCTCCGCTATTACTGTTTTTAACAGGTGGTTTATCTTATTTACATTTCATTGATGACCAGTCAGACAGTTATCGGAGAGTCAGTCCTTCTTCAACATTTAAAAAACTCGATAAAAAAACCAGGGCAGATTTGGCTATGGAGCAGGATTATGAACGCACGAAAGATCCAAAACTGGGCTATGTTCCCAGAAACCGATTGATGAGCGCTTATAAGTACGCTGAGAAAAAAAGAAGCATCGGTTCCAGTAAAAATCTGGCTGAAAAAGCGATAACGGGTGTTTCCTGGACAGAGCGTGGGCCCAGTAACGTGGGAGGACGTACACGTGCAATTATGATAGATCCGAATGATGGTACCAATAAAACTGTTTGGGCAGCCGGAGTCTCAGGAGGACTTTGGAAAACAGCTGATATTACCGAAGAAAACCCTGATTGGGAATCGATCGATGACTTTTTTGATAATATGGCGATTTCTACTATTGCCTACGACCCTACTAATACAGATATTATGTATTTCGGTACTGGTGAAGGATATTTCAATAATGGATCAGTTGAAGGGAATGGTATTTGGAAATCGACTGACGGGGGTGATACCTGGACTCAGCTGGCATCTACAATTACGAGTAATACTGCCACATGTGCCGGACCAGGCGGTTGTGACTTTTTGTTTGTCAACAAGATTGTTGTTACTTCTTCAGGTACAGTGTTGGCAGCAACCAGGAGTAGATATACCAACTTTGGAGGAGGATTGATGCGGTCTACCGATGGAGGCACTTCATGGACTAAGGTGTTAACAGGAAATTCCGGCACTAATCCATGTACAGGTAACACGTATATAAGTAGAGCTTCAGACTTGGAAATAGCTGCTGATGATGACATTTTCGTCAGTTTTGGGATTTTTGAAGGGCAGGGAATCTGGCGATCTCAAAATGATGGCGCCTCATGGACAAATGTATATGCTACTTCTACTGTTAATTGCGATGAACAGAGAATTGAGCTGGCTACCGCTCCCAGTGATGCGAATTATATCTATGCACTGGTTCAGGAGAATGATAATAGCATTAACAAAATTATGAGATCCACAAACGGAGGAGGAACGTGGAATGATGTTGGCGACCCAACACCATTGTGGTTCGATCAGGAATGTGTTACGGGTTCCAACGACTTTACGCGAGGACAGGCCTGGTACGACCTAATTGCTGCTGTTGATCCAAACGACCGTGATGTGGTTTACATCGGAGGAATAGACTTACTCAGAACAACTGACGGTGGTGATAACTGGACTCAACTGACTAACTGGGCAGGTCAGTGCGACTTGCCGGAAGTTCATGCAGATCAACATGCAATTGTTTATCAGCCAGGAAATTCTGACGTGATGTATTTTGGTAATGACGGCGGTATTTATTCAACCGACGATGGGAGCAGCACAAGCCCTACTTTTAAACGAAAGGAATTTGGGTACAACACTTCGCAGTTTTACTCAGTAGCAATGGAACCAACAGCCTTTTCTCCCGAGTTTATTGGGGGAACTCAGGACAATGGATCAAATAAGATCACTAATCTGGGACTCAGTACCATCGTAGAATCTACAGGCGGTGATGGTGGTTTTGCCCATATCGACCAGTCTGACCCAGATGTTTGGATCACTGCATTTACTAATGCAAATATTTCCAGATCCTTGGACGGCGGACTTACTTTTTCGTTGATTCTCGGTAATAATGGAGGATCATTTATTAACCCAACTGACTATGATAATGTAGAAAATATCTACTATGGTGGTTTTTCAGCCGGGATTTACTTTTTTTCAACAGATTTGACAATTGCAGGAACTCCCGGATTCTTCTCCAGTGGTACGATTACAGAGATGGGCGGTGGTACCATTACACACGTGAGCGCCTCTCCGAATACTGGAGGAGTTGTTTGGTTTGGAACCAATAATGGAAGAGTGGTAAGAGTAGATGATGCCAATAATACCATCGTTCCTACAAATATTACCGGGGCTTCTTTTCCTGGTGGTTCCGTTTCCTGTGTGGCTGTGGAAAATGGTGATGACAATCATTTATTAGTAACTTTTTCTAACTATGGTGTCACCAGTGTGTGGGAAACAACAGATGGAGGTATTAACTGGACGAGCGTAGAAGGTGACTTACCAGACATGCCTGTCAGATGGGCGCTTTTCAACCCCAATAATAGCGATGAAGTTTTAATTGCTACCGAATTGGGTGTTTGGTCAACAGATAATCTCAATGGAGCTTTAACAGAATGGGAACCGTCAAATGATGGATTAGCCAATGTCCGTACCGATATGCTGCAGATTAGGGATTCAGATAATTTGGTGGTTGCTGCCACACACGGGAGAGGGTTGTTTTCTTCTGATATTTTCACCTCGCCAAACGCAGATTTTACTGCCGATAAAAATGCAATATATGCTGAAAAGACTGTGAATTTTGCTGACGCTTCTTACAAAGCGACCAGCTGGGAATGGGACTTTGGTGATGGCGGAACTTCCACTGAGCAGAACCCATCACATACCTATCAAAGGTCGGGTAAATACGAGGTTACCTTATCGATCAACGGTGGTGCCTTCACAGCTGTTAAGTCAGATTTTGTACAGGTGATGCCAAATCTGTCAACACCTTTCTCAGCAGCAGATGGTGGGGACTTTGAATCAAATGCCGACTATTTTGGTTCTGATGATTTGACCGGTGGAATTAACCTTTGGGAGCGGGGTACCCCAACTAATGCAATTACCAATGTCAGTAGTGGCACAAATGTCTGGAAAACAGATCTTGATGGTGATCTGATACAAACCGATTATTCATGTGCGCTATTTTCCCCGAATTTTAATATGAGTGCTGCCGGAACATATACCTTGAGTTTTAGGAAAAGTATGGAAAGGCAGTTTACAAATGCCCCTTTTGGAGTGCAGGTACAATACTCACTGGATAATGGTGACAATTGGACCAGATTAGGAACCGATAATGATTCTAATGGCTCTAATTGGTATGAATATGGTACAGACCCTGCTTCCGTCGATGCATTGGAAACCAACGTGATTCATGATCGGACTGGGTTTAATGGTAATCACAATAATGAAAATACAACATATGACATTTCTTTTTTAAGTGGAAACGCTACCGTTGCATTCAGGTTTGTTTTGTATGTAAATGGTGGCTATTCCGGAGGATACAATCGCGATGGCTTTATGATTGATGATTTCGAGATCAGCGGTACCGCCAACGAAGCAAATGTCAATATTACTGAAAACAGCGCAGGATCTACACTTGCTTTCGATGGTATCGATGATTATACGACCCTTTCAGATTTAACGATAAACGAGTCGTTTACAGCGGAGTTTTGGGTTTCTCCCAATTCAGATGCTGACGGCCAATCTTTTATTGCAAAACATGATGCCACAGGAACAGATATTTTTAAAGTTGGTTATTATAATGGCGGAATTGAGGTGACCGTTGGCAGTGAAACAGTATCCGGTGGTACTAAGACAACTAACCTACAGCACCTGGCAGTTTCGGTTGAAAGACTAACCGGTACTACTAGTGAAGTTACTGTTTACAGAGATGGCTCTCAGCTATACCAAAGTACGGTCAATGATGTAATAGGTGATCCTTCAGGTCTCAGTTGGGTACTTGGGCAAGACTGGGATGGAGTAGGTGTTACTTCTGACTTTTTCGACGGTGTGATTGATGAATTAAAAATCTGGAATTCTGTCAGAACTGAAAATGAGATCAGACAAAGTAATTTTCTAATTCCCGATGGACTTGATACCAATTTGATTGGCTATTGGCAGTTCAATGAAAATACGGGTACTTCAACGAAAAATGTCATTACTAGCAACGAAGGAAGTATGATTGGTACTACATGGACCAGTTCCCCGGTTTCTGTAGCAAAAGGAAGCAGTAGTTCTGTTGCGATTACCTCAGCTACAGGAGCTACAACAGTTGGTGGGTTGGGAGTCGAATTAACTGGTGTTACAGGAACGGTAGATTTAGTAGTTTTCGAACTAGATGGAACTCCTTCGGGAACATCGGCAGGGGATGATTATACGCTGACGAATCTGGTGAATAATCCATTTACAATTATTAACCAATTTGGGAGCGGATCCTTTACCAGTGCTGAGCTTACATATACTTATGGTCCCGGTGTCTTTACAATCAATGACCCTACCAGGGTGTTTTTGTTTAAAAGACCCAGTACAAGTTCAGGAAGCTGGGGTTCTGCATTTGAGGCTTCCTCTATCGATAATACAACAGGAATGGTGACTTTCGACGGCATAACTTCTTTCAGTCAAACGGTCGCCGGAGAGACTGATGCGCCCTTGCCTGTTGAGTTGGTCAGCTTCAATGGACAGATGAATAATAGCAATGTTGATCTAAGTTGGAGTACTGCCTCCGAGTTTCAAAATGATTATTTTGAAGTGCAGAGAAGTGAAGATGGCAGCAGATGGGTAGTTGTTGGTAAAGTTGATTCTAAAGCTGAAAATGGAGAAAGTAATGAGTTGCTATCATACAACTACACCGACAGAAACATCGATCAATTTGGAACAATCTACTACCGACTAAGACAGGTAGATTTTGATGGTCAATTCGAGTTCAGTGATCAGATTGTTGTCAATAATCCTTTGAATAGAAACCTGTTTTCACTCTTCCCAAATCCTGTTAAGGATGATATTCATCTGCAATTGATCAGTCAGGTTGATCAGTCTGTAGATTTCATGATTATGGATTTGAGCGGAAAGGAGTTTCTTTCAGAAATAGGTCGGTCAATGAACCGTGGAGCCAATCAATTTGATTTTGATGTATCTCAGCTGAAACAAGGTATTTATTTGCTGACTGTCAGGTATAGTGAAGAGCAACAGGTTCTCAGATTTGTTGTAGACCGATAATCATTTCAGGAATGTTTAAAATACTTACAATTCTAATTTGAATTAGCTTTATTCAATTGTTCTGATCAATTCGAACATTGAATAAAGCGATACCAATTGATGTGAAAACCGTTTTGTTTGACCTGGAAAACTGGTAATTTAACTGGACGTGAAGAGCTCTATCCTGAATTTTTCAAAGAAGGGTAGTTTTCCCATTAAAAAGCAGATAAAGAGTAACGCAAGACAGATCTTTCATGATTTTGAAATGGGAGTATTGCTGCTAATGAATTCAGTGCAGGCACTTTTCGGGAATTAGCAGGGTTAAAATGATCGTGAAATTGTCACGAATGCCGCTAAAACCAATACTTAGAGGAATAAGATGTTGGTGGCACCTGGAAACTATTTAGTTTTATGTCAGTTAGTCCACTTATTTGCTGATAATTGAACTATATAAATCAGGGAAGCATTTTTACTGATCAAACAAAACCAACTCATGAATTCCAAAACTTATCTCATTTCATTATCACTCTTATTTTATGTTTTCACAATATCTGCACAGGTGCAAATAGGTGATGACATAGATGGCCTGGTAGCAAATGAACGATTCGGTAGAGCTGCCTCACTGTCTGCAGATGGCACAAGAATCGCTATTAGCAGTAGTCAGGTGAACAATAACAGAGGCCTGGTGAGAATCTATGAGGAAAGTGGAGGAGTGTGGACCCAGGTAGGAAGTGATATCAATGGGGAGTCAACATTTAATGCGGCTGGGTTTTCCGTTTCACTTTCGTCAGATGGTACAATAGTCGCCATTGGCGCTAACGAAAATGACGGAATTGGATCAAATGCAGGTCACGTGCAAGTATATGAAGAAGTAGCAGGTAATTGGACACAGGTTGGGAGTGATATTGACGGGGAAGCTGCTTTTGATCGTTCAGGTCAATCTGTTTCTCTCTCATCTGATGGGAGAATAGTGGCTATTGGGGCAATTGGAAATGATGGTACTGGATTTGATGCTGGCCATGTAAGAGTCTATGAAGAGGTAGGGGGGAACTGGATACAACTTGGAGGCGATATTGATGCTGAAGCCGCTGGTGATAATTTCGGCCAGGCTGTTTCTCTTTCTGCTGATGGTTTAAGAGTAGCCATAGGCGCCAATAGAAATGATGGAATTGGACTTGATAGAGGTCATGCCAGAGTATATGAACTGATTGCTGGAAACTGGACACAGGTTGGTACCGATCTCGATGGCGAAGCTGACAGTGATAATTTCGGTGTTTCCGTCGCACTTTCAGCCGATGGTTTGAGATTGGCTGTTGGAGGAAATTTTAATGATGAAAACGGGATCAACTCAGGACATGTCCAGGTATTTGAAGAAATTGGTGGTTCGTGGACCCAGGTTGGATCTGATATTGATGGCGAAGCTTCGAGTGACGCTTATGGGGCCAGTATTTCGTTTTCTGCCAATGGACGAGTGGTGGCCATTGGGGCACCCAACACAAGCGGAAATGGCAGTCGCTCAGGATATGTAAGAATTTATCAGGAAGTGGGAGGTACATGGACTCAGGTGGGAACTGACATTGACGGAGAAGCAGCGTTGGACTTTTCAGGTCAATCCGTTTCGATATCATCAGATGGCTTAAGAGTTGCCAGTAGTTCTACCAACAATGATGGGAATGGTAACCTGGCAGGACACGTCAGGGTTTTTGATATTGCTTCTGTGCTCCCTGTCGAGTTGATTTCTTTCACGGGCTGGCAAGATTCACAAGACATTTTACTTAGCTGGGAAACCGCTTCCGAGTTTCAAAATGATTTTTTTGAAGTGCAAAGAAGTTTAGATGGTCGCAAATGGGCACTCATTGGAAAGGTTGATTCTAAGGCTGAAAATGGTGAGAGTAACGAGTTACTTTCATATAATTACATTGATAGAAATATCGATCAGTTTGGAGCAATTTACTATCGGTTAAAACAAATAGACTTTGATGGTCAATTCAATTTCAGTAGCCAGATTGTTGTCAATAACCCTTTGAATAGAAATTCAGTAATGCTCTTCCCAAATCCTGTTAAAGACGATATTAGTCTGCATATGAACAGTCAGGTTGAACAGACCGTAGATTTTGCGATTATGGATATGAGCGGTAGGGAGTATCACTCAGAAAGTGGTTTGTCATTAAATCGTGGGGCCAACCAATTTGATTTTGATATTTCTGAGCTAAAGCAAGGCGTTTATTTGCTGACAATCAGGTTTGGTGAAGAGCAACAGGTACTCCGATTTGCCGTAGACAAATAATCACTTCAGGAATATTTAAAATACTTACAATTCTATTTTAAATTAGCTGCATTCAACTTTTTTCAAGTACTTCAATCACATTGAATAAAGCAACACGAATGGATGTAAAAACCGTATTATTTGACCTGGGAAACGTAGTAATTTACCTCAACGAGGAAGGCTCCTATCATGAGTTTGCCAAACTAGGACAGTTTTCGTTTCAGACACTCAAGGAAAAAGTAAGAGGAGAGAGATTTTTTAATGATTTTGAAACCGGGCGAATTACTGCTGATGAATTCAGATCAGAAATCAGAAGGATGTTAAACAATGAGGATTTAACTGATCAACAGATTGATATCGCCTGGAACAATATGTTGCTGAAAATTGACCCGGCCATTATCCCAGCCATTAGGGAACTTTCGAAGATGAAAAGTGTGATGGTATTGAGTAATACCAATATCATTCACGAAATCGCATTTCATAAAATGTTGAGTGAAATTTCTGAATTTACGCATCTGAATCAGTTTTTTCACAAAGTGTATTTATCCCACGAGATCGGTGAAAGAAAGCCAGATCATTCTTCATGGCAGTTTATACTGGATGATAACGAAGGGATGAAGGCCGAAGAAGTATTGTTTTTGGAGGACAAGATTGAAAATCTGGAGGCTGCCGGGGAAATGGGTTTTCAGATAAAGCAAATTGCTCATCCAGGACAGACTCTCGAATTGATAAAATTGATTAGCGGATGATAAAAAGTGTCCAGAATGCCTTGATTAATTGATTTTCATTTAGTTAAATTTTTTATTGAAAGTGATTTTATTGGTTACCTTTATCCAAATTTTAATGCCATGAAAAAAATTCATGTTGTACAACTGATGTTGTTTTTACTGACTTTCATCCTCACCACTATTTCAGGGGCAGAACTAAGATACGGTAAATCACTTTTTGGAGCCGGAGGTTTGGATATCATGGAGATATACGGAGGTTTAGTTTACTCTCTTCTCTTTTTAACATTTCTGACATTTCATGAATTTGGACATTATTTTGTTGCATTAAGAAATAACGTGAAGGTTACTTTGCCATTTTACATTCCGATGTATATTGGGTTTCTTGGTTTACCGTCGATTGGTTCAATGGGTGCATTTATCTCGATAAGAGAAAAGGTGAAATCCAGACGTGCCTTTTTCGATATAGGAGTGGCGGGACCCCTGGCAGGATTTGTTGTCGCCGTGATCATTATGATTACAGGTTTTAAGACACTACCACCATTGGACTATATCTTCGAGATTCATCCTGAGTATATTCCCTTCGGTGATAACTATCCGGATTACAGACCCGGAGAAGGTGAAACCGCTATGGTTTTTAAATTTGGTTCTAATCTCTTATTCCAGTTTGCAGAGAACTATCTGAGTTATGATATTGATCGTTATCCGTTTGAAGGTGAAGCACTTCATTATCCCTTTTTAATGGTGGCATACGTTGCTTTGTTTTTTACAGCAATCAATCTGTTACCTATTGGTCAGCTGGATGGAGGACATATTATCTATGGATTGTTAGGAAAGAGAACGCACGGCATCATCAGCAGGGTATGCTACGTGGCATTTATGTTTTATGCCGGTCTTGGATTTATCAAACCTGAATCTTTTGATTTTAGCTTTGTCGCCTGGTCATTAGGCTATATTTATTTTTTATACGTCTGTTTGTTTAATGTTCACCCAGAAAGACAGGCAAGATTGATGATTGCTGTAATCATTTACACGGCTCAGTTTATGTTGCTGTATTTTAATTCATCCATTGAAGGATATCCGGGCTGGTTATTAATGGGATTAATCATCGGGAGAGTTACTGGCATAGATCACCCTGAAACCGAAAATGAAGCTCCATTAGACCTGAAAAGAAAGATAATAGGAGTCTTAGCAATCGTCATATTTGTGATAAGCTTTAGTCCAAAGCCATTTATTTTTGAACAAATCAAAGGTCCTGAACCCGGGAAAGATAAAACCTCTTTGAATCACCACATCGAAAAACAGGAAAGCTCGGAATTTACTGTTTTATAAATTTCTTTGTTTGATATGCATCGCCTACCTTGAAGTACAGGATGTAAATTCCCTTTTCAAGTCCTGATATGTTTAGCTGCTTATCATCTATTTGATCGATGGCAACCTGTTTCCCTGAGATATCCATCAAAACAAATGAATCATAATTTCCGGAAATGTGTAACTGATCTTTTGCCGGGTTGGGATAGAGTACAATAGTTTCACTAATGTCCTCCTTAACATCAGTTGGGGCAAAGGGAGTCCCAAAAACCGGACGAATCATCAGGCTTCCTTCCACCGAAAGATTTCTTTCCCACAATTCCCCCAGGTTGAAGAGAATTTTATTGCCATTTTCTGAGTTTTTATCAAGCCCGATGGCAATGTAATCACTCGAAAACTGCTCGATCCCAATGTAAATGGTATCCTGAAGGATAAACTGTTCTTTCAGAGGGATTCTTGTAAAAGTATTAGAAGATATACGTGGGGGTACCGCAAAATCCTGAGCGATCAGCATACTTTCCGGATTATCAGTAAGGTCCCTTAAAACCAATACCCTTATTCTCTCACGTTCCGAATCAGGAAAGATAATCGGGAAGTTAATGTCAATTGCTGTCAGCGTATCTCTTGTTAAAATACCATACTTTACGACCAACTTTCCTCCATCTACATTGATTCCGGCAGAAAACTCCGCTGAGCCATCGTCATAAGCATAGAATCGCTCAAGTTCTAACTCGTTGTATACTGTGTCATTATTTAAAAATGTAAGCGCCCTGCTGGCATTTGGAATGAGCGGTTCATCGTCACTATCAATGTATGTCTTAAAAAGTAGTGAAGTAGTATCAGAGTCTACAATTAGGTTGTCAGCATCAATGGCATTGGAGGTAACAGTCCTTCTTTCATTGGCTCCCAAAACGGGTGAAACAGCAGATTCATCGTTGACAGTTAGAATCATGTTACCTGTTTTCTGATCAAATACTTCAACCCAAAAGTTTAGTGGCTGTAGCTCGTTATCAAGGTTGTTGACCTGAAAATCCACTGTGTTGGACAGTAATCCCTGGTTGTCAAAAAAGTGTTCAAAGGGAATGGTTTTATAGCCTCCGAAAGTCGGGCTAATCCCTTGTGCAATAGCTCTGTCTTCATAAAAGACATCACCGACAGTTCTGTCAAAGTTGATGTATACATAATCAATCAGCCATGAATCAAAAGAACCCTGTCTGCTTCCATAGCTTTGAAATTTGAATCTGAAACCTTCGTGGAAAAACTCCTCAGGAACAGGAATGATGATCTGGGTGAAAATCTGCTCTTCTGGATTTGTAGGTGAAAACCTTAGAATATCAGGTCCTCCTATCAAAGCGTTATTAGATAAGTCCCCCGGGTTAATATCCTGACTGATCCATTCAAGGTTTTCATCTAAGAAGCATAAGGAGAGAGAATCCTCCACATCCGGTATTTCCCCCAATCCGTTCGCCTGCCAAAAGAAACTCATGAAAACTGAATTTCTGTTGTTGATAGCGACTTTCGTCAGATTGATGGGCTGAGAGACGAGGCTGTCGACCGGGCTTACTGCATTGTCATCGATTGCGTAGGGTATTCCCAGAGAATCTGAGCCATTTAGTACTGCCACACCAAGTGTAGGAGCATTTGAACCAATGGTATTACTGACAGTCACATTTTCTCCGAATTTCCATAAAAAAGGAGAAGGTCTGCCATTGCTGGTAGAGAAATCATCCCAAAACGGTAAGTTCAAAAGTGTATCAGGAGCTTCACTAACTCTATGTTGAAGGTGTTGTTTCTTTTGCTGCAATGGCTTTTCTATTAGCTGTGGATAGGCTAAAAAAGCAACTGCTGAAAGTAATATTGTAAGTAATAATCTAATCATTATTTTGCTTCATCAAAAAGTTAGTTGCCTGTAGACAGAGAATCTAATGCGCCAACCCAAAGGTCAACCGATTGCCCTGTGCGAACCCTGGCGCCAGGACCTGGTGCCTGCTTCAGGATTTTGCCAATCAAACTATCTGATTGTTGATAATAAATTTCACCAATTATCAGGTTGCTGCCGGTTATGATAAACTCAGCATTTTCCTTTACCTTCCCGATAACGTCCGGTGCGTCAAAATATTGCTGCCCTTTACCATTCTGCAGTACTAAATCCACTATCGAGCCTTTTGCGATTTTTTCACCGATTTCAATATCTACTCCATCGATTTGTGCCGACACAAACGTATTTTTGTAGGGTCCTGGAGTAAAAAAGTACTTACCAACCTTAATACCCATTCCCTGGAACTGTAGCTGTACCGTTTTTAGCGATTTCCCAACTAAATCCGGCATTTCCACTTTAGGAGGATTGACAGCATTGAGGGTAAGGTAAATTTTTCTGCCTTCTTTTACATTGGCATTAGCCTTTGGAAACTGAGAGAGAACAGCCCGTGGCGGTAAATCTGCATTATATCCGGAATCCTGAGTGACCACATAACGTAGCTTTCTGGCAGTGATAAACTCTTCCAGGTCTTCGTATTCTTTACCGATGACTTCAGGAACGGTAATAGAATTGTCTTTTTTAGTCTTTATAGGGAGATATATGTAAAAAACAACCGCTAAAAGCACGGCAAACAACAGGCCTGCAATCATCAGATGCTTGACAACATCGAGCCATGAATTTGCTTTAAAAATCTTTTTAATCATCTCTTATTTCTTCAATAGGTTTTTAGACTTTTTTTTCTTTTATCAAATCCGTATTGAATGATCTCATTGATAAACTGATAAGGTTTCAGGTCTGCTATTGCACTCTGATGAAAAATACAGGTAGCAGGAGTCATTCCCGGTAAAGAATTAATTTCAATGATAATGGTTTCTGTGCGATTTTCATAAATTCTGACAAAAGCATCTATTCTGCAATAGCCTTCTACATTCAGTATTCTGGCAACCTTTTCAAATTCTTTTCTGACCGATTCAGATACTGCTGCATTTTTTGATGGGTTTTTAGAGAACCTGGCAGGTGTGATATTCTGACCTTCCCCGGCAAGGAATTTTTCTTCGAGCGACAATACTTCACCGGAAGCAAGCGCCTCAGACGGCTCAAAGACATTATATTCAATTTCACCTGCTTCATTGTAGCTGGTCAGCATGCCACCTGTGATTTCTAAAAAGTGAATCGCATCTTTTCTGTCGATCAGTTCCTCGATCATAAAGTAGGACTTTATCGGAAACTCTTCCTTGGGCTTAAGCCCTAAGATATCTACACTTTGCTGGTCCCGGTCGTCATCAGTTAGTCTGAACATCATTTTTGCAAAGGCAATCAGTTCCTGACGACTATTGATTTTTTTAACCGCAGAACTACATCCATCGTCGGCAGGCTTGGCGATTAATGGATATTGTAAGGTGCTTTCGATAGAGTCAATTGTCTTTTCTCGATTGTTTTGAAAGTCATCCTGATAGCAGAGCAAATGATCTGCCACTAAAACACCGTGATTTTTTAAGATAGAATTGGTTTCAGCTTTGTTGATCGTCTTTTGCGAACTGGGAATGCCACTACCATTGTAGGGAATGTGGTATTTTTCCAGTTCCTGCTGGATAGCCCCATCTTCTCCCGGCCGTCCATGTAAGGCAATAAAAGCAAATTCTACCATCGAAGAGAGACTTTCATAAGAAACCCGGGCAATCTCAGGCGTTTTATTTTGAGCATACGTATCAATGATGTCTTTAGCCTCTTCTCTGATTTGCCTAATGATGGGGTGCAGCCCTTTTTGATCAGCTATTTTTGACTTGATATCATCGGCATTATCTTTTAGCATGATATTGATGGGGAGCAGATATAATTCATGTTCAGCTTCGCTGCCTGTGAGGAAAAAAGGAATAGGGGTGTAATCTCCCGATGAGTTTAATTTCTCAAAAATATTTCTTCCGCTTTCCACAGAAATATGTCTCTCAGACGAAAAACCTCCCATGATTACGGCAACTTTTCGCTTGTTAGCACCTTTCCTCAGGTTACTTTCTATAGTCCGTTCCAGAGATGCCAATTCCTTTCTCAATGCAATATTTCTTTTCCCAGTACGAATTCTCTGTGCCATCGATGTTTTAATGATGTAGGTAAGAAAATCCGAAGGAGTCAGGTTAATTTCAGCAGCCTGGTGGAAAAAGAATGACGAAGGTAACATGCCACTGGTAGTGTTCGGGTCATTGAGGAAAATTTCACCATCTTGCGTGTAAAAACCATCTATTCTTGCATAAACATTACAATTGATCGTAATGAACAGCCTTTCACAGTCTTTTCTGATCTTTTCTACTTCTTCTGATGACAAGTCAATAGGAGTGATCTTTCTGCTGACACCAGGTAAATACTTAGCTCTGTAGTCAAACAAGGTGGTGCTTTTCCTGATTTCAGTAGGTGGTAAGGCTATGGGTTTGCCCTGATCATCCTGAATGACGATACAAGAGAACTCACGACCTGCAATGAATGATTCAATTAACAGTTCTTCCTCTGAGTCAAAGGGTAGGAGCACAGCTTCCTCCCCAGATTGTACATTCAATGCTTCAAGTAATTGATTAGGCTGATAGATCACCTGATCTTCATTGAGATAGACTGGCAATCCTGTGCCCTCTCGAATATCTGTTAGCCTGGCAATCCACTGTATTTTATCTACATCACTTTTACTCTGCCAATCATTTAAGACTACTTTTTCGATAAAGAAGCCTTTGTTAATAGCTTTTGTCAGCTCATCTGCCGATTCCACGATGGAAATACCAATAGAAGAACCCTGATTAGGTGATTTGACTACCAAAGGAAAATCAAATGAATTGGTAACTGACTTTAAAACCTGATCAGGTTGCTTGTCCCAATCAGTCCTTTTGATGATAGAGAAATCTGGTGTATTGAAACCAGCATTACTCATTAACGCCTTCTGAACTGATTTATTAATTCCTATGGCAGAAGGAAGAATTCCCGAACCAGAGTAGGGGATATTATACCATTCCAGAATTCCCTGTAGGTTTCCATCCTCTCCGTACGGGCCATGCAATGCCAAAAAGGCAAAATCTATCATTTCAGATAAGTCGGAAGGTTCGATTTTCTTTCCGATTTGATCGATTGCCGTAGCAACTTGCTCAGGTGAATCGATAGATTCAATGTATAACTGAAAATTTTTATTGTCTGGAGGGTATACAGAAGCAGGTGGGTAAAAATCCCTTATGGTACCCTTGTAGATAAACTCCCAGTCAAGTAGAATAAAATTCCCTAAACTATCAATGAATATTGGAACAGCCTCAAATAAAGACTTGTTAAGATTATCATAAACTGTTCTGCCTCCAGCAAAGGAGATTTCTCTTTCTCTGGATTGTCCTCCAAAAAAAATACCTACTTTCATAAGCGGTAAAATTATTCAAAATTCTGATCATAGGCGGAATTATCTGCCTATTAAAATTCTTCTGGTCAAATTAGTATTCTTTCCGATGGCCTGCACAAAATAGACACCTTTCGTCTGTGGAATATCGATTTCATACCTTTGGTTGAGTACATTCATCAAATCAAATCTTCTTACCACTTTCCCGGATATATCGATGACACTTAGTGCAATTTCTTCCCGTTGTGGCAAATCCATCGCTACAAAAAACAATCCGGTAGATGGATTAGGAAATACCGACATATTGCCATTGATTTCCAATAGGTTAGGAATCTGCGTGTCAAACAATTGAATGTTGTCAAGAAAAATATTGTTGCCATTTCCATTCGTTGTGACAAACGCTATCCTGATTTGACTGGTAAAGACATCATTGATGATTTCAGTAAGATCGATGGTTTCTGTTACCCAGTCAGTTTCTAGGGCGGGAAACCATTCTCCGCTGACAGGTTCATCAACTGTAGCGAGCAGACTGCCTCTTTTATTATAGATCACTTCGCTCCAATTAATTCCACAGTCTTTCGATAAGAGTATTTTGAGCCCGTCAACTGTGTTGTTTCTTTGCGCATAGGCAAGATCGAAAGTGAGGCTTCCTTCGGAAAGATCAGACACATCAAAAGTTGGACTTACCAGCCAGTTTTCTTTTCCCAGTTCGGGCTGTGAAAAATTGGCACTGTATATCAAATTGTTTCCTGAGATGTTCGTTTCGATCCAGTCAGTCTCTCCTGTAGAGCT
>JBCBHL010000084.1:0-22327 GCA_038525605.1 Bacteroidota bacterium
GGAGCTGCCTTCACTTACACAATTGTGTCTGAGGAAGAGTCCGATCTTAAAGCAGGTAAGATATCGGTACAAAAACCGATTTCTAAAATTTCGAATTCCAAAGTACCTGCAGGTGCTTTCACCTCTGCTAAATCTCCTACTTTCTTGCCCAATAACCCTTTTCCAATCGGTGATTGTACCGATATCTTACCTGCTTTAAGATCGGACTCTTCCTCAGACACAATTGTGTAAGTGAAGGCAGCTCCGTTCTTTTTATTTTTAATTTTTACTGTAGAAAGTATAGAAACTTTTGAGGTGTCAATTGCTGATTCATCCATTACTCTGGCATTTCCTACAGCAATTTCCAGTTTAGAAATTTTCAATTCAAGAAGCCCCTGAGCCTCTTTTGCAGCATCATACTCCGCATTCTCACTTAAATCTCCCTTATCTCTGGCCTCCGCTATCTGCTTAGCCATATCTGCTCTTCCTTTGGTTTTCAAATCCTGAAGTTCTTTTTTCAGCTTATCTAAACCTTCCTTTGTATAATAACTGATGTTTGACATATTATTAATCTAATTAGTCTTAAAACAAAAAAGAACGGTTCTATCGCTAGAACCGTCTCTTTCTTTTTACTGTTTCACAAATATAATCAATATTTTTCGGATGAAACAATTCGCCTGCTACAGCGAATAATGATTTTTGATTTTTTCGGCCATTACCTCGCTTATTTTACGATAGGATTCATAAGTCCATCCGGCAACATGCGGCGTCAGTAATACTCTGTTGGTAGCTATCAACTCATCCAAAGTTTTTCTTTGCCTTTCTGTCAATGTGTTGAGCTTTTCATTTTCCAGTACATCGAGACATGCTGATGCTACCTTGCCTCTTTTCAATCCATCCAAGAGGTCTTCAAGATTCAAAACCTTACCTCTGGAAGTATTGATGAGATAGATTTCATTTTCGAATGAATCGATAAAATCTTTATCAACCAAATTATCAGTTTCTTCTGTCAGAGGAACATGAATGCTCACAACTTCACTGTATTTCAAAAAATCCTCGTAAGAAACTTTCTCAACGAAAGACTCATCATTGTCACTGGTATATTTATCGTAGGCGATCACCCGGCAACCAAACCCCTGCAGTTTTTTCGCGAAAGATTTTCCGGTATTTCCATAACCGAAAACCCCAACCGTCTTTGACCCCAGCTCCAGTCCTCTGTTGCCTTCCCTATCCCATTGGCCATTGATCACTTCCTGATGACCTTTGGGAATATTATTCAATAATGATAGTAACATACCGATAGCATGCTCCCCTACCGCATCTCTGTTGCCCTCCGGTGCATTGTAGATTTTAATATCAATTTTAGCTACGGCGTTTTCGTCAATATTGTCAATACCTGCTCCTGCACGACCAATGAACTCCAGTTTCCCGGCCTTTTGCAGAAAGTCCTCATCAATGTACATTTTACTCCTCACCACCAGACCATGATATTCTGCAATGATATCCAGTACTTCTTCTTTTGAAATATCAGGCCTATAATCTATCGTAAAGCCTTCGGCCTCAAGAATATCTATGAAATCGAGTTGCAGGTCATTGATGACCAGTATTTTTTTATCAATTGGCATTCTTGCGTTCTTATATAATTAATGCAATGCGTGAGCAACAGCAAAGTAAACGACCAAACCCAGCAAATCGTTCGCAGTTGTGATGAATGGACCGGACGCCAGCGCAGGGTTAATCCCGAATCTGTCGAGCAGAAGAGGCGTAATAGTTCCCATGAAAGAAGCTAGCAAAACGACACTAAACAAGGCAATGGACACTGTAAGAGCGATTGCCTGATCGCTTTTCGAAAACATGACGATACCAAAAACGATGATCGCCAGAATAATACCGTTTACCACAGCAACAAATAATACCTTCATAAGCCTTGTAACCAACGAATCTTCGAAAGCATTTCGGGTAGCCAGACTCTGTACGACTAATGAAGACGATTGAATTCCCACGTTTCCACCTGTAGCGGTAATCAGAGGAATGAAAAATGCCATCATTGGCACCAGTTTCAAGTCATCTTCGTAAAAACTAATGAAATAAGCACCCAGCAATCCTCCCATCACTCCTACTATCAACCAGGGTAAGCGAGCCTTGGAAAGTATCCATACATCATCATCTTCTTCTACATCGGAGGAAATACCTGCCATCATTTGTCTTTCTTCATCGGCAAGTTCCGTAATGACATCAATCACATCATCAATCGTAATGCGACCTACGAGTCTGCCCCTGGCATTGACAACAGGAATAGCGTCCAAATCATATTTCTGCATGATCATAGCCACTTCTTCTTCATCGAGATAAGTCTCCACGGACACAATATCGGTATCGAAAATCTCTGCAATTAGGGTAGCTCCTTTGGTTAAGAGCATTTTTTTCAGAGAAATTTTCCCCAGCAGTTTTTCATTGTCGTCAACTACATAAACTGAATATATTTTCGAGACATTCTCTGCTTGTTTCCTGATTTCTTCTATGCATTGAGAGACCGACCAGTTGACATTGGCTTTGATCAGCTCTTTAGCCATCAAACCTCCGGCGACATCTTCATCATACCGCATCAGATCGAGCAGATATCCTGCCTTCTCTTCATTGGCAAGGAGCGCAATTACCTGTTCCTGTCGTTTTAAGGGAATTTCATTCAATAAATCAGCACCATCATCGGAATCGAGGTGTTCTATGTAACGGGCGATCTCCTCTGTCGAAAATTCATCCAAAAATTTAATTCTGACATCCTCATCCAGATCTCTGATGATTTCCGAACCGATTTTATCGTCAAGTAACTCAATGACATATTTACATTCATCGGTATTGAACTCATCCAACAGTGCGCTGATATCGGCAGGATTAACGCCATCCAAAGAACCAATGATATAATCATCCTTCTTTTCGTCCAGATATTGCTGGAAGGTCTCCTGAAATTCCTTCGTTAATTCAAACTGAGTAAAGTCAAATCGCGTTCTTTCTTCCATCTGCTTCAATCTTCTTAGTCAGTTCAACAAATTCAGCCACAGATAATTCTTCGGCCCGTTGGGAAAACACCTTTTCAGTTGTCAGCTCCTTCGACAAATCGAATATTTTCAATGCATTTCTAAGTGTCTTACGTCGTTTCTGAAACCCTTCTTTTACGATCCTTTTGAAAAGCTTCTGATCACAATCCAATGCTTTCGTCTCATTCCGTCTCAGCCTGATAACTGCCGACATTACTTTAGGGGGTGGATCAAATACGCCGGGATTAACCGTAAAAAGATATTCTACTTCATAAAATGCTTGTAGCAAAACAGACAATATTCCATAAGTCTTGTTCCGCGGTTTTGCACAAATCCTTTCTGCTACTTCCTTCTGCAACATACCGACTACCAACTCCGCACGGTCTTTCTCCTCATAAATTTTGAAGAAAATCTGAGAACTAATGTTGTAGGGAAAATTTCCAATTACCCCCACTCTCTCAAATTGTTCCATCAGATCAGTCATCAGAAAATCTTCTAACAGCACTTTTGAGGTCTGATTCGGGTAATTTTCGTGCAGGTAATCCACAGATTCTCTGTCAACATCCAATGCTTTAAAATGAAAATCTTCAATCTGAATCAAATGATCAGTAAGCACACCTGTCCCAGGGCCAATTTCTATGGCCAGATCTCCATCAAAAACAGTCAGAAAAGAATCAACAATCTTTTTGGCAATCTGCTTGTCTTTTAAAAAATGTTGACCCAATTGCTTTTTTGGCCTTACTGCACTCATGATTTCAGGAATTTTGAGAAATTCAAGTAAATTACGATGCAAAATACGTCTATTCGACCACAACGTCGCTGAATTGGCGTATGAATTTAACAAACATGAATAAAAAAAACGTACCACATAAAAAGAAGCCAATTATAGGTATTTCCATTGGAGATGTGAATGGCATTGGCCCGGAGGTTGTCATGAAAAGCTTTCTCGATAACAGGGTTTTGAAACATGTCACCCCTGTCGTTTACTGTTCTCCAAAGGTTTTTTCTTTTTACAGGAAAAAGTTAAAGCTGGATCAGTTCAGCTTTCATCAGGCGAAAGATTTTGATTCACTGCATTTTAAAAAAGTAAATGTGATCAGTTTCTCAAACGAAAACATTGAAATTAAATGTGGTGCCGTAACTTCTGAAGCTGGAAAATATGCATTCAATTCACTTGAAAGAGCCTGTAGCGACCTGAAAGAAGGGCGTATCGAAGGATTGGTGACTGCTCCTATTAATAAAAAGAACATTCAGTCTGACCAGTTCAGCTTCCCGGGACATACGGAATACCTTGCCAGTTCATTTGATAAATCAGACAGTCTGATGTTTATGGTGAGTGAATCATTGAAAGTAGGTGTTGTGACCGGACATATACCGCTATCAAAAGTTCCTGTGGCATTAACAAAAGAGCTTATTGAAAAAAAGCTAGGCTTAATGATCAGGTCTTTGCAGGTAGATTTTGGGATCAGCAAGCCAAAAGTAGCAGTACTGGGATTAAACCCCCATGCAGGTGAAGAGGGTCTGCTCGGAGATGAGGAAGTGGAAATAATAGCTCCCGCTATTGAAACCTATAAAAACAAAGGAAATTTAGTCATTGGACCACTTCCTGCTGATGGCTTTTTTGGATCGGGCCAGTTTAAGAATTACGATGGTGTGCTGGCGATGTATCACGACCAAGGACTGATCCCCTTTAAGAGCCTTACATTTGAAGAAGGAGTTAATTTCACAGCTGGGATTGATGCTATCAGAACTTCCCCTGATCACGGAACTGCTTACTCGATAGCTGGTAAAGGACACGCAAGTCCTGACTCGTTTATCAAAGCAGTTTTCCTGGCGAAAGACATTATAAAAAACAAAAAAGAGCAGTAGAGTCTTTTTAAAAGTAATTTAATCAGTTAATTCTATATGCTGTATCTGTGAAAAATCAGAGTAAAAAAATTCCAAAATGGCGCTTCTGAAATGAGGCATGGTTTTTAGGCTTAGAGTCTTCGTAAAGGCGGGCTGGCCTGCCAAAAAACCCGGCTGAGGTGATTTTTTTGGCTTGACTTTTTTGGTTCGTTTTTGTGTCTAAGACAAAAATGAACAAACTTAAGAGATACAACCAGACTAAGGGTTGAAAGAGTTTACTTATGTAAGCACACCTAAATTGTAACATTGCGTAGAGTCAGACTAGTTTTTGCTTTAAAACAAATTTTAACCATGTAGTAATGAATTCTATTTAAGAATTAGTTTATCTTCATGACAGGATTTAATAACTAATTAATTATGAAAAAGAAAAAACTAAGATTAGATGAATTAAAAGTAAAAAGTTTCGTAACGCAAGATGATGAAGCTTTGGGTAAAACAATTAAAGCAGGTTTCAATGATATTATTGATACACCCAACGAACCTCAAACTATCGATCCTTTCGAAACACAGGTTGATTGTGACCCAACTCCTGCTACCTGGTGCTTTTACTGTCCGGTAGATTTCTGATAAAGACAAAATATCCTGATAACCTGAATCTAAATGCATTTTTAGATTCAGGTTTTTTATTTGTTCACTCTCTGTATTGAATCTTTGCTCTCTCCCCAAATTGCCTTTAACAACTTCAAAGTCGGGCAACAATAATCAAATATTTAACCTCTGCTCCAATTCACTGAATTATCAGGTGATAATATAATCCACAAGACTTATATCAAGTCGAAATTTTAAAAAAAACTCATATGTTAATTACTGCCTGAATTCATTTATATTTAGACTCATATATAACGACAAACTAAATTACTATGAAAAAGAATAAACTAAGGTTAGACGAGCTAAAAGTAAAAAGTTTCGTTACTCAAGACGATGAAGCATTAGAAAAGACCATTAAAGGTGGAATTGGTAGTATAGTTGATCTTCCCAATGATCCAATTAAAAACCCAATCGATACTATATTGTGTCAGCCAACTCCGGGAACCTGGTGCTACATTTGCCCTGTAGATCGGTTTTAAGGAAAAGAAGTAAAGATTTAAATAAGCCTGAAGGTCTGATTAAAAGATTTTCGGGCTTTTTTTATGATCGTTCCGAATTAATAGCAAGCTTAATTACAGTCTGATTCTATTTTAATAGATAAATATCAGTAATTTCATCTATAACTTTTTTGTTTCACGAATAACTCATTAAATTTGCGGTTCTTTATTTGCAGATGACTGAACAGTGAAGACTTCAGAAAAATATAGAATTGACATTTTCAAGCTCTCTAACGAGACTCACGATTATGATTTCGATATTGACAATGATTTTTTCGATTTGTTTGATTTTAGCGATATAAAGGAAGGTTCCGGCAGCTGTCATGTGACTTTGGAGAAATCTCCGTCCATGATTACGATGGATTTCAACATTGAGGCAGGTCTGGTTTTAACTTGTGACAGAAGTTTGGATGATTTTGATTATCCAATACAAGTGGACGAGCAGATTATGTTCAAGTACGGTGATGAAGAGGCTGATTTGTCTGATGAGGTGAAAGTGATCACACAAAGCACTCAGTCGGTCAACATATCTCACTACCTGTTTGAAATGATTTCAGTGGCGGTACCAATGAAAAAATTACATCCGAGATTTGAAGAATCGGAGGAGTCGGAAGATGAAATCATCTATTCTTCTGACAATCAGCAGGAAACAACTGATGATGATCCGATAGATCCTAGATGGAATGCATTAAAAGATTTGAACAAGTAACATAAAGCAATAATAAAATGGCGCATCCTAAGAGAAAAACGTCTAAAACAAGAAGAGATAAGAGAAGAACACATTGGAAGGCAGAGCCTAAAAATTATGTTATCTGCCCAACAACTGGCGAAGCTCACCTACCGCATAGAGCCTACTGGCATGAAGGAAAAATGTACTACCGAGGTAAAGTGGTAATGGAAAAAGAGGTACTAGCATAGTATTTTCTTTATTAACGAATTAGATTTGAAGCCTGTAATATTACAGGCTTTGATTTTTATTAATATTAGCACAGTTAAATGGAAGTAGGTAGAGCAGCAATCACTGGCGTTCATGGATATGTACCTGATTACGTATTAACAAATCAAGAACTCGAAACTTTAGTAGACACCAATGACGAATGGATAACCACCCGAACTGGTATTAAAGAAAGGAGAATTCTAAAAGGCGAAGATCAGGGAGTATCGGTGATAGGCATTGAAGCTGTGAAAGGTCTTCTTCTAAAAACAGATACTGATCCTAAAGACATTGATCTGATCATCTGTGCTACTACTACTCCTGACATGTTGTTTCCTGCTACCGGAAATATCATAGCAAATGCTGTAGGAGCTGTAAACTCATTTAGCTATGATCTACAGGCTGCATGTTCCGGCTTCTTATATGCCCTCAATACGGCAGCTCAGTTTATCAAAGCAGGAACTTATAAAAAGATCATCGTTGTAGGTGCAGACAAAATGTCTTCTATCATCGATTACACGGACAGGTCTACTTGTATCATTTTCGGAGATGGTGGCGGAGCTGTCATGCTGGAACCATCTGCTGACGATAACGGAATCATAGATTCTATACTAAGATCGGATGGGTCCGGTGAACAATACCTTCACATGAAAGCAGGAGGCAGCAGAAGGCCTGCAACAGTAGATACTATCAAAAGAAAAGAGCATTACGTATATCAGGAAGGTTCTGCTGTCTTTAAATTTGCCGTTACCAATATGGCTGATACTGCCGCAGAGCTGGCAGAAAAAAACAGCCTGACGGGCGATGATATTGCCTTTCTGGTACCACATCAGGCGAATAAGCGGATCATAGACGCCACAGCAAAAAGGCTGGGTCTTAATGAAGAAAAAGTAATGCTAAACATCCACAAATACGGCAATACGACCAGCGGCACCATTCCGTTATGTTTGTGGGATTATGAATCGCAATTAAAGAAAGGTGACAACATCATGCTTGCTGCTTTTGGTGGAGGATTTACCTGGGGAGCCACTTATATCAAGTGGGCCTACTAAAAATAACCAATAACATTTACTTAATTCAAATATGGCAACTACAGCAGATATCAGAAACGGGTTGGTGATTGAATATAACCATGATTTATACGCAATCGTCGAATTTCAGCACGTGAAGCCTGGCAAAGGCCCGGCATTCGTAAGAACGAAACTGAAAAGCGTAAGAACCGGTAAAGTAATTGACAATACTTTCTCTGCCGGGCATAAAATATCTACGGCAAGAGTTGTAAGAAGAAAATATCAGTACCTGTACAAAGATGATTTAGGCTATAATTTCATGGATAGCGAAACATTTGAGCAGGTTACTCTTGAAGAAAAACTAATCAACGCTCCTCAATATCTGAACGATGGTTTGGAGGTAGATGTGATCATCCACGAAGAAAAAGATGAATACCTGGGAGTGGAATTACCAACGCACATTGAGGCCACTGTTACCTACACTGAACCTGGGATAAAAGGAGATACTGCTACCAATGCTACCAAACCTGCCACAATCGATACAGGCGCTACAGTTCAGGTACCATTGTTTATCAATCAGGATGAAAGAATAAAGGTAGATACTACAAAAGGTTCTTATGTAGAAAGGGTAAAATAATTATCTTTACCTCCGTTAATAAACTTTTTTTAACTCAACATTTTGGCTCAGAGCACTTTAAGCTTTGAAATTCACTGCAAAGATGAAGAAAGGGAAACAGTTGCAAACAACATTCATATACCCTTGAATTATCAAAACGTGAACACAGATTCTAAAATAATTCACTAATGAAAGCAAAAGAAATTCGTGATTTGATTGATTTTATTTCTCAGTCAGGCCTTGAAGAGGTAAATATTGAAACTGAAGAATTTAAAATCCAGGTAAAAAGATCAAATGAAGTAATCAGTCAGGTTCAGTCTGCTCCAGCAGCGGCAGCTCCTATACCTGTAGCAGCTCCTGCTCCGACAGCACAAGCTACACCTGCAGCAGCAACTCCAGCTGCAGCCCCAACCCAGGCTGATGATTCCGACAAATACGTTACTATTAAGTCACCCATGATCGGTACTTTCTACAGATCGGCTAATCCGGAATCTGCACCATTTGTAAATGTTGGTGATTCGATTAAAGCTGGGCAAACAGCATGTATCATCGAAGCAATGAAACTATTTAATGAAATAGAGTCTGACGTTAACGGAACGATCGTTAAAGTTCTGGTAGACAATGCTCAGCCAGTTGAATACGATCAACCATTATTCCTGGTAGATCCTGCTTAATATCAATTATTATTCATTAAAAAGAATTAATTGTGTTTAAAAAAATATTAATTGCCAACAGGGGTGAAATAGCACTTAGAATCATCCGTACCTGTAAAGAGATGGGTATCAATACTGTTGCTGTTTACTCTCAGGCTGACAAAGAAAGTTTACATGTGAAGTTTGCCGATGAAGCGGTTTGTATTGGACCTGCTGTCAGTACGCATTCTTATTTAAACATTAAAAATATCATTTCTGCTGCAGAAATCACCAATGCCGATGCAATCCATCCTGGTTATGGTTTCTTATCGGAAAATGCAGAGTTTTCTAAAGTTTGCGATGAATACGGGATTAAATTCATCGGTGCCAGTGCTGAAATGATTAACCAAATGGGTGATAAGGCAACTGCCAAAGATACCATGAAGAAAGCTGGCGTGCCTACTATTCCCGGTTCCGATGGTCTACTCGAATCGGTAGAGGAAGGAATGAAAATCGCAAAGAAGATCAAATACCCTGTGATCATTAAGGCAACAGCCGGTGGTGGTGGTAGAGGTATGAGAATCATCAAGGATGAAAGCGAGTTTCAAAAAGCATGGGACGATGCAAGACAGGAGTCAAAAGCTGCATTTGGAAATGACGGCATGTATCTTGAGAAATTTGTTGAAGAGCCTCGTCACATTGAAATTCAGATTGTTGGAGACAGCAGAGGTCGTGCCTGTCACCTTTCAGAAAGAGACTGTTCTATTCAAAGAAGACATCAGAAACTGGTAGAGGAAACTCCCTCTCCTATTGTCTCTCAGGAATTGAGAGAAAAAATGGGAAAAGCAGCAATTGCAGGAGCTGAAGCCATCAAATATGAAGGTGCCGGAACAATTGAATTTCTCGTTGATAAGCATGGCGATTTCTACTTCATGGAAATGAATACCAGAATTCAGGTAGAGCACCCTATTACGGAAGAAGTAACTGATTTTGATTTAATCAAAGAACAAATAAAAGTTGCTGCAGGCATTGAAATTTCCGGAAAGAACTACTTCCCACAGTTACATTCAATCGAATGTAGAATCAATGCTGAAGACCCATTAAACGGATTCAGACCGAGCCCGGGAAAAATAACGAATTTACATTTACCAGGTGGTCACGGAATCAGAGTAGATAGTCATATTTATTCAGGATATACAATCCCCCCTAATTATGACTCTATGATTGCCAAGTTAATTGTTTCTGCTCAGACAAGAGAAGAAGCAATGGTAAGAATGAAACGAGCTCTGGAAGAGACAGTAATAGAAGGAATTAAAACAACGATTCCATTCCATATTTACCTGATGGATGACCCGGTTTTCAAATCCGGGAAATTCACGACAAGTTATCTCGACGAGTTTGATTTCAATAAGTTAAAATAATATCACAAAGCCTTTCCCTCCCAAAAACGGAAAGGCTTTTTTAATATCCATCGAACTCCACCTTTCTATTTCCATTCGTTTGTTTCTTTTTTGTATTAGCAGGTAAAAACATCAGATACAAAAATCTCAACAGCAAAAACACAAAAGCTCCTACGAACCATCTGATATTCGTCAGAATGAACTCATGAAACATCGCACCCAATACCGCGCCAAACAAAGCTCCGTATAATTTCAAAAAGCCAAAATCAAGGATAGTGAAATTTGCTCTCAATTTATTAGTCATATTTTTCAGGAAATTTTTCATAACATCTTCTTGTTGATTTTCTAAAATGAAATTAAGGATAACTCATTCAAGGTGTGATGAAATTCGTCAGTGGATAGACTGAGATTGATCATAAGAAACATCTTTCAAAATATCAGCGGTAGGGTTTTGTAATCCATTCCCTTTACATTACCAAATGCTAAACGGAAACCATTTAGTAACTTATCGCTATCATTCGTCAGTACATTTGTGTTATTTACCTAAAAGAATTGGAATATCCGTTTTAATAAATGAAATTCGAACCGAATGATTATGATGACATTCACTTGTTATTTAATTCCTAAATCACGCTTAACCTAATGAACACAATCACAAGCGATTTTTTGGAGGCGAAGAGGCTTATTACTGACCCTCTTGCCGATAATGTTGTTGCTGAAATTATCAGTTCAGGATACGAACAAAGTATCAATGATGTATTCATGAAACTGGTCAGAAACAACAGCTATTCCCCCGACGTTTTTAAAGGCTTACCTGACAAAGTCTATACTTTAATAACAAATTACTTTGAGGAGTCGGGTAAACTGCCGGACTGGGCCGACCCGGACCTAATAGTGGAAGGTGAAAAGGTATTTAGTCAGTTTGGCCCGGAGATTTTCATGCTACTCAATGTAAAGTCACTGCCACTATGCTATTCCTGCGCAAAAGGATCGAAAGTTCTTTATGACACGGGCAGATTAACCGAGCATAACGGAAAAATAGACCCGTTAGCAAGAAGGCTGATGGAAACTGCCCAAATGGTCATGGATGTTTTACACACCGGAGGTTTGGCACCCGGCGGTAGCGGCATCATTACGATGCAAAAAGTACGACTGATTCATGCTTCTATCAGGTATTTCCTTAAAAATGAAAAAATCAATAAGTCCGGTGAACCGTGGGATGTAGCTACCTATGGGGAACCTATCAACCAGGAAGACCTGACTGGTACGTTGATGTCATTTGCCCCCGTAATTCTCAGTGGTCTCAAACAGCTCAACATTGAGCTTACCGAATCTCAGATCGATGCTTATTCTCATTGCTGGAAAGTAGTTGGTCATATGATGGGTATCAACGATGACCTTTTACCGGACACCTATCAGGAAGGCTGGGAACTGGCTGCTGCTATCTTAAAAGATCAGGCAGCTGAATCGATGGAAGGACAAGCATTGACAGCTTCCTGCGTTGATTTTATGAAGTACATCATTCCGGGAAATCTTCTGGAAAGCGTACCGGAATACCTGATTTGGTACTTCATGCAAGACGTGAATGAGGCCGTAGGTAAAAACCTGACGGATTTTATCGGCATTGAAAATCACGAAAGTAAAAAAGATCAGTTTATCGTGACGATTACACGTTTCTTTACGGGAGAGTTTAGTCATTTTGATCATTCGAAAGTTGTTCAAAAACTGACAGAGAAATTCAACAAAGTATTGTTACATGCATTTCTAAAGCATTATAACGACGGAAAGAGAGTACATTTCTTAATTCCACCGTCTCTACAAAAAGACTGGAATCTGGTAGAAGAATGGCAGGACCAATTTGCTGTGACACCTAGCATTTTTGGTAACCGACTCATGTTTCAGAAAAAGAATAAAGCGACTCTTAAAAAATAACGTTATGTCAAATTCAATTCATAAGGCACCTGGCACAAGCAGAGAACTCACGATTTTCATAGCCATTACGCAAGGGCTTTTAGTCAGCTGGTCTGTAGGAAGTGCTTTGCTGGAATCCGGACCTGCTTCAGCAGCAATCATCACCTATTTTCTGTTTGCGCTTTATGTGGGACACGCCATTTACACCAAGAATCCTCTAATGATCCGGCTGGTAATATTCGGAGCGATTGCAGGAATTCTGGAATTACCTACAGATGATTATTTAGTAACTACAATCGATAGCCTAGTATATCCCGGCAATGAGCCGATGATCTGGTCGTCACCACTTTACATGCCGTTGGCATGGGCAAATGTTCTTATTCAACTTGGATACTACGGACTGCTGCTGGCCAGATGGAAAGGGATTGCTGTTGCCTCTATCGTACTGGCTATTGCCGGCGGAATGTACATTCCATTGTATGAACATCTGGCTAAAGATGCTGGCTGGTGGTGGTATAATCTTAACACAACAATGATTTTCAATGCCCCGGTATATGTCATTTTATGCGAAGCATTGATATCTTTGTCATTACCTCTCGCTTTGCATTTATCGATTGACAAAGAGACTAAGTGGACTTTCGGTATCGGAATACTCGAGGGACTATGGATTTTCATAAGCGCTGTAATTGCCTACTATTTGGCACACTAGATTATAATAATTGACAAGACAGGAATGATCGAACAATCTACTTTAATTGGTGAAGGGCAAAATTCTCTTATCTATTTGCATAAGGGGAAGGAATATCCTGATCCCGTTATATTAAAAGTATTGAAGGAAGATCACAATTTCTATCCGCACACTGCAGCACTTGTCAATGAAATTAATCTTACCAAAAACCTGAACATAAAAGGAGTCCGAAGCTCACTGGAGATGCAGGATGTGGAAGACAAACAGGTTTTGGTACTGGAATATTTTGAGGGAAAAACGATTAAGCAGTTTGTAAAGGATAATAACGTCACCTTTATCGACAAACTGAAAATTACCCACAGAATCTGTGAGATAATTCACCAACTTCACGATAAGGACATCATTCATCATGATATCAGCTCTAATAATATTTTGCTGAATGATCTGAATGACGCGTGCCTGATTGATTTTGGTCTCGCCAGTAATGTTGATATGAAGCTCGATATTAGCGGCGCTTCAGACCAATCGCTTGCTGGAACGCTACCTTATATATCTCCTGAGCAAACCGGTAGAGTAAATCATGTGGTAGACCAAAGATCGGATCTTTATTCATTAGGAGCCGTATTTTATGAGCTCTTCACCGGTAGGCTACCTTTTGATTTTTCAGACCCCATGGAGTTAGTACATGCACATCTGGCTATTAAACCAGCCCCATTGTCTGATGTGGCTCCTGGTTTACCTGAAGTACTATCAGATATTGTGCTAAAATTATTGTCTAAAGACATAGAAGGCAGGTATCAGTCAGCCAGAGGATTGCAGTCAGACATCCAGCAGTGCCTCGATCAGCTGGATATGCAGGTAGCGATCGAGAAGTTTTCTCTAGGAAAAAATGATCAGAAAGGTAGATTTTTGATTCCATCTAAACTATATGGAAGGGATACTCAAAAAGAAACGCTACTAAGTTCATTCGAAAGGCTGGGCACAGGAAGCAAGGAAATTACGCTGATCACAGGTCATTCCGGGACAGGTAAAACCTCACTGGTTTATGAGATTCACAAACCAATTACCCGACAAAAAGGAATATTTCTCAGTGGCAAACATGAGCAACTGCAAAAGGACAAGCCTTATATTGCTATAGCTCAGGCATTTCATGGTTTCTTCAACCTGATTTTGTCTGAAAACGAAGAAACGCTTTCCTACTGGAAAAAGCGTCTGCGACAAGCCCTCGGCAAGGAAGGAAAACTATTGACTGATTTAATTCCTAACCTCGAATTAATCATTGGCAAGCAACCTCCACTCGACACGCTGGGATTAAAAGAATCACAAAACAGATTCAATTACGTCTTTCTTAAGTTTATTGCTGCGCTCGCTAATGAAAGACATCCAATGGTGCTCTTCATCGATGATTTGCAATGGGCAGATATCGCTTCGTTGGAATTACTAAAAATGATCATCCAAAAAGAAGACCTGGAATATTTCTATTTCATCGGGTCCTACCGGGATAATGAAATCGATGATTCACATCCAACTAAATTGATCTTTGATCAGATTGAAGAGAGCGGTACCAAGACTCATCTGATTAACCTGCCTGGATTAAGCGAAGATGATGCCTGCAGTTTGATACAGGATACCTTTTCCCTTGATCGGGACAAAGCAGCTGAACTTACAAAAATTGCCTATACCAAAACAGCTGGTAATCCTTTTTTCCTCGATCAGTTTTTAAGATCTATCTACGATCGGGGCTTTATCGTATATGATAAAACTAATGGCGAATGGCAGTGGGATATCTCATTGCTGGAATCTATGAATTTCACTGACAATGTTGTGGAATTTATGATCCAAAAAATTAAAACGCTTGAACCACTCGTTCAGAAGACCTTGCAACTGGCTTCCTGCATCGGAGACCGATTCGACTTACGGACATTGGCATTCATCAGTAACTACTCAGTTAGTGACATGAAAATCAATATCTGGAATGCAGTCAAAGAACAGATGGTCACTGTTCAGAAAAACAACTCCGAATTTGCCCATTTGAATGGCAAGAAATCAGAAAGTCAGGAAAATTACATCACGTACAAGTTTGCTCATGACAGGATCAGACAGGCTGCCTATGAGTTAATTCCACAGGAAGAAAAAGCCAGTCTACATGAACAGATCGGTCGTTTACTGCTAGAGAAAACCGGAACGAATCAACTCGATGATTTTATTTTTGAAATTGTCTATCAGCTCAATAATGGCAATAGAGAATCTCTGACAAAAGCAGAAAGTCATGAACTGATCAGGTTGAATTTTCAGGCAGGAAAAAAAGCAAAATCATCCAACGCCTATCAGACGGCTCTTAGTTACTATCAGATAGCGCTTTCGCATTTAGATGAATCTTATGAAAGCAGTGATCCGCTTACATATTTCCAGCTACATCTGGAATGCATGAAATGTTGTTACCTCAATGGGTCTTACGACGAAATGCACAAAATCGCAGACAAACTTCTTGCCGCAAAACGCCCGATGCTTGAAGAAATTCAGGTAAAAAACATCATCATTCATGCATTTATTGCTCAAAGTAAATACGTAGAATTACTGCAACTGGCAGTGGATGTGCTTAAAAAAATCGGCATCAAACTTCCACAAAAAGCTAGTGACACAGATGTGCTTCTTGGTTTTGCCAAAACAAAGTTTCTGCTAAGAAATAAAGCTGATCACTTTTTTGAGACACTCCCGCGAATGTCCGATGAAGTATATCGGATCGCCGTAAATATGATGACAAGTGTTAGCACGGCTTCATACCATAATTTTCCCAAACTCTTCCCTGTTGTCATTTTTAAGTCATTGAATCTGGCTTTAAAATATGGCAATTCATTGGACATCATGGCCTTTTACGGCGGTTATGGAAGTATACTCTGTGGTGTTACAGGAGAATATCAGAAGGGCTATAACTACGGCAAGTTATCGCTTAGACTTCTGGATAAGTACGATGATACCAAAGCGATCAGGCCAAAGGCCTATGTAATCTTTGGTTGCTTTATCAGCCATTGGAAAGATCATCTGCAAAATTCTGTAGATTATCTCAGACAAGCCTATGTCATTTCAATGGAAACGGGAGACAGGCAGTATGCAGTGTCCGGATTGTTTCTGGAAGCCTACACAAGATTCTGGCTAGGTGAACACCTCAACAATATCCTTCCTACTATTGAAGGTCATTATCAGAAAATTTTACAGCTAAATCAGAAATCTCATATTACGTGGATTAGTATTTTTTATCAGGCAGCATTAAAAATCTACAGTCCACAGGGAGACTCTGCAGAGCTATCTGGGGAGATCTTCGATGTGGAAGAATTCTTAAAAAGTCAGGAAAACAGCGATCATGTAGACAGGACAGCAACTTTTCATATCAGGTTTCATCAGATGTATCTTTATTTCATGGCTGAAAGATATGAGGAAGCGCTGGAGAATTCAGAGCTCGTCGTGAAAGATATCGAGGTTGTTCTCAGCACCATTTACGTGCCTCTTTACTATTTCTATGATGCACTTATTAGGCTGCAGCTGGTCATCACAGGCAAACAATCAGCTTCAAAGTCGATCAAAAAAGTAAAATCGGCTATTGGCAAATTCAAGAAATGGGCAAAAAATGCACCTGTAAATTTTCAGCATAAGCTGGATTTGATCCAGGCATTGCTGGAGGTCGTACGAGGAAATACTGCCGAAGCTGAATCGCTTTTCCAAAAAAGTATTGACGGTGCTACCACAAATGGCTACACCAATGAAGTTGCACTGGGAAATAACCTTTTTGCAGTTTATCACCAGGTTTCTGGTAATGAAAGTCAAAGTAAAAAATACTTCAAAAAAGCGCATCATGCCTACAAACAATGGGGTGCTATCAATAAGGTAAGACAGCTTGAAGAGTTACACCCTCATCTGGCCGTTAGCCAGGAAAGCATGACGGTTACCTCCGAAATGAAGTCAGTCACTGCGCAGGGAATCGGAAATAAGCTACTGGATCTTTCTACGATTATGAAGGCGTCCTCTGCTATCGCCAGTGAAATTCAGCTCCACAAGGTAGCTACTCAACTTCTGAAAATCGTCATCGAAAATGCCGGAGCTCAAAACGGAACATTTTTACAGAACTCGGAAGGAAAGCTTACTGCAATTGCCAGCGGAAATTTTGATAAAGGGGTTAAATTGATTGATACTGCAAATTCAGAATATCCTGAATCTGTAGTCCAATATGTCTATAGAACCGGTAAAAAGATTGTTTTGGACGATGCAGTTGATAGTGAACAGTTTGCATCGGATGAATACATTATTGCCAATCAATTGAAATCGGTAATTTGCCTTCCGATTCTACATCATGGAGAATTACTGGGGATTATCTACCTTGAAAACAATCTGATCAAGGGGGCTTTCACAATACAGCGGATTGATCTGCTTACACTTTTGTCGGGACAGATTGCCGTTTCGCTTTACAATGCCTTGCTATACAATAATCTGGAACAGAAGGTTCAGGAAAGAACCCGACAAATAGAAGAGAAGAATTCTACCCTGAAGGATCTCAATGCTGAAAAAGATTACCTCATTAGTATGGTTTCTCACGATTTGAGAACACCTTTATACGGCATCAGGGGTTTTGCCGGTCTGGCTGCTAAAAAGGTAGACCATGACAAAATAACGGATTTCACCAATCCAATCATAGAATCTATTGACAGGCTGGATGCGATGATTACGCGAATACTGGATATCAGTGCGATCAACGCGAAAGAAATTGCGCTTAATCCAACTGAATTTGATCTTTCTTATTTACTGGCTGAAATTGCTGAAGCTCACAAAATTCTTGCTGATAACAAGCAAATTGAGATAGTCTATGAAGAGCAGATAACACAAGCAAATGTTTTGCTGGATCGGGAGGCTCTTACTCAGGTATTTAACAATCTGCTTTCCAATGCCATAAAATTTTCTGAAAAGAACAGTAAAATCGAACTCAACCTGCATTTGTCGGATGATGAGATAATCGCTGAAGTGAAAGATGAGGGTCCCGGGATCAGCAAAAGGGAGCAAAAACTACTCTTTAGTCAGTTTAGAAAATTGACGCCAAGCGCCACCGGAGGAGAGCAATCTTCAGGACTTGGTCTTGCAATCGTTAAGAAATACGTAGGCTCCATGAATGGTCGGGTCTGGTGTGAAAGTGAGGTAGGCGTAGGAACTTCCTTCTTCATTGCCTTTAAGAGGTAATGACTGAAGCGGTTTATCTGAAGACTTTAAAATTCTGATACCCCTTCATTTGATTCGTTTACCTCTTCAATTGAGTCGTTTACCGATATTATTTCATGGGCGTCATGGAAATAACAATCTTTGGACATCACAAAAAACAATCTCATGAAAAATATCATTTTAATAATAGTAGTTCTTTTCGCAATCAGTTTTCAGGCAAAATCACAAGAAACAACAACAACATTTGAAGAAAAGATCGAGCGCGCAAAAGCTAAACTTGAAGCCCAGGGAATCAAAATCACTTACAATAAACCCGACGAAAAAAACGATGTTCATCCGTTCATTGCCAGGTGGACTAATCAGACCTTACCGACATTCCAGCTAACAGATATTGATGGAAAATCCATCAGCTCTGATGACTTAAAAGGCAAATATGTCCATATCAACTTCTGGAGTGTTACCTGTAAGCCTTGCATCGAAGAATTTCCAGAACTGGATGAAATAAAAGAAAAGTACGGAAATGAGGAAGTGATCTACCTGGCAATTGCTCCGGAGGATCAAAAGCTGGTGGAGAAGATCATCAAAAAAAGACCGCTAAATTATACAGTTATATCGGATGCTGATGCACTTTTTGAGCAACTGGGCATTGAAGGATATCCAAAAAATCTTTTCATCAACAAAGAAGGAGTAATTGAAAAAATCACTGACGGCACAAATTATAAAATGGATATGGTGGACGGAAAAGTTACTATGACTCCTGATAATTTCAGACATTATGATGAAATCATGGCGGGTCTCATCAAATAAAGTAATACCATCACTTGATTACCTTTGGTTGCATTGAAAGTGTAGCCGAAGGTTTTTAATATGGAGTGCTACTACTCGTTCTCTTCAATTGTTTTTCCCAGCTTTTGATACCAATCCTCTCCATATTTTCTAATCAGAGGTTCTTTTAAAAACTGGTAGACGGGTACTTTCAGCTGATCTCCTAAATCACAGGCAGGGCTACAAATGTCCCACCTGTCATGATTCAATGCGTCATAATGATCATACTTTGTAATTCTAATTGGATATAAATGACATGAAATTGGCTTTTTGTAGTCGATTTTTCCGTCCAGATAAGCTTGTTCTATCCCACATTTCAATATTTTTCTTTCATCGTAAAAAGCGAATGCGCACTCTTTGTTATCGATGGTAGTGGTAGAATAATCACCCTCCTCATCCAATATATAAGGACCATGCTCCTCTATGGCTTTCCTGCCATCTGGCGAAAGATACGGTTTTACGGCATCCACTACTTCATCAACTTTTGCCAGTTCATCTTCATTTAAAGGAGCTCCCAAATCCCCTTCTACACAACACGCACCCTTGCACTTCTCGAGATTACAAACGAAAAAGTTCTCCTTCAGGTCATCTGACAAAACAGCGTTATCAACTATAATCATCTTGCGGAATTTCTAAAGAGGCTTAATAGGTACAGATACTGAGGTCCTATCCCATTCCATCACCAAATTGACTGCCTCTTCACCGGGTTTGAACGAAATAGTAAATTGCTCTACTTCCTTCGTAGTAGCAGCTGTAGGAACAGTAATCCTCATCACATCAAGGTCATAGTTAGGTTCACCATATCCCCATTCGCCCAGTTCACTATTCAATACAACTGTCCATTGGTTTTTCTTCGGGATTGTATAAAAGCGATATTTTCCGGCTGCCACTTCCTGATCACCAAACTTCACTCCTTTTGTAAAATTAATTTCTGTAGCATCATTAGCGCCAGTACGCCAATAAGTATTAAATGGCACCAAATCACCAAAAATAACCCGACCTTTCTTATAAGGTCTGCAATAGGAAATTGAGATTTCCGAACCATCCACTATCGTTGAAGCCTCATCGGCCGGACTGTGTGACCTGGTATTTGCTAGTGTGTAGACGAAATATACGACAATGGCTAAAAACACCAACCCTAATATCAAAAAGACTTTTTTCATTATCTAACTCCTTTTAAAGTTTGTAAAATTACAAAAAATAAAGGTTTATATACGGAATTATACAACCAATCTAATAAAATGATTAAAAATTTAAACAATTGAAAATCAATTATTTATGAAATAATATAAAATAATTCATACTAATAACTAACACCTTAGTTTGAAAACTAAATAATTAGTTATACTTTTGGATCAGGATAAATGAACATTATGAAAGAACTTACCAAAGCAGAAGATCAGATTATGCAGATTTTATGGAATCTGGAAAAAGGTTTTGTGAACGACATCATCGAAAAAATGGAGGAGCCGAAACCTGCATATAACACAGTTTCTACAATTGTAAGAATTCTCGTCAAAAAGGAGTTTGTTGGTTTCAAAGCTTATGGTAAAAGTCATCAGTATTATCCATTGATTGATAAAGACACCTACAGAAACTACTTCATGAAAAACTTCATGGGTAGTTATTTCAATGGCTCTCTGAGGAAAATGGTTTCATTTTTCGCTAAGGAAAACAACATCGATATCAATGAGCTGGATCAATTGTTACAGGAAGTAAAAAGCGATATTGACAGCAATAAGGAAGGAGATAAACAATGAGGTCTCTATTAATATATAACCTCGAGGTTTTTCTCTGTTTAGCAGTTTTTTATCTGTTTTACCAGGTAAGTCTCAAAAAGGAAACCAATCATCACTTTATCAGAACTTACCTGATGTCTTCTCTGATATTTTCTTTTGCGATTCCTTTTCTGAATCTTGGACTGTTCTCGGTGAGTGTTTCAGAGGTCATACCAACCGTTCACATCCCTGAATTTGCAGTTAACGCCAACAGTAGCGAAGAAGTATCTGGTATACAAATACTTACTGAAAACAGCTGGCTGATTTTCTATTCGACAATATGTATTTTCTTGTTCATTGGGTTAATGAGAGAGTTCTTGAAAATTGTAAATGTGAAAGGAAATGCAAGTTCGGAAATAGAGTTTTTTGAAGGGTATAAAGTAATCATACACAAGACCAAGTTTCCAACTTTCTCATTCATGAAAACCATTTATCTGTCTTTTGATGACCTCAATCCTGAAAACTCGAAACAAAAAATCTTACTACATGAACTCTCCCATATTAAAGGTGCTCATAGTATTGACATCCTTTTAATTGAAGTAATCAGAATAGTCTTCTGGTTCAATCCGATGGTGTATCTGTATAAAAGTGCTTTGACTTTATCACATGAATACATCGCTGATCAGTACTCTGTTGAGCGGGGAGATCCACAGAATTATGTAAATCTACTGGTCAATCAAACATTATCGAATCTTGGCTTAAGCTTAGGCAGTCACTTTGGAAGGAAATCCGGAATACTTTCGGAGTGGCCCTGGGCTAGGAGCTTTTCTTTTAATAAATCTCAAACTTTAAAACGAATCAAAATGATTAAAAACAAAAGGAAGATGAATAAGCTAAAATATCTTATTCCGGTACTTGCCGTGGTGATTGCGGCAATCGTTGTCAGCTGTGTGGAAGACGATAATCTGACAGAAATTGAGGAGCAGGCCTCAGAAAGCACAGCTGTTCAGGAAACGTTTATTGAAATTCAAACATCAGACGAAGTATTCCTCAAAGTGGAAGACAAGCCTGAATATGCAGGCGGTATGGAGGCCATGTACAACTACCTGGCAAATAATATTAAATACCCTGAACAGGCACAAAGATTAGGAGTTGAAGGTAGAGTATTTGTACAATTCATCGTCCACAAAGATGGTTCTTTATCTGGTGTAAAAACCATCAAAGGAATAGGTGCTGGTTGTGATGCTGAAGCAGTAAGGGTCATCAAAAACATGCCTAACTGGATTCCGGGCAAACAATCCGGCCAGACCGTAAAAGTCAGGATGGTAATGCCGGTATTTTTCAAATTGGATGATTCCGATGCTAATCAAAAGAGTCTTTCTGA
>JBCBHL010000085.1:0-22016 GCA_038525605.1 Bacteroidota bacterium
GATTGTTTCTTTTATCCTCGCGGTATTTCTTTCCTACCTTTTATATGGAGGGTTAGAATCTATTGCCGCGAGGATAAAAGAAACAATCTGATTGCTGGTAATGCTACTTGAGAATATTCCCACTGCAGCAAATACTCCTCCGAGTAATAGCAGACCGACGTAGGAACCGATAATACCCGGCGTATCGAGATTACCTACAGGATTACCAAGCTGATATACTGAATAATAGTAAACCAGTGTTGGGATTATCGCCAGAAACACGAGTGTAAAGCTCGCCAGGTATTTCCCCATAATCACCTGCCAATCTGTAAAGGGCTGAGTAAATAATAACTCGATTGTCCCTGTTTTCTTCTCTTCGGCAAAGGCTTTCATCGTGATCGCCGGAATTAAGAACATGAATACGTAGGGTCCTAATGTAAACAAAGTTTCGAGACTGGCATATCCGTAATCAAGTACATTAGATTCAAATACCCAGGTGAGCAGGCCTATACCCGTTAAAAACACGCCAATTACTACATAGGCAATCAGAGAATTGAGGAAACTATTAATTTCTTTTTGATAGATCGTCCACATAATCAGGTCTGTTGGGTTAGCTGGTGAAACATATCTTCCAGGGAGGCGGACTCCTGTTTCAGCCCCACCAGTGGCAGGTTGTTCTGAGAAGCAGTGGATAGCACTTCATTTCTAATATCCTTTCCCTCTTCAACTTCCAGTTTGTAAGTAGCATCTCCCGTCAACTCTACGTCCAACACATGCGAGATATCACTTAATAGTTGCTGATCAATTTTCTCGGAAAACTCCACTATCAGGCTTTGTTTGCCAGCCATTGTTTGCTGAAGCTCTGCTAGCGTCGCATTTTTCACTATTTGTCCTTTGTTGATGATAATCACCCGGTCACAAAGTGCCTGAACTTCCTGCATGATGTGGGTGGAAAAAATCACTGTTTTATCCTTACTAATCTGTTTGATCACCTTACGAATCTCCAAAATCTGATTTGGATCGAGTCCTGTGGTTGGTTCATCTAAAATCAACACTTCCGGGTCGTGGATCAGCGCTTGTGCCAATCCAACACGCTGCCTGTAACCTTTCGACAGAGAACCAATCAGCTTGTTTTGTTCCCTCGTTAACCCACACAAACTAATGATTTCAACAATCCTGCTTCTGAGGTTTTTTCCTTTCAGACCATTGGCTTTTCCGATAAACTGAAGGTATTCATGGACGTACATATCCAGATAAAGCGGGTTATGTTCAGGCAGGTAGCCTATCTTTTTCCTGGTCGCTATATCGTTCTCCACCACATCTAATCCGGCTACCAGAATACTGCCGCTGCTTGGTGGAATGTAGCCCGTTGCTATTTTCATCGTTGTGCTTTTCCCAGCACCATTGGGCCCAAGAAATCCGGTAATCTCCCCTTTGATAGCCGTAAAGGAAACCTGGTCTACAGCCTTTTGCTCACCATATGTTTTAGTGAGGTTTTTTACTTCAACTGACATATCGTAATGTAACGGTAATCATCCTCATTAATTGTGTTTTTTACCTTTCGGTCGAAGCGGACGAACTTCTATGTCCACAGGCAGATAATTTGCATGAGTTTCGATGCAGTCAACAATCGTTTTGGCGATATCTTCCGGCCTCATCATATCACTATGCGCATTGATCGCATCCATGTCATCGAAAAAGTTTGTTTTTACTGAGCCCGGATAAATACAGGTAACTTTAATACCAAACTCTCTTAATTCCTGATACATACTATGCGATATTCCCGTAACTGCATGTTTGGTAGCTGCATAGCCAACCATATTTTTCACCGGATTTAGACCGGCAATAGAGCTGATATTAATGATATGCCCTTCGTCCAAAACCTTCATTTGTGGAACAACCAATTTTGATGCATAGAAAATAGAGTCTACGTTTGTTTCGAACATCATTTTCCACTCTTCATTACTGGTATCTTCCATCGGTCCGTAAAAGCCCATACCCGCATTATTAATCAATACCTGTATATCATTTCCGAAATGATCAACCGTTTGCTGATAGGCAGATTCCACAGATTTTGGACGAGTAACATCCGCTTCAACAAACAAAAAATTATCATTGGTTAACTGCGGGGCATTCCTGCTCCATCCACAAACTTTAGCTCCTTTGTCGAGTAAAGCTTTCACAGTTTCCAAACCGATCCCTTTGCTGGCACCGGTTACTATTACAACCTTATTTTCGAGGATCATACGAGGTTATTTTTTTGCAACACAAATTTTCTATCAAAATTAATGAATTATTGCATTAACTATTGTTTGATCTTTAAATCAATTATGCAGATGTCAGAATCTTGAAAATATTTAAAAAACAGGCGGTCACGTAAGGGTTTATTCCTCAATGCTATGTTATTAGGGTTAAAAATCTAATTGCAGTTGTCCGACGCAAACTACCTAAAATCACAAAATGAAGATACTAACAATCCTTACTTTGTTTTTATTAACGATTTATACTTTAAATGCACAGAATTTCATTACCGGAAAAGTTGTCGACAAAAGTACCGGAGAACCGCTACCCTATGCCAACATCTACATCAATAACAGCAAAAAAGGTGCTACTTCTGACCGGAACGGAAACTTCACTATCGATTTTCAGATAGAGTCCTACGTCGAGGTTTTCACCAGTTACATTGGCTATACCACAGATGTAAGAACTGTTTATGAAAGTAATAGTGCCGGTTTGTTAATTGAGATGTCACAGTCGAACCTCGTTTTCGACGAAAAGGTGATCACATCCAAAAGAGATAAGGCGTGGCAGAGAAACTTTAAAAAATTTCAAAATAACTTTTTTGGCATCAATGGTTTTGGAAAATCATGCGAAATATCAAACCCCTGGGTACTGGAATTCAAAAGAGAAAAAGGAGTATTGATAGCGAGTAGCAACGGAGAAATTCTTAAAATTAAAAATGAGGCACTGGGCTATGAAATCAATTATCTGCTTCAGGAATTCAGATTTGGCAATTCCCTAACCTCTTACCTGGGATATGCCGGCTTTAGGGAGATAAAAACTGATGACAAAGATCGATTTAAAAAGTGGGTTCAAAACAGAGATATCGCTTACAAAGGCTCTGTCAGACATTTTATTAAAAGTGTATTGGATGATAGGATAGCTGAAAATGGCTATTACGCATACTTCACGAAGGTCATCGGTGATAGTGGTTATGCATCGATCATCTACGATCCAAATGGAGTGAAAAACAAAAACTTTTTCAAAAAAAATGAATTAGATTTTGAAGGTTTCATCAAGGTTGTTTACACCAACGAATTAACTGCAGGATCAGCACAAATCTCTCTACTCGAGTGCGTTACTTCATCAAAAATCTACCCAAACGGAGAACCTGTGGACCCCTTTTCGATTACGGTAAGGGGACAAATGGGCTCAGAGCTGTTTGCTCACTCGCTACCGCTAGAATATGTTCCCCTTGACGACACCTACGGCACCACGGAATTTTCCAATCAGGTTGTCAAGCCATTTACGGATTTTCACTCATTTTTACCCGACGAAAAGATTCACCTTCACACGGACAAATACCTGTATTTTCCAGGTGAAACAGTCTGGTTAAAAGCCTATGTCAACATAGGAATAGAACCTTCGGAATTATCATCGAAGCTATTCACACAACTCACTGATCAAAATGGAAAATCAATCAAAATCCTATCGAAAATAGAGGAAGGAGAAGCCAGGGGATATATTATTTTACCAGACAGTCTGTCTAATGGAGACTATCTTTTGTCTGCCTATACGGATTGGTCGGACTCCAGTAACAGTCAACTGCACTTTAAAAAGAAATTAAGGATCGGAATACCTGATTCAAAAGCAGACACTTTAGAGAATTCCAGCTATGAAATACGTCTTTTCCCCGAAGGAGGTGAGTTCATCAACGGTTTGGAAAACTCATTCGCATTTGAAATCAGAAGAGCATCTAATGAGTTAGTCAATGAGGAAATCGAGATTTTGCAAAATGACAAGGTCATCGAAACTTATCCGGCAATATGGCGGGGTAAAGGTCGTGGCAAAGTAAAATTGAATGAAAATAAGTCTTACTTTGCCAGGGTAAAATCAAACCCTGAAAGTCAGGTAGCAATCAAAGATACCCGTGAAAGTGGGATTACACTTGCTGTTGAAAAAAGTGAGGATGGTTTTGAAGCAACAATCAGGCAAAAGAATAACACCAACGAAATTTACTATTACGTTCTAATCTCCGAGGGAAGGGTTAATTTCAGCAATGGTTTTGCCCTGGAGAAGAAACACACTTTTAAAATCCTCGATTCACAACTTGCAGATGGCGTCAATGAGCTGGTGATATTCGATCTGCTCTTCAGGCCTGTCAAATCACGGCTAATTTTTAGAAAACCGAGATTAAAAGAATCTTCTCCTCAATTAAGCATATCGGCAGACCAATTCAAAAAACGAACTCCCATCACTATTGACATTGAAAACAATGAGTTGATTCGAAGTGCATCCCTGTCAGCAATCGACTTATCACAAACAGAAGATCATGATGATCACAACATTATTTCACAGTATTACCTGAAACCGGCAATATATGGTTCATTGTCCGGACTGAATGAACTTTTCGAGAATGATAAGGAAGAACATGCTGATCTTATTATGATGACCAGAGGCTGGAGCAGATATAATTGGGATGAGATTAAAAAGTTTGATGAGTTTGGTGACGGAGAAGTCATCATAAGAGAAGGATTCACCATTTCAGGAAATGTTACTTATACAAAAAGAAAAATACCGGTCGCGAATACCAATGTTTTTCTATCTGAAGATGAGTCAGGGTTATTAGCTGCTATGACAGATGAGAACGGAAACTTTGTTTTCAACAACGTCGAATTTTCAGATTCCTCCCGACTCGTATTCAAAATTGATACTAAAAAAACTAAAAGAATATACAATTTCACTTTCGATGAGACTGATTGGATCAGACATAAATCGCCCATTATTTTGACAAATAAGCAGAAACCGAAAGAATATAAATCCCAGGAGGAAAATTATAAAATCAAACAGAAGCTACTTGAAATTTACGATTTTGATGGCCGAACCTACTATTTGAAGGATGCAGTTATTAAAGCCGATAAGTTGCGCAATCCTCTGATTGACGAGTCACCCTACAGTTCTCCATTTAATGACAAAGTCTTGCTGGATTCCATCAATTTGGGTGCTACTCCCACAACTTTTGATGTCATCACCAGAAGTTTCCCCGGGGTTATTGCACGCGTTGAACAAGATAGATCTACACTTCAGATTCGTGCAGTTGTCAAGGAAAGATCTCCAAAGGGTGGACAACGAAATCTGGCCCTTTACATGGATAATGTCCAAATCAGACCAAACGATCTGATGACCTACAATCCGGATATCATCTATTCGATCGAATACCTGGAAGGAAATAATGCTGCAGTATTGGGATTTGAAGGCCAGAATGGCGCATTATTGATAACCTCCCGGAAAGTTATCAAAGAAAAGGATAAATACGTCAGGACAGATTTTATCGTGATAAAACTTAAAGGATATCAGCAGTTTAGGGAGTTTTACCATCCCGACTATTCCGAAAAGCAAGAGGTCTACATCCCAGACAGAAGATCGACACTTTACTGGAACCCTGACATCAACGTAGAAACAGAGAATATGACCTACTACAATCATGATAATCCAGCTCCTATCAAGATCATCATGGAAGGATTTACAACCGACGGCAAGCCGTTTAGACAGGTGGGTTATTATCAGGTAGTTGAATAAATGCCGGATCAAAAGTAAGGGAATAGGTATTCCGGTTGTTTCTATTAAAAAGCCAATTCGATACAATCACCTAAACAAAACGATCGATACACTTAAATTATGAAATGTTACCTGTTACTAATCCTACCTCTACTCTTCTTCAATACTTTAAATGGGCAAACTTTTATCAGCGGCCAGGTAATCGACAAGCAAACAAAAGAGCCTCTCCCATTCGCCAATGTATTTATTCACAACAGTCAGGAAGGTACTGTTACTGACGAAAATGGAAATTTTGAGATTACCCTGGACATTGAATCAGTTGTAGAAATATTCGTCAGTTATGTGGGTTACAACACTTTTAAAAAGTCGATATTTCCGGGAATCAGTAAAAACCTGGTATTCGAGTTACAGCAGTCCAGCATTGTTTTTGACGAACAGGTCATCAAATCAAAAGCTGATAAAGAATGGCAAAAACGCCTGAAAAAATTTGAAAACGCCTTCATCGGCACGGACGATTTTGCTCAGAAATGTACAATCGAAAATCCCTGGATTCTTGACTTTTACTATGAAAAAGGGAGTTTTAAAGCAACTACCAATGACCAGGTATTGATCATTAAAAACGAAGCTCTAGGTTACCAAATCAACTATTTTCTACAGTCTTTTTCCAAAAACAACACCTTTACCAAATATACCGGGCTGGCTGGCTATACCGAACTGGAACCTAAAAGCAATACGCAACTAAAAAAATGGCTATTCAACAGGGCTATTGCCTACAATGGTTCTCTGAGGCATTTTATCAAAAGTGTCATGGAAGGGCAAATAGAGGAAAATGGTTTTGAAGCATTTCATGCTAAATTGAAACCCGGAGAAAACAAACCTGACAGATTTCCGGATAAAGTTGCCAGAGTCAACAAAGACTCTTTTTTCAAAGATGGTAAAATCACATTCAAAAACTTTGTCAACATTTACTATCACAACGAGCTCTCCGACGGGAAATCACAGAATTCTATCCTCCAGGTAAAAAAGCCCATTAAAATTTATTCGAACGGTGAAATACAGAATCCCATCTCTATGATTGTGAGAGGACATATGGGCTTTGAAGCTTTCGCTAATTTTCTACCGATGGAGTACGATCCAAATCAAATTGATCAGAATTCCATCTTCTTTGCTAAAAAAATCATTCGCCCCTTCAGAGATTTCATAGCAGATAACCCTGTCGAAAAAATCCACATCCATACCGATAAAACGCGCTATTTCCCCGCTGAGAAAATCTGGCTAAAAGCCTATATCAATGTGGGCGAATACTCCAGCCCTATTTCATCCAGGCTGTATGTACAACTCAGTAATAGAGACAACACACTGATACAAACGATATTGGAAATCGGTCAGGGTACAGCCAAAGGCAGTATTGATTTACCTGATAGTATAGCCGATGGCGATTATGTGCTAACAGCTTACACTAACTGGTCTGAAGAAATGCCAAAGGCGTACCACTTCTCTAAAAAAATCAAAATTGGTGTCGCTGATGAAGGAGTATCAGGCATTTCTGATTCTGACATAGCTTATAAAATCACATTATTCCCCGAGGGTGGGAATTTCGTTTCCGGTGTCAATAATACTTTTGCTTATGAAATTAGGGATCAGTTTGGGAATGCCGTCAATGAAAAAGTTGAGCTCATCAGCGGAAGTAAGGTATTGAAAACAGATTCGGCCACCTGGCAGGGAAAAGGAATCATATCGTTTAAATCAAAGTCTGGCAAAGCATATTTTTTAAGAATTCAATCCGATCCTGAGCATAAAACGCCACTTCAATTTTCCCAGGAAGCAGCTGTAAGTCTGTCAGCCCAAAAAAATCCTGTGGGATATCAAATCATGCTCAACAAAAACAATAGTGAAAAACAGGATATTCATTACGCGATTATCCATAACAATCAAATCATCTATTATAAAAGCCTGTCAATCAGCAAAGAATATTCATTTATTCTTCCTGAAGAGATCTTAAATGAAGGCACCAATCAACTGGTTGTTTTTGACAACAGTTACCTTCCTATTGCTGAAAGACTACTTTTCAAAAAGCCAAAGAAAAACGACAAAGCTCCGGAATTTTCCATCGATGGGTCTGAGTTTGTCAAAAGGCAGAAAACTACTGTTGAATTGACCAACAGCAACGATCTACGAGATGCCTCGATTGCCGTCATCGATATGTCACAAACTTCTGAATCAGGAGAAGAGAACATTTATATCTCCCATTATTTAAGGCCGTGGATCAAAGGTGCAATCGGTGGATTGGAAGATTTATCGGATGACTCGCAGCAAAAACAAATTGAATTATTACTATTGACCAATGGTTGGAGCAGGTATGACTGGCAGGCAATTCAAGACCATCAGCCGAAACCGGAAAGGGAAATTAGCATTGATCGAGGCTTTAATATCTCTGGCAAGGTCTTTTTGAAAGATAAAAAATCTCCAATCGCGGGCACTCCTCTTTTCCTGTCTTCCGTAGAATCTGGTTTTTTCTCCACTGTTACTGATGATGATGGGGATTTTAGCTTTGATAACGTCTACTATACAGATTCCACAAATTTGATATTCAAGCTCGGCACTAAAAAAGCATGGAAAGATTATGAGTTTTCCTTCCATGCTTCCAATTGGCAAAAGCCTGATTTCCCCTATGAATCAGTTTTCAGGAAAGAGAAAACGCAAGCGACCGTTATCAAAGAAAATTATGAGTTAAAACTTAGGTTGGCCGAAACCTATCAATTCGATGGCAGAACCTATTATCTCAAAGACGCCATTATCAAAGGTGATAAAATAACAGCTGTCAAGCGGGATGAATCATTTTACAGTTCTCCCATTTCTAAAAAAGTACTGATCGATTCGGTAAACCTCGGCGCTACACCAACCACTTTTAATATCATCGAAAGAAATTTCCCGAAGCTAATTGCCAGAGTAGAGCAAGACGCAAAGACACTGCAAATAAGATATGTGATTAGAAGAAGAATGAACTTAAATAGTTTCATGCGTCTCAAAGGACAGATGAGTAGTTCTGCAATTGCGGAACAAACTAACCTAACAATCTTCGTTGATAATATTGAGATTGCCATCAACGAATTGTATTCAATCAACCCGGAAAATATTTATTCAATTGAACTTCTCGACGGTCCTGCTGCATCTGTATTAGGATTCGAAAGTCAAAAGGGTGCCATTTTGGTTACTACCAGAAAGTCTCTAAAAAAACGAGAAGAATTTCTTAGGTCGGATTTCTTGCTAAAGCAACTAAAGGGATATCAGCAATTCAAAGAGTTTTATCACCCGGACCATGCCGAAAAACAAGAAATTTATGTTCCTGACAGAAGATCAACACTTTACTGGAACCCTGATATCAGCGTAGAAACAAAGACTATGACCTATTACAATCATGACAATCCCGCGCCTATCAAAGTAATCATGGAAGGGTTTACAACTGATGGCAAACCTTTTAGACAGGTCGGTTTTTACGAAGTTATCGAATGAAGTAAGAACTATTTATCCAAAAAGCCGAAGAGCAAAAATCATTTTTACATAACTGATTTTTAATATCTTCGTAAGAGCAATCGCTATTTGAAGGATGAATCAGGATTTACTATAAATTCGGTTCGTTTTTTGTGCGAAAAAATCCATGAAAGGGTTCATGTATATCAAAACTATCTTCATCTTACTCTGTATAATGATGTCTTCTGCGATTCTTCTGGCACAGGGAGTAATCAATGGGAAGGTAATAGATCAGCAGACGGGTACACCTCTGGCTTCTGCCAATGTATTCCTCAACAATAGTCAAAACGGTGCTATTTCAGATATCAATGGAAATTTTGAAGTCTACTCGTCTGTTGGAGATTCGCTGGAAGTCTTTGTGAGCTTTATAGGTTATGTCACTCGTAAGCTGAAGCTAAAACCCGGAAGCAGTACGGATATTATCATTTCTCTCACACCTTCAGATATCGTCATGAAAGAACAGGTGATCAATTCTACTGTCGATAAATCATGGCAGAGAAAGCTCAAAAAATTTAAAATTGCATTTTTCGGTTCCGGAGAATTTGCAACCAAATGTGAAATCATCAATCCGTGGGTACTTGAATTCAAAATGGAAAAGGGCGACCTAACCGCGACTACCAATGGACAGGTGCTTTCTGTCGAAAACCTGGCTTTGGGCTATAAAGTCAACTACCTGCTGGATTCGTTTTCACATAACTTCTCCATCACAGCGTACAAGGGACTGGCAGGATTCCAGGAATTGGAGCCTAAAAACAGCAGTCAATATAAGAAGTGGATCAATAACCGAAAGAAAGCATATCAAGGTTCACTAAGACACTTTATGAAATGTATTTTGGAAGGAACAGAAGAAGATAATGGGTATACAGCCTTTATTGGTTCGCCTTCAGAAAGACAATATGGTATGAAATTCGTCCAGAGTCAGGTGAAGGCAAAAAAGAAGAACATATTTAAAAACGATTTCCTTTCTTTCAAAAATAGTCTGGTAATCAATTATTTCAATGAACTGACAGCCGGCACTATACAACAGTCTGTATTGCAATCACTTAAGCCAACCAAAGTATATCCAAATGGCGAACTAAAGGATCCCTATGCTATCAAACTAAGGGGTAACATGGCCAATGAAGGTTTTGCCTATTTTCTGCCAATGGAATACAATCAACCGGAAAATGAAAAAGGTGTAGTCAGGTTTTATCAAGACATTGTCAAACCGTTTGTGAAGTACCAGGAAAACTATCCACTAGAAAAAATCCATCTTCACACGGATAAATCTTTGTACTTTCCGAAAGAAACCATTTGGCTAAAGGGCTATATGAACACCGCCGATGAGGCAAGCAGCTTGTCGTCTAAACTATTTATCCAGTTCCAGGGAAAAGACAGTATTTTAATTCGGACTGTCGCAGAGGTTCACGATGGCGTAAGTGTTGGTAGTATAGAACTGCCAGCTGATATTCCTAACGGCGAGTATTTACTTTCGGCAAATACAGATTGGTCGGACACCCTGGCTTCAGCCTTTCATTTTCATAAAAAAATTCAGGTCGGGGTTTCAAAATCCGCTGAAGGAGATTCTATCAGGCTCAAAGCCAAATACAAAGTATATCTCTATCCGGAAGGTGGCAACTTCATTGCAGGAGAAAACTCGTTCGCGTTCGAGGTGAGAGATCAACACAACAGATTAATGAATCAGGATATTGAAATTTATACCAATGAAGGAGTGGTATCAAATTACAAAAGTATTTGGCAAGGCAAAGGAAGAGGAACGATCAATATACAGTCAGGCAAAAACTACTATGCAAGAACAGTATCAAATCCTTCAGAAACTACTCCATTGGTGGTTTTGACCAATTCCGGCATTGGTTTGCAAATCAAAAAAATTGATAGTACGTATAACATAAAAATGAGGAAAAGCGGTATCGGGAAAGAAAATTTCCACAGTTTACTGGTTTCTGATAACCGTGTAATTTTCTACGATTACGTCTCACTGGACAGCTGTCACACCGCTAAAATATCGGCAAGTCTTTTGTCTCAAGGTGTTAATCAACTGATCATTTTTGATGAGAAAAGAAGACCGATTGCCGAAAGACTGATCTTTAAAAAACCATCAATTCCACAAGTGATTCCAAAGTTTAAAATCACTCAAAAGGTCTACGAAAAGCGATCTTTTATTAAACTTCAAATAAATTCAGCCGAACATATCCGAGATGCGTCCATCGCCGCTATTGACCTTTCTCAGACGCAGGAAAGCGGTGAAGAAAATATTTTGATAAGCCATTACTTACGGCCCTGGATAAGAGGTAGCATCACTGGTTTGGAAAATCTACACGCGAACGGTCAGGAACCAAGACTGGATTTGCTGATGATGACCAATGGCTGGAGTCGCTACAACTGGCAAAACCATTACATGCATCAGCACGATGCTGTAAAGTCTGTCGCTCTGCAAACTGGGTTTGACATCAAAGGTCAGGTCGTTTCCAGAGTTAGCAAACAACCGCTACCCATCACACCCATTATTTTGTTGTCATCCGAGTCGGGGATACTGAGTACGGTCTCAGATACAGAAGGAAGATTCAATTTCAGGAATGTTTATTTCAATGATTCTACCAGGATTATTTTCAAAATAGATGCTAAAAGAACCGGTAAAGACCATGAGTTTATCATCGATAGTCTGCACTGGAACGATTATATCTTTCCTCAGTCTGCAGTTGTAAAAGATGTACCAATACCTGCCAAATTACTTACTGACAATTATGAGCTAAACAAAAAGCTCTCGGAAGTGTATGATTTCGACGGGAAGACTTTTTATCTAAAAGATGTTATTATTCAGGCAGAAAGAGAAGACCCTTATAAGTTTGACCAGTCTCCGTTTAGTTCGCCATTTAATCAAAAAGTAATCATCGACAGTTTAAATCTCGGTGCAACACCTACAACCTTCGACATTCTAACCAGATGCTTTAGAGGAGTACGAGCTATCTCTAATCAAAGCAAAAATACCTTATCATTAGTCACCAACATTTTTGTTGACGGCAGAGTACCATTAGTCACAATTGATAACGGCCTTGCCACTATAGGGGATGTTAAGGTACTACCGGTTTCTACGATTCACTCCATAGAAGTATTGCGCGGTAATGAAGCAGCAATTTTAGGCAGGGGAGGCATTTTTATAGTTACCAAAAAAGTGCTGGCAGAAACTAAAAAGAAAAAATCAGTTGACTTTGCTTTCCTGAACCTGAAAGGATTTCAAAAGTATAAAGAGTTTTATAACCCGGGTTACAGTACAAAACAAGTACCCTACATCCCGGACAGAAGGTCTACGCTTTACTGGAATCCCGACATTACTTCGGCCTCCGAATCACTTCTATTCTACAATCATGACAATCCCACTACAGTGAAAGTGATCATGGAAGGATTTGCGAAAGACGGTGAACCCTTTAGACAAACAGGCTATTATGAAATTAGGAATTAATTAAATTGAAATATTTATCTAAAGATAAGGGTTTTTAAAAGCCGTTTTGTAATCACTTAACAATACCTGACCTGTTATCAAAAATCAGTCAGTTGGTTTTTAAATCCTTAAAATCAACAATATTCAATTACATACAAATTTTGATCAGGCCATTCAAAATTGAAACTCAATAACAATTTGGTAAATGAAATCTAAGTCTATCTTAATCATTTTGATCTTTCTTTGCACAAGCAGCTGGGCACAGAATTACATTAAAGGAAAAGTAACTGATAAAAAGACGGGAGAACCGCTACCATTCGTCAATATTTTCGTCAACAACAGCCAGATCGGTACCGTTTCAGATAAATATGGAAATTATCAGCTGCAGGTCAACATTAATGGTACCATTGAGATTTTTGCCAGTTTCATAGGCTATAAAACAGCACAAAAAATAGTATCTACTGGAAAAAACAACATCCTCAACTTTGAATTAACACCTACTGAGCTTCTCCTTGAAGAAAAGGTAATCACAGCTAAAAAAGACAAAACATGGGAAAAAAGGCTGAGCCAGTTCGAAAAGTACTTTTTTGGCAAAGGCGACTATGCAAGCGAATGTAAAATCATCAACCCGTGGGTACTTGACATTCAAAAAAAGCAAGGAAAACTTATTGCCTCTTCTAATGATCAATTGCTAAAAATCGAAAACATGGCACTCGGGTATCAGGTCAACTACCTACTGGAAAACTTCAGTCACGATATGGAGTATACCAATTTCAAAGGACTGGTGGCTTTCACTCCGTTGAAACCGAAAAATGAAAGTGAGGCCAATAAATGGAAAAACAATCGCTCCAGAGCTTACTATGGCTCTTTGCGACACTTTTTCAAGAGTGTTATCGATGACCGGGTCGAAGAAAATGGATACGAAGCATATTACACAAAGGTCAACGATAACGGTACCAGAGATGATGAGCAAAAAATTGAGGTTGATAAAAAGAACTTGTTTATTTTCAACCAGATCAATTTCAAAGACTACATCAGAATACTCTATTTCAGCGAGCTCGCTAAAGGAAAAGCACAAGAAACCTGGATCGAATTAAGGAATCCTACGAGTGTTTATTCCAATGGAGAGCCGAAGGACCCTTATGCTGTTGTTTTTCACGGCCATATGGGAGATGAAGTGCTGCCCTACATGCTTCCGATGGAATATCAGGAGGAAGCTGGTAACGAAAAAGCCATCAAATTTTACCAAAATATCATCAGCCCCTTCAAGCATTATCACTCAATGTACACACCGGAAAAGATCCATATCCACACGGACAAAAGTCTTTACTGGCCTAAAGAAACTATCTGGATGAAAGGTTATGTTAATCTATTCAATCAACCCAGCAAGCTTTCCACCAAACTCTTCGTACAGCTAGAGAAAGAAGACTCTGTATTTACCCGAACAGTAGTAAAAGTAGAGAATGGCTCAGCCATGGGACGTCTCGATCTGCCCGACAGCATTGCACATGGAACTTATCTGCTTACCGCCTACAGTGACTGGCTGGATACGATCTCTCAAAATTTTCACTTTAAGAAAAAGCTGATGATCGGACTACCCGAAAGTCCTTCAGGCTCTCAGGCCAGCTCAGCAAAAAGCTACCAAATCAGGTTATTCCCCGAGGGGGGCAACTTTATTGCAGGTATCGAAAATTCATTTGCCTATGAAATAAGAGATGAAAGCGGAAAACTTGCCAATATGCCCGTCATCATCACTGCCAAAGATCAAATTGTTATGCGGGACACCGCAACCTGGCAGGGAAAGGGAAAAGCAGCCTTAAAGTTCAATGGCAATAAGCAATATGCCATTCAGGTAGAATTGGACCCCTCAAGCAAACAATCAATCACTGTATTGCCGCAAAATATCATCAGCCTGTCTTCAAAATACCTGGAAAAAAGCATTGAAGTAACTGTTAACAAACCTAAAAAGGACAACTCATTGTATCACTATGCACTGGTATCCAATGACCAGATCATCGACTACAGAAGCTTTGAAATGGGTAAAGAATACGTGATCTCTATTCCGGATGAGGTACTACAGGAGGGGGTGAATCAATTAAATATATTTGACGAACAGTTTTTGCCTATTGCAGAGCGACTGTACTTTAAAAAACCTGATATGAAAGGCTTGAGACCGGGTTTTTCCTTTCAAACAAGAAATTACGACCCAAGGTCTGCCATTGCACTAAACTTTAGCGCTACTGAAAAGATTAGGGATGCGTCACTCGCCGTAATCGATATGTCACAAACTTACGAGTCCGGCGAAGAAAATATCCTGATCAGTCACTACCTGAGACCGTGGATTCAGGGAAGCATAGCCGGAAATGAAAATATCATTACGAAAAGCAGCGACGATCAACTGGACTTGTTAATGATGACGCAGGGATGGACCAGATACAATTGGCAAGACCAGCAAATTCATAAAAACGATACTATTACTGAAATGGAAATCAGCCTGGGATTGGATATCGTTGGAAAAGTTTTTTATCAAGAAAATCAAAAACCGGTAGCAAATACCGTCATTTTACTCAGTTCATCAGAAACCGGACTTTTGACAGCTACTTCCGACGACACAGGTAAATTCACATTCAAAAATGTGTTTTACACTGACTCATCCAGTTTAATATTCAAAGCCCAAGCAGTAAATACCAAGCGAAAAATCAGGTTCTCTTTCGATGAATTGAACTGGCAGCCTCACGAAATTCCTGCATTCTCAGTGAATTCTGAAATTAAAATGGACAAGTATGCACTAGCTGAAAATCAGCGGATAAAATCGCAGCTTGCCGAAGTATATAACTTCGATGGTAAAACATATTATTTGAAAGATGCAGTCATTAAAGGTGAAAGGGCAAAACCAGTAAATCTGGATGAATCGCCTTTCACATCAGAATTTTCTGACAAAGTGATATTTGATTCCCTTGATTTGGCCAGCACACCAAATACCTTTGATGTGCTTAGCAGAAAATTCCCCAGGTTGGTGGCCAGAGTCGAGCAAAATATAGAAACGCAGGAAATTAAACCAGTGATCAGGCTGTTTGGAAGGATACCGTTGATACTAATCGATAACCTACCTGCGCAAGCTGCAGATGTACAAACCCTGAATGTAGAAAACATCTATTCCATTGAAGTTTTGAGAGGCCCCGTATCAAACATTCTTGGGCCTGAAGGTGGCAGTTCCGGTGGTATCTTCATCATTACGAAGAAGCAATCTTCCACCAGAAAGAAAAAAAGAGAGTCAGATTTTGTGCTGAATAAGCTAAAAGGATTTCAAAAGTATAAAGAGTTTTACAGCCCGGATCATAGCGCCGAAAATGAGGGTTATGTACCAGATCGACGGTCAACACTTTATTGGAATCCAGGGATAAATTCTGAAACAAATGAAGTGATATATTACAATCATGACAATCCTTCGCTAATCAAAATAATACTGGAAGGTTATACTACTGCTGGTAAACCTTTCAGACAAACTGCTTTTTACAATATTGAAAAGTAATAGTATCCATTTTGTGAGTTTATATTTATCGAAAACAACATAATTGAGCTAATCTAAAAATAAGTCCAACAATCAACTAATAATAAAGTTATCTATCCAGCAACTCGTCAAATTGGCGAATATGTTTAATTTGCGAAATAATTAACTATTACATTCGATACATATGATTACAGTTATTTGTAGCACCAACAGAAAAAACTCAAACACTTCTAAGGTCGCTGCTATTTATAAAGAACTTGTAGAAAAAGAGGGGGAAGCCTGTGAAATAATTGATCTTGCAGACATGCCGGCAGATTTCATCAGTTCTGCTCTGTATGAAAACAGCGGTAAAAATGAAGCTTTCGAACCCATCAGACAGAAGATGGTTGCCGCACAAAAAATTGCCATGATCGTCCCTGAGTATAACGGCTCTTTTCCAGGGGTACTCAAAACCTTTATCGACGGGCTTAAATTCCCGGACACATTTACCAATAAAAAATGTGCACTGGTCGGAATATCTTCTGGAATTCAGGGAGCTGTAATCGCGATGAGTCACCTGACTGATATTTTAAATTATTGCGGTACAAACGTGCTGGCACAAAAACCCAAATTGTCCGGCATTGATAAAAACATGGAAAACGGTCAGATTACGAATCCATTGTACATGCAATTGCTGGAAGGTCAGGTGAAAGCTTTTATAGCCTTTTAATATAGACTGATGAAAACGAAATACTTTTTACTCACACTGTTATTGATAAGTTTCACGCAATCAGAGTTGTACGCACAGTCGGATAAGCAGAAAGAAATAACAATGCCCATCTATAAGCTTTTCGAAGGGATGGAAAAGAACGACAGCAGTATGGTGAGGAAGGTGATGACGAACGATATCACCTTTTATACTTTTGGGCAAAATGAAATTGGAGACAATGTCCTGAAAAGCGGAGATGTCCAGCAATTTCTAAATACGATCGGCTCTCCAAAAGAAGTAGTGTTTAGAGAGCTGATTTCTAATGTAAAAGTACAATCCGATGGTGATTTTGCCTCGGTTTGGTGCGATTACTCATTTTACCTGGGAGACAAATTTCATCATTGCGGCATTGATCAATTTTTGCTGATCAATACAGACTCAGGATGGAAAATAAGACAAATTGTAGATACCAGAAGAACAGAAGGTTGCGAATAGAGGCAGTTACTTCTTAACAGATTATTTGCAATATTTTAAATTTGATTAACAAGTCTTAAGATTTCATTAACAACGATTCACAGTCTCGATTCATAGGTTTGAGGAAAAAACTTATGAAGAGACTATTAATCACAACACTTATCTTTTTCCTGCCTTTATCTGCTATTTTCTGCCAGGTAATCAATCGGGAATTTCAGGATAGCAGAGGAAGAACAATCTTGCTGGGACTATCCACCTATGAGCGACTCAATGAAGCTCCGTTTAATCAATGGTTCAGTAGCAATGAGGACAATTACTCCACTCAGAAAGGAGATCTTGAAACGCTGAAAAAATCTTTCGGTCAGGTAGATTCAATTACTGTATTTATGGGTACCTGGTGTGGAGACAGTAAAAGAGAAGTGCCAAGACTGACTAAGACGCTAAAAGCACTCGATTTTGATTTTGACAAGTTAAAAATCATCTGTGTCAACAATGCTTATAACAACTATAAGCAAAGTCCTGAAAACGAACAGGCAGGACAGAATATTCACAGAGTGCCAACAATTATCCTGCACAACGACAAAAACGAAATTGGCAGAATCGTAGAAGAGCCTGTCGCTACGATGGAAAAAGACCTCTTAGCAATTGTCAGCAACACGTATGAGCCAAACTACCAATCTGTTAATCTGATGGAGAAATACTTTGTTGAAAAAGGCTTTAAGTGGGTAGACGAGAATGAACAAGCTGTATTAGCAGAGCTAAAATCTGTTGCGAAAAAATACAATGAATTAACAACTTACAGTAGAGTACTGCTTACCTCCTGGAGAATCAAGGAAGCCGTTACTACCCTTGAAATAAATGCTAAACTATTCCCGGATGATGAGTATGCTCACATCCATCTGGCCAATACTTATCTGATTCTTGGTGAATATGAAAAGACAGAAGCATGCTGCCAAAAAGCATTGGAGATAAATCCTGAAAGTAAAATGGCCAACAACCTGATGAGTCGTACAAAATCATGAAGTGAATCGCCTTGAGAGACTTCAAGCACATTTGTTTTAGAACAGTAAAAGACTCAAAAAAAATAGTCCTGATGCAACATCAGGACTATTTTTAAAATTCACTTAATTACTAACCTAAACTTAACGCTAACTTAATTTTTTGCTTACTATTACTAACGACTAAGTTTCCGCTAAGTTGGGGTTCTTTAGACCTATCCCGTATTTTGACAGATAAAAGACATATAATACTCGTTAAACAACCTTTCTTCACTGCCGAATCAATGCAAATCTCAACGGCATCAAAAAAAACGTCCCGGTAATTTTACCAGGACGTTTAACACTCTACTCACTAAAATTTAAACACTATATACTCACTCAAAACTCAAACTCTTTGTATTTCCATAGCTGATTGTTTCTATTAATATTAACGGGAAAAGTGTACGGTAGTATGGATACTTTATGTGAGATGCTTTAAAAACCAGTTGAATTGACCAATAATCAAGTTGAATCGTCTGTAGCAGGAAGTGAAACAACAGCTTTCAGATACCCTAATTCTCAATAAACCTTGAAAAAGAACAGCAAAGAGGTTGAAACCTCAATATGAGTTGCGCTGTTTGCAATGATTTGAAGATGTTTTTCGTGATCAAGAGGAAATTCAGTAAGGCGAATGTATTTAATTCAGAATTAGAAGTATACTAAATGAGTATTAAGCTTTATTCAATAGTTCTGATTGCAGTGCTGCTTCGGTTACGTTTTCTACGCGAAGGAGCGCTGGCCTGCCAAAAAACCCGGCTAAGGTGATTTTTTTGGCTAGATTTTTTTGTCGGCAGCCGACGCTGTTCGTTTTTGTATCATGACAAAAATGAAGGCTGAAGCAAGCTGGTACTTGAAAGGTATTTTATTTTGCAATAGTCAGTTATGAATATAGGACTTAAAACAGTTGCTCCACAGAAACTTGGATGGATCCTTTTTCGTTGTTAATGACATAAAACAAGAAAGGTTGACCCGGGCGGATCAACCTTCTAATAACCTAAACTAACTAACCAAACTTAAATTCTATGAAAAACTCTTACCTTTGTATACGGCTATCAAAGACTAAGTTTTCACTGAAAAACCATTACTGGAATATTAACAGTTAAACCGGAATTTTTCATGTATGAACAGATTATTTCCATATTTACCTGGTAATCCATCTTTTAAAAAGACTAATTATTCTATGAAGTTACCTTCTACGCTGGTACTTATTTTTGGACTTGCCAACTTACTATACGGACAGGAGTTTAGGTATGAACAGAAAAACAGGTTTGTAAGTCATTACACACCTCAAAACACTGAATTCAAAGCCAGGTATAAAATCGATGAAGTTACATCTGTTACGAGCATTTCCATTCAATTTATTGGAGACCTGACAGGGTCGTCAGTGATCGCTGATGGCAAAAAATATCCATTGTACCCGGACGAGCATGCTACCGGTGATTTCAAAGAAAGCGCACTGGTCATTTTTGACGAACCCGTCAGCAACATTGAAGTATTTGCAGATAAAGATCTAAAAAAGTTACACCGGATTACAGCGATTCACTCACCACGGTTGACCAATCTACCACTTAGAACAATGGAAGATTTTGATTGTTCTATGCCTCCTGAAATGGTCTCCCAAAGCAGTTGGCGATCCGGACTTCCCGATCCAAGTAATTCCAGATCATACACAACTACCAGAAATATCATCGTTCATCATTCGGCTACCTCCAATAACCTGACAGACTATACCAATGTGGTAAGAAACATCTATTTGTTTCATACACAGGACAGAGGTTGGTCTGATGTAGGCTACAACTACTTGATAGCACCAGACGGAACTATCTACGCCGGCAGAGATCCCTTACAAGGTGAACAGGACCTGGTGATGGGAGCACATTTCTGTGCTCGTAACTCTAATACAATGGGCATCTGCCTGTTAGGTAACTTAAGTCTCACAGAACCGGCGGATGACGCATTGCAAAGCCTCGAAAAACTGATAGCCTGGAAAGTCACTAAAGATGAACTTGATGCAGAAGGAGTAAATGCTCACCCTCTTAACAGCAGCCTTCCTGTAATTGCAGGGCATAGAGATGGATGCCCTACCCAATGCCCGGGTAATTTTACATATCCCAGATTAAGTCAGATAAGAATGAGGGTAGCCTCTCTCATCGATCAATGCATGGAAGAGCCCGAAGTGCCGGAAGAAAGAAGTTTCGCCGTTGGACCAAATCCATCAACATTCAACAGACTAAATATCAGTTTACCTGAAAATGTATTTCCATCTGACGTGAAACTGATTAATATGAACGGCCAGAGATTTGCTCTAAAAATTACTTACTACAATATACGCTCCATGCAATTGGATTTATCCAGCCTACCCACTGGTATGTACATTCTATCTATCAATACCGAAGATTTTAAAACCACTCAGAAGCTGATAAAAAAGTAGATTAAACCATGTGAAAAAAATCTTTTCCGGGTTGAAGCCCCTGTCTTTTGAGGAAGTCGGAAATTTCGTTCTTACCCTTTTTATCGGCGACAAACCCCAAAACTATTTCACGTTTATAGACTCCTACATTTTTAAAATAAATACTGTTAGGAACAGTTTTGTTAGCAATGTCAATATAACCAGCTATCGGGATTTGCTCTTCATTAAATGGCTTCAGTCTACGCCTCATCACGTTTCCCCTGCCCCATACAAATACTTTTCTGTTACCTCCCTCCTTCTCGTACCATCGCTTAAAATATCGTGCTTTCAGCAGATAAAAGGCCTCCTCCCTGTAATGATCATCAACTCTTGAAAGCCTGTCTCTACGGTCGTTCCAGGTAAGCAGTTCCTCATCAATTTTAGCAATAGACACACCATGATCCATCCACCTCAACCATAGCTCATAGTCTTCAGGAACATATTCTGTCGTATAACTACCAAAGGATTCGATGAGACTTTTTCTGAAAACAATACTAGGATGAGCGAGCGGAGACTCTACGAATCTGTTAATCATTATATCTTCCGGTGTCAGTAGCTCATTAGTCCAATCAACATAATTCTTATAACCATCGGCAAGTGAATGAAAACTATTGTATTTTACTTTACAGGCAACTGCGCCAACCTGAGGATGCAGTTCCAAATACTCAACCTGTTTAGTTAATCTATCAGCTTCACAAAAATCATCTGCATCCATACGGGCGATATAGTTGCTTCGTAATTGAGTAAGTCCCAAATTAAGAGATTCGGCTATACCCCGATGGTTAGCACATATCAGATGAATCCTAGGATCGTCTATTGATTCAATAACGGCTTTCGTTGCATCAGTAGAACCGTCATCGACTATGATTAATTCAAAATCCTTAAATGTTTGATTTAACACACTCAGGATAGCTCTATCAACATACTCAGCAGCATTATATACTGGCAATAGCACTGAAACCAGCGGTTGACCCATGAGTAATTACTTTCCCATTTTCTTGAGAAATGAAAAAAACTCTTTCCTTTCGGATTTACTGGTGAAAATTCCTTTTAGAGTTTTTCCATAATCCGATGCTGTAAGCTTTGCAGGCTTTTCAGAAATGTCCTCGCCTGGAGGCTCTTCCGATTTT
>JBCBHL010000086.1:0-22006 GCA_038525605.1 Bacteroidota bacterium
CTTGCTTTCGGCAATTTTCTCCTTATTGAGTGTATTGCCTATAAAATCCCTGTACAGTGATGGTTTAGGAAGCGATTCGGCCTGACCTGATAAATAGCAGATAACTTCCTCCACCACTTTTGCCATTCCGATATGATCCATCATCAAATGGTGATGATGCAATACCAGGTAAAATGCTTCATTCGCTTCATCATCAGCGATTTTTGCCTTTAACATCGGAGCTGTGGTCAGGTCCATGTACAGATTCTCAGGCGCAATTTCTTCCTCTAACTGTGGCAGGATAGCCTGACTGCTATCTAACTGCAATTCTTCTATCGGTAAATCCACCACCCTTAACACCACTTGCAGGGCCTGAGAAAGACCTTCGCTTAAAACACATGTGCGAAGTACATCATGCCTTCCTATCACAAATGTCAAGGCTTCTAAGAATTTTGATCGATTTTCCACTGATTTAAAAGACAACAAACGAGGCAATGCATAAGGATCACCATGGTCTGGGTCGCTCACCAGGTGATGGAAATAGATACCTTCCTGCAATGGAGAAAGTGGATAAATATCCTGAATGTTTGCAGCGCCTTCGGGCACCTGATCCATGATTCGTTCCAACTCCTCCTGGCTGACATCCGCCAAGGTAACCATCGCTGGTGTAAGGTGTGTACACCCGGCAATAATTCCATTCTTAGGCACCTGATAGCCACTATCAACATTTGCCAGTTTTGTACTTAAAAGCGCAATGCTAGGGTCTGCATAAAAGTCTTTAATATTAACTGTGTAACCTAGCTTTTGAATCCTTGCAATCAATCGGATAGCCAATAGACTCTGGCCTCCCAACTCAAAGAAATTATCATAGATTCCCACTTGTTCCACGCCTAACAGGTCTTGCCAGATTTCTACAAGCTGCTGCTCTGCTTCTGACCTTGGTGCAACATATTCTTTGCTGGACAGTCCTTCACTATCTGGCTCAGGTAATGATTTCCTGTCTATTTTTCCATTGTTAGTCAATGGCATTTCATCCAGCTCGACCCACATTTGTGGTACCATATATTCAGGCAAGCTCACCTGCAGTTTTTCCTGCAGTGCTAACTTGTCCAGCTGATCTTCAGTAACAACATACCCTACCAGACGCTTATCGCCATGATCATCTTCTGTTGCCAGTACACAACCGCTGGTTATTCCTGAAATCGACGTGAGCGCATTCTCTATCTCTCCAAGCTCAACACGGTAACCACGGATCTTGATTTGATTGTCTTTTCTACCGATAAACTCGATTCTGCCACTTGGTAACCACCGTGCCAAGTCTCCGGTCTTATAGATGCGTTCACCAATTATGAAAGGATCAGATACAAACTTCTCTGATGTCAGCGACGCACGGTTTAAATAACCTTTTGCCAAACCAGCACCTCCGATGCATAACTCCCCGGCCACACCTGTCGGGCAAAGATGGTCGTTTGCGTCTAATACGTAAACCCTGTTCTGGCCGAAAGGCACTCCCAATGGTACGGAATGATTGAGTTTTTCTGCTAAAGAAACCTGATGTATCAATTTACCGATTGTGGTCTCTGTAGGTCCGTAATGATTGTAAACCTCGCAACTGACATCATGAGTAATCAGCATGTCTAAGACATCATCTGTGAAAGCTTCTCCTCCAAGTATCAAGCACTTATTTGGGACGAAGATGGCCTCTTTCGTTTGTAGCGTTTTCCAATGAGAAGGAACCATTTTCAAACAATCGATACTCAAGGCAGACATCTTCTCTGCGCTGATCAGCTCATCTTCTGAGAGTACATATAAGGTGCCACCTGTCAATAAAGATGGGAACAGAACGGTGTTCCCCAAATCTGTTGCAATGCTTGAACTAAGACCAAAGCTATTGCAGGATTGGATATTGGTTTTCTCTAAGAGACCGTGGAAATAATCAGTCAGACAGGAATGCGTAATTTTAACTCCTTTGGGCTTACCAGTACTTCCTGATGTATAAATGATATATGCCAGATTGTCTGATGAAGCAATGCTGCCAGGACTTTCCGCAGATTCATTGGCGATTTTATCCCAGTCCCTATCCAATGAGATCACTTCCAATCCTCCCTTTGTGGAGAATTCTGATTCGTTTTGCAGGTCACTCAACAGGATCTTAACCCCGGAATCTTCCAGCATGTAATCTTTCCGATCCTGTGGATACTCCGGATCGATCGGGACGTAAGCACCACCTGACTTCAGGATACCCCAGATGGAAATGATCATTTCCAGACTGCGGTCAATGCAAATTCCTACTAAATCATCCTGGCTGATTCCTTTACTCACCAAATGACGAGCTAGTTGATTGGAGCGAATATCCAGCTCCTGATAACTTAGTTTCTTTCCTTCAAATATGATTGCTGTGCTATCGGGAGATTTACCAACTTGCGCCGCAAACAAGTTAACGATCGTTTCTCCGGTGGTACTACTGAGGGAAACAATCGTGTTATTGAACTCACTGAGTAATCGTTGTTTCTCCGATTCAGGAAGAATAGACAAATTCCTTAAATCCAGTCCTGATGCTTTCGAATTCTGACTGATGTTTTCCAGCAATAAAGTAAGTGATTCTTTCATGTAGCTGAGTACTGCAAATGGATCGACTCCAACATCAGAGATTTTAGCAGTCAACAGAAAATCATCCCCCAGATCATCTACGTCGAAATTGAATGGGAAATTATTCCTTGATCCTCCGGCAACATGCTTAGCACCCAAATCATAATCAGTCTCCACGGGTATATCCTGATTTGAATGACGGTAGTTTAACAACGCACTGAACAATGGCATATCATTGGAAATACCACTCCAATCGTGAATATCTGCCGATGGGGTCTGCTCATACGCCATCAGGTTTTGTAAATGCTCATTGGTCTGTGAGATGTAATCTGCTACATTTCCTTTGAGATTCAGCAGTACCGGCAATGTGTTCATAAAAAGCCCCAGAGAGGATTCTGATCCTTCAGATCCCTGTAATCTTCCCAGTAACACAGTTCCGAAAAGGGCGTGCTCAGCGCTACTGCATCTACCAACGACCAGTCCGAATGCGGCATAGAAAAACACTGCAGGACTCATCTGTAAATCGCCTGAAACTTTGCGAACTTTATCCCGCAATTCCGAAGACAGCATCTCTCTTGATTTTACAATGCGGGTAGTTCCATCTACATCAATATCAGAAAGATTGTAAGGATAAGTGGGTGTTTCTACGTCATGGTATAAAGCACTAAAATACTTTTGACTTTCTTTAAGTTTTTCTTCGTTTAAGGTATCCCCGATGAAATTGCGGTACAGGGAAGGTTTTGGCAACAATTCTTCCTGTCCTGAAAGGTAAAGCACCACCTCCTGCTGTACTTTTTCCAGACCTATGTGGTCCATCATCAAGTGGTGGTAATTGTAAACCAGATAATATACACCATTCGCTTCATCATCGGCAACTTTTACCTGCATCAGAGGAGCCTGGGACGGATCTACCCATAAACTCTCCGGCGCAATCTCTTTTTCTATCTGAGGTAATATCTCACGGCTGGTATCAAGTGTAAGTTCTTCAACCGGCAAATCAATGTCTCTTAAAACCACCTGGATAGCCTGAGAAAATCCGGCACTTAAAATAAGTGTTCGGAATACATCGTGACGTCTGATAACAAAACGCAGGCCATCGATAAATTCTGAACGTTTTTGCTCCGAAGTAAAAGATATCAGGTTTGGTAAAACATAAGGATCTCCATTTTTTCGGTCACTCATCAAATGATTGAAATAGATTCCCTGTTGAAGTGGCGAAAGAGGGTAAATGTCCTGGATATTTGTTGCCCCTCCGGGATGCTGACTATCTGAAACGTGATCCATTATCTTTTCCAGCTCTTCCTGACTTAAATCAACCAGAGTCACCATGGAAGGTGTAATGTACTTGCAGCCTTCTTCAATTCCATTGACAGGTATCTGATAGGCATCTGTGACAGCTGATAATTGGCTGCTCAGCTCCGCGATGTTTGGATAGGTGAAAATATTGCGGATGGTGGTATCATAACCGATCTCCTGAATTCTTGCTATTAGCCGTACTGCCAATAAACTGTAGCCGCCAAGTTCAAAGAAATTATCATAAACCCCTATTTTTTCTATACCTAGTAAATCTTGCCAAATTTCGACCAGCAGTGTCTCCAGTTCTGTTCGCGGAGCTACATATTCATTGCTTGACAAGGCTGAACCATCCAGTTCAGGTAACGCCTTTTTATCTATTTTCCCATTGGAGGTCAAGGGCATCTCGTCCAAAACCATCCACAACCGGGGAATCATATAGTCCGGAAGGTTTTCTCCCAGCGAAGCTTGAATAGCCTCTTTATCAAGCTCATTTTCCAGTACTACATAGGCAACTAACCTCTTCTGCCCGTTTTCATTGACTTTTGCTAAAACACAGCATTGAATGACTTCTGTTAACTGAGACATAGTATTTTCTATCTCTCCAAGTTCGATCCGATAACCACTGATTTTTACCTGGTCATCACTTCTTCCTGCAAGTTCAATAGTGCCATCAGGCAACCATTTCGCAAGATCACCGGTTTTATACAATCGGTCTCCTGCTTTGAAAGGGTTGACGAAGAATTTTTTATTCGTTAATTCGGTATTGTTCAGATACCCTCTCGCAACTCCTGACCCACCTACAACTAATTCTCCTACAACTCCTACAGGAAGTAATTGCATACTTTCATCCAGGATGTAGGCAGAACTGTTTTTGATTGGTTTACCGATTGGAAGAACACCCTGAGCAATTTCTATTGGATGAGTCGTAGAGAAAGTAGTGTTCTCAGTAGGTCCGTAACCATTGACAATGGTCAGTCCCGGATATTGTTCCCTGACTTGATTGGTGTAGTTTGGCAATACAATATCTCCACCAACCAGCAGATAATTTAAGGGTTCAAAAACAGATAAATCGTCCGATACTACCTGATGAAACCAGGAAGCGGTCATCCAGATAGTATTGATATCTTTTTCTCTAATCAGGGCTTTCAGGCTGGCATTATTTAATAAAGTATCATTATTAGCCAATACCAATCGTCCACCATTTAACAGGGTACCCCAGTATTCGATCGTTGTGGCATCAAAGGAAATTGATCCTGTTGATAGCCAGGTTGTTTCGCTGTTGAGTCTTACATAGTCGCAACTCGATGCTAAACTGACGATGCTACGATGTTCTACCTGAACACCCTTGGGCTGGCCTGTACTTCCGGAAGTATAAATTACATAAGCCAGTTGATTCGCAGACAAGTTTACTGCTGCTGAAGAGACAGGGATATCCTTCAATTGCGTTGTACTTTCATCTAATAAAATCAGGCCATCCTCAGCCAGCTCCAGGCTAGCAATATGCTGAACAACGTCATTTTTGGTCAAAAATCGACGGATTGCAGCGTCTTTGATCATAAAATTAATTCTGCTATCAGGATAAGCAGGATCGATTGGTACATAGGCACCTCCTGCTTTCAGTATTCCTAAAATTCCAATGATCATTTCCGCACTTCGCTCCAGGCAAATACCTATCATTTCCTCGGCAATGACTCCTTTTCCCTTCAGGAAATGTGCCAGCTGATTGGAACGTTCATCTAACTCCTGATAAGTGAGCGATACCTTTTCACAGACCACAGCAGTAGCTTCAGGTGTTTTGGCAACCTGTAATTCGAACAAATCAACGACTGATTTATCCGAAGGATAACTCATATCAGTATCATTAAACACTTCCAGTAACTGCCTTTTCTCTTCTCGTCGAATGATCGGCAATTCGCCAATCTGCTTAGAAGGTGTAGCAACAACAGCTTCTATAAGCTCCTGATAATGAGCAAAAAGCCTTCTGATAGTTGACTCATTATAAAGATCCGTGCAGTAACTAATGTCAACTGTTAAACCAGCATTGGAATCTTTACTGTGCTCTTCTATGTGAATGGTGAGATCAAATTTGGATGTTACCTGATCGTCCGCTTCATAATCAGAAATCGTCAGTCCATCCATCTCGATCTGAGTAGATTCAGGTGTATTCTGCAATACAAACATTACCTGGAATAATGGGCTTCTACTCATATCGCGTGTCTTCACAACACGCTCTACAACCTTTTCAAAAGGTACTTGCTGGTGATCATAGGCATCTAAAGTAGTCTGCTTCACTGATTGCAGCAATTCCAGGAAAGAACTCTCTCTGTGCACCTGCGTACGCAGTGCCAAAGTGTTTACGAAGAAGCCTATCATTTCCTCAAGCTCTTTCTGGGTACGGTTGGCAATTGGTGTTCCCAGGCAGATATCTTCCTGACCGCTGTATTTGCTCATCAGCACTTTAAAAGTGGCCAATAATGTCATAAAAGGAGTAACTCCTTCCTTCTGACTCAGTTCGTTAACTTCAGTAGTTATTGCCTTGTTAAGTTCAAAGGAGATCGTAGAACCTGCAACGCTTTGAATAGCAGGTCTGGCATGATCTGTTGGTAGCTGTAAGGCACTCACACCCTCAAGCTTATTCTCCCAGTAGGCTAATTGATTTTCTAAAACGACACCCTCCAGGTGATTTCTTTGCCAAAGGGCATAATCAGCATATTGAAGTGGTAAATCAGATGAATTGAATTTTTGTCCGGCTACATGAGTACTATAAAGCTGTAAAAATTCCCTGACCAAAATACCCTGCGACCAACCATCACTGGAAATATGATGAAACACTCCTGCTAATACATATTCATGATCACCTTTTGTATTTGTTCCAAGATAATATAATCTGGAACGGAACATAAAGTCAGCACTCAGATCAAATGGTTGCAATAGGAATGATTTGGAATCTTCTCCCAACAACGTTTTGTCATTGGATAGATCTTTTTGAGACAATTCCCAGTGATCAGCTGATAGTAACTTCTGATAGCCAACTCCATCAGCTGAGTAAATAACCGTTCTCAGCACCTGATGACGATCGACAACACCTTGCAGACTCTTAGTCAAGGCGTCGATATCCAAATCACCTGAAATCCTGAGGGCAAAGGGCATATGATATTCCAGGCTTCCCTGCAACTGATCTATGAACCATAAACGTTCCTGACTAAATGATAAGGGAATATAGTCTGGTCTTTCAGCTACTCTTTCAATTCGTGGTAAAAGTGTACCATGCTGCTGTTGACTCAGATATGATCCTAAACTATTGATGTCTGTATAGGTAAAAACATCCCGAACCGTTAATTCAACGGCTGTTTCGTCACGAATTGTAGCAACTAATCTCGTAGCTAATAAACTATGACCACCTAATTCGAAGAAATTGTCATAAACACCAATCTGTTTTACACCCAGTAAATCCTGCCATATGTTTACCAGCTGTGTTTCCAACTGATTTCTTGGCGCCACATATTCCTTTGCTGACAATGCAGTACTGTCTAAATCAGGTAATGCTTTTCTGTCTAATTTTCCATTAGCTGTCCGTGGCATTTCCTCCATGAAAACCCACAGTTTGGGAACCATGTACTCCGGTAAACTTTTCAATAACTGCGACTGCATATCCTCCTTCCAAGTGGTTGTATTGATTTCATCAGCTGTCACAATATATCCAATCAATCGATTGGTACCGCTCTCATCTTCGCTCGCCATTACACAAGCCTCCTGCACTCCTTCAATTAGAGAGAGGTTATTTTCAATCTCTCCAAGCTCAATTCGATAGCCACGAACCTTTACCTGACTATCCATCCTGCCTATCAGCTCGATGCTACCATCAGGTAATCTTCTGGCCAAATCGCCTGTTTTGTAAAGACGCTTGCCACTTTCGAAGGGATGAGCGATAAACTTCTCCCTGGTTAATTCTTCCCTGTTTAAATATCCATCAGAAACCTGAATACCGCCGATACATAACTCTCCAGCCACTCCAATTGGCAGAATAGCATCATGCCAGTCTAAAATGAATAGCTGAACGTTATTAATGGGTTTACCTATATTGACTCTTTCTGTTCTCCTTAGCTGTTGAGCGGTAACCCAAATTGTTGCCTCTGTAGGCCCATATAAATTCCAGACGGTATCGCTAATCCCGGTAAGGCTGTTTTTCAGAGATTCATTAATTGCCTCGCCTCCTGTTAAAACAGTGACTCCTTCCCTGTTTTGCCAGCCGTTATCTACCAACATCTGCCAGGTAGAAGGGGTAGCTTGCATGAAATCAGGTTGATGTGTGGCTATTGCATCTTGTAATTTCTGACCATCCTTAATACTCATTGAATCCAGTACAATCAATTTTGCGCCGGTCAGCAATGGTGTAAATAGTTCCAGGTAAAAAATATCAAAAGTGTACGTGGTAACCGAAAGAAAAACTTCCAGTTTCTTCATTTCCAATCGATCCAATACTGCCAAAAGGAAATTAAACAGGCTGGCATGAGCAATCGGAACCCCTTTTGGTTTTCCAGTACTTCCGGAAGTATAAATTACATAAGCCAGATGCTCAGATGATACCCCTACATTAAGGTCTTCAATCGGTAGATTCCCGATCTGTTCGTTCCAGCCCTGATCCAGGGAAATGACATCAAGCTGCTCTTGATCAGCAAATTTCTCAGCAAGGTCTCTGCTACTAAGCATTACTTTCGCTCCTGAATCTTCCAGCATATAATCAATTCTGGACTGTGGAAATTCAGGATCAATCGGTATAAAAGCACCACCTGACTTCAGTGTTCCCAGAATAGCCACCAACATTATCGGACTTCTGTCTAAACAAATGGCCACTAAACCATCATTCGTCACACCTTTGCTCACCAGATAGTTTGCCAGTTGATTGGAACGTTCATTTAGCTGCTTGTAAGTCAAAGTCTCATTGCCAAAGGTCACAGCTACAGCGTCTGGTGTTTTGGCTGTTTGTTCTTCAATTAAATCAACAACTGTTTTACGCTCCGGATAAGGCGCGGCTGTGTCGTTGAATTCGACCAGTAACTGATGTTTTTCCTCTTCCTTCAACATCGACAGCTTGCACAATGGTCTGGATGGAGCCGCTAAGACAGCTTTCAATAGCTCCTTGAAATGAGCAAATATCCTGTGGATGGTTTCTTCCCTGAAAAGATCTGTGCAATAGTTAATGTCTACAGAAGCACCGCTATCCGTTTCATTTACTGTGAAAGTGATGTCAAATTTTGAAGTTCCTGATTCCTGATCCTCATATTCTGATAAGGTCAGTCCATCCATTTCAATTGCATTGGAACCAGGTGTGTTTTGTAAAATAAACATGACCTGAAATACAGGGCTATTACTCATATCCCGTGTTTTCACTACACGTTGTACCACCTTCTCAAATGGCACCTGCTGATGATCGTAAGCAGAAAGCGTAGTTCGTTTGACCTCCTGTAACAACTCCAGAAATGTACTTTCTTCATTCACCTGTGAGCGAAGTGCCAGTGTGTTGACGAAGCAACCGATCATTCCTTCCATTTCCTTCTGAATACGATTGGCGACCGGAGTTCCAACGCAAATATCTTCCTGACCGCTGTAGCGACTCAAAAGCACTTTAAATGCGGTCAATAACGTCATAAAGACAGTAGTACCTTCACTTTGTGTCAAAGATTGCACTCCTGAGAACAACTGGTTGCTCAGTTCGAAAGAGGTTGTTGCACCCGCAAAACTCTGTTCAGCAGGACGAACAAAATCCGTAGGCAACTGCAAAGTATTGACTCCATCAAGCGTCTCCTGCCAATAATTTAATTCTCTTTCGATGACAGTCCCTTCGAGATTTGTACGCTGCCAGACAGCATAATCAGCATATTGCAATGGCAATGAAGACAGACTTGCCGCTCTTCCTGACACATTCGCATGGTAAAGCTCCATAAACTCACTTATCAAAATACCCTGCGACCAGCCGTCACTCGAAATATGATGGAACACACCCGCCAATACATACTCTTTCACGCCATCTTCCGTCACTTCTAAATCGTATAAACACGATCGAAACATATAATCTGACCCTAAATCAAAAGGAGCTGACAGAAATGACTTTAGATCTTCATTGAAATTGGCAGAATCAGCTTTCAGATCTTTGAATGTCAAATCCCATTTGTCGGCATTCAGTATCTTTTGATAGCCAATTCCTTCTTCTGAATAGATAATCGTTCTTAGTACTTCATGACGATTGACAACCTCCCTAAGGCTTGATATCAGTGCTGGCTTATTTAACTCTCCTGATAGCCTTAAGGCAAAAGGAAGGTGATATTCCACACTCCCCTGCAACTGATCCAGAAACCATAATCTTTCCTGACTAAAGGACAGCGGTACTTTTTGCACTTCTTCTCTGTCAAATGGTTTGATGGCATCTTTGCTCAGTCGCTGGTAAGAAGGATCAGCCTGATCGTACTTACTCAGGTATTCAACTATGAGTTCCTTATTTCGCTTTAAATCAAAGAGTAAAGCATCATCTATCTCCTCATTCTCCGACTTTACTACCAAAGAACCATCCTCTAATTCTAATTTGACACCTTGTTGCTGTGCCTTTTTGATAATATTTAATGCCTTACTCATTATAGTTTGATTGTTTTTTTATAAACAGTCTCTGAATTTTCCTGCTCTTTTACCTTCTTATATTCCAGATATGCGGCCAGCTCGTCAATATTGACAAAGCTGAATATGTCCTTAATCATGATGTCTACTTCCAGATCCTTGACGATCGTGGCTACCAATCGGGTTGCCAACAGACTATGTCCTCCCAATTCGAAGAAATTGTCATAAACACCTACTTTTTCAACACCTAATAAATCCTGCCAGATCCTGACTAATTGCTCTTCCATTTCCGTTCTTGGAGCCAGATATTCCTTTGTTGACAAGGTTGAATTATCCAAATCGGGAAGCGCTTTTTTATCCAGTTTACCGTTGGATGTTAAGTGTATCTCATCCAGTGATACCCACAACTGTGGCACCATGTGCTCCGGTAAAGACTCTCTTAGCAAACCTTGCATTGTTTCCTTCCAGGCTTCCGTTGGATTAGACTCTTGCAGCTTTACATAGGCGACTAAACGATAGTTTCCACTGCTATCTGCTTTAGCTAAAACACAGCACTGGTTTACGCCGGGCAGGATAGATAATGCATTCTCAACCTCACCTAACTCGATCCTATATCCACGGATTTTGACCTGATCGTCCTTCCTGCCAATAAACTCAATATTGCCATCAGGTAGCCATCTGGCTAAATCACCTGTTTTATACAGCAGACCTTCAGGTTTAAATGGATTTGGTATAAATTTTTCATTGGTTAATTGCTCGTTTTTCCAATAACCTCTTGCAACGTTGTTACCTGCAATACACAGCTCACCAGCTATACCTTTGGGAACTAACCCATTAGCGTCATTCAACACATAAATTTGTGTGTTGGCAATTGGCTTACCGATGGAAACTAATTCTTCAGCAATGTTTTTGACGTTATAGTCCACCTTTTTCGTGGTGACAACATGGGCCTCTGTAGGTCCGTAGTGGTTATGTAAGGTTGCACCTATTTTATCCAGTCCTTTTTTAGCGACTTGAGACAACCTCAATTGTTCACCAGCCACTACAATGTGTTCCAGGGAATGTAATTTTTCCAGTACTGATTCTGCTCCAATGAAATGGAAGAATGATGTCGGTAGAAACACCGTTTCAATCTCATGATCATTGACGAATGAAGCCAAGCCGGTAAAATCACTTTTCAGTGATGAAGGTATGATGTGTAATGATCCTCCTTGTGTAACGGTGAAAAATATCTCCAGGAATGAAACATCAAAACTCATACTAGTAAATTGCCCCACTCGATGGCTGGATATATCCAGCTGATGATAAAAGGAAATCAGGTTAAACATTGACCTATGTGGCAGCATCACTCCTTTTGGTCTGCCTGTACTTCCGGAAGTATACATCACGTAGGCAAGGTCTGAAGTGGTAATTTCCTGTTCGAACTGATCACTGGAAAAGCGTTCAATGGTACTCCATTCACTGTCCAGAGGCAATACTGAAAAGCCTTCGTGTGCTGCCAGTGCCTGGCGACTGGAATCGAGACACAAAACAAGCTTAACAGTTGAATCTGTTAGCATGTAGGCAATCCGTTTTTCAGGGTACTCAGGGTCTATCGGTAAATAAGCTCCACCGGACTTTAGAATCCCTAAAATACCGACAACCATTTCCAAACCTCGCTCCAGACAAATACCTACCAGATGATCTGCCTTTACTCCCTGATCACGCAGGTAATGTGCCAGCTGATTCGAGCGTTCATCCAGTTCTTTATAGGTCAGCTTATTTTCAAGATCAGACACTGCAATCGCATCCGGCATATTTAAAGCTTGTTCCCTGAATAAATCAACGACTGTTTTGCCGTCAGGGAAACTGACTGAAGTGTCATTGAATACATCCAGTAACTGATGTCTTTCTTCATCTGAAACAATAGAAAGTTCATCAACAGTCGTTTTTAATTCTCCATTCAGGTTTTTGAGGATCAGCTTTAAGGATGATTCCATGTAGGATATCACGGCTGACGGATCAATACTTTGATCTGACAGCTTCACTTCTAAGCCAAAATCATTACCAAAATCGTCAATGGACAGAATAAAAGGATAATTAGTTCTTTCTTCGCCGGAAGTCAATTCAAATCCTAAATCACTGGTTCCATCAGATAAGGTCCCCGGAGTTGTATGGCGGTAGTTTAACAAGGCGCTAAAAAGCGGAACTTCATTAGAGAAACCACTCAACTGGTGAATAGCTGATAGAGGAGTCTGTTCATAGTTCAAAAGCTCTTGTAAGTACTCGCTGGTATGACTGATATATTCTGATATCTCTCCTTTCAGGTTTAGTAAAACCGGTAAGGTATTCATGAATAATCCCAGGGAGGATTCAGAACCTTTGCTGCCTTGCAGCCTTCCCAAAAGCACTGATCCAAACAGCGCATAGTCTGAATTACTACACCTGCCTACCACCAAACCAAAAGCAGCATGGAATAACACTGCCGGACTAACCTTTAAACTTCCGGATACTTCTCGTAGTTCATCGCGCAATTCAGCAGACAAATTAGCTCTTGAAGTTACCATTTGAGCAGATCCGTCAATTTTCGTATCAGATAGGTTAAATGGATAAGTAGGAGATTCTATTTCACCGAAAATACCACTGAAATATTCTTTACTTTGCGCTATCTTATCAGCATTCAAAGCATGTCCCACAAAATCACGGTACAAGGCAGGTTTGGGAAGTGCTGATGATTGTCCTGACAGGTAACTTCTGACTTCCTTCTCTACTTTTTCCAAACCAAGATGATCAATGATCAAATGGTGGAAATTCAATATCAGGTAAAAAGCTCCATTAGCAATATCATCAGCAAGTTTCACCTGTAACAATGGCGCCCTGGAGAGGTCCATCCATAAATTATCAGATGCGGTCTCTTTTTGTATCTGTGCTAGAATATCTTTTTCACTATCTAAAGACAACTCCTCTAATGGCAGGTCTACTTCCCGCAGAACGACCTGCATCGGTTGCGTGAAACCGTCACTTAAAACACACGTACGTAAAACGTCATGACGACCGATTACAAATTCTAATGCTGCAGTAAAATTCAATCGCTCCTCCATCGAAGTGAAGGATAAAAGATGAGAAATGACATAGGGATCACCTTTCGTACGGTCACTCATCTGATAATGGAAATAAATTCCTTCCTGCAAAGGTGCGAGAGGGTAAATATCCTGAATATTTGGACCTCCTCCAGGAACAAGGTCCATGACACGGTCTAATTCCTCCTGGTTTAAACCAATTAGTGGAACCATACCCGGAGTTATATAAGAGCAACCTGCCAAAATACCATTTTCAGGAACTTTGTATGCCTCTTCAACAGCAGATAATCTGGTGCTTAGCAATGCAATCGTTGGATTTGAAAATATATCCCGAATACTGAGATTATAACCTATTTCCTGCACTTTAGAAATCAATTGAACAGCTAGTAAGCTATGACCTCCTAATTCGAAGAAATCGTCATAGAGACCTACTTTTTCAATACCCAGTAAGTGCTGCCATATTGCTGCTAATTGTAATTCAGTTTTCGTTGTTGGAGCCACATATTGGTTAACTGATAAGGAAGACATGTTCAACTCAGGTAAGGCTTTCCTATCTAGTTTCCCATTGGTTGTCAGTGGCATCTCATCTAATTGAACCCACAACGAAGGGACCATGTATTCAGGCAGGTGTTTCTGTAACTCTGTCTGCAAAACGTCCTTATTCAGGCGGTCCTCCATCACTACGTAAGCAATCAATCGCTTACTGCCATTTTCATCTGTACGGGCAATGACACAAGATTGCCGAACGTCTTCAAGCAAGGATAATGCATGCTCTACCTCCCCTAATTCAATTCGATAACCGCGAATCTTCACCTGATCATCAGCCCTTCCTATAAATTCAATGTTTCCGTCAGGTAGCCTGCGAGCCAGGTCTCCTGTTCTATATAATCGCTCACCAGATTTAAATGGGTGATCGATAAACCTTTCAGCTGTTAAGGCTTCTCTGTGTAGGTAACCACGCGCTAAACCTGCACCACCTACACATAACTCTCCAACTGCACCAATGGGAACAAGCGCCAAATCTGAATTCAGAATAAAAGCGGTCGCATTAGCAACAGGCAAGCCAATTGGAACGGAACTGTTAAAGTCTCCATTGTATATGGTTGCACAAATACTTGTCTCAGTAGGACCGTAGGCATTGAAATAATTCCCGGTCTTTGAAAACAATCTCGCATTTTCCAGCGGTGCTTCTTCACCTGCTGTCACAAGGGTTTGAATACCTGATAACTTCGTAACATCCAAAAGCCGGAAGAATGCGGGCGGTAATGTCGCAAAGGAAATTGCTTTTTCATCGATATATTTCGCAAAGTAGTCTGTATCGTATTTGGCTTCTTCATCAATGATGCATAGTGTTGCTCCTGATAACAATGAAAGGAAAGACTCCCACACAGAAGCATCAAATGAAGGACTTGCAAACTGAAGACAATTGTCCTGACCTGAAAGACCAAATAAGGAAATTTGTCCCTGAATGGTATTGCAGATACCGCTATGTTCTATCAATACACCTTTTGGCTTCCCGGTACTCCCGGAAGTGTAAATCACATAGGCCAGATCATCTACAGAAAGATTTACGTTTAATGAGGTTGTTGGCTTTGCCGCTATTGAATCTGAATCAGCATCTAATAAAATGACATCTTTTATCTTAGAATCAGAAATCTGATCCAGAATCTCAGCTTTACTCACGAGAACTCTTAGTCCAGCATCCTTGACAATATATTGTACCCTATCCTGAGGATAAGCCGGATCTATGGGAACATAAGCGCCGCCTGCTTTCAGCACACCTAAAATACTGATAATCAAATCAGAACCTCTATCTAAGCAAACACCAATCAATTCTTCAGCAGTTACTCCTTTTTCAGTTAATTGATGCGCCACCTGGTTGGCCCTTGCATCCAATTCTTTGTATGAGATCGATTCTTCCGCAAATATCAAGGCTGTGGCATCCGGAGTCTTTTGCACCTGATCTTCAAATAAGTCGACAATCGTTCCTTTGATGGGATACTCAACTGCAGTATCATTAAACATATCCAGGAGCTGGTACTTTTCTTCCTTGTTGAGGAAGGATATCAAACCAATTTGTGAGGATGGTGAATCCAGAATAGCTTCCAGAAGTGCCTGATAATGAGCAATCATCCTTCGAATCGTTTCTTCTTTAAACAGGTCTGTGCAGTAATTGACATCCAGAGAATACCTGATTTCGGATTCTGTTCCGCTCTCCTCTACGGTTACAGCCATATCAAATTTTGCAGCATTACCGAATTGCTGTTCATATGCTGATATTGTTAGGCCATCCAGTTCAACCTGACCGGAATCGGGTGTATTTTGTAATGCAAATAATACCTGGAACAATGGACTCATGCTTTGATCTCTGGTCTTCACTACTCTTTCGACCACTCTTTCAAACGGAACCTGTTGATGATCATAGGCCTGAAGTGTTGTCTGCTTAACAGCTTGTAACAAATCAAGGAAAGAATTACTTCCTGTTACCTGAGTCCTGAGTGCAAGCGTATTCACAAAGAAACCAATCATTTCTTCAAGCTCGTTCTGTGTCCGATTGGCAATTGGAGTTCCAATGCAGATATCCTCTTGACCACTATATCTGCTCATTAAAACCTTAAAAGCGGTTAACAGCGTCATAAAGACCGTGACTCCCTCTTTTTGACTTAATTCATTGATACCTGCACTTACTATATTATTCAGTTCAAAAGAGATGGTATTTCCTGATACACTTTGAACGGAAGGACGAGTATAATCGGTAGGTAACTGCAATGCACTTACCCCCTGTAGCGCATCTTCCCAATAAGCCAGTTCCTTGTCTACAATTGCACCTTCCAAATGAGCTCTTTGCCATAAGGCATAATCCTGATATTGCAGGGTCAAAGGTGGCAGCTCCAGAGGGTTACCTGAAACATGAGCTTCATAGATTTGCGTAAACTCTTTGGTTAAAATACCGCGCGACCATCCGTCACTGGAAATGTGATGAAACACTCCTGCTAAAACGAATTCGCCTTTTCCTAACTGATAAAGGCATGCACGGAACATGAAATCACTACTTAAATCGAATGGTGCAGATAAAAAAGCACTTAACTCTTCGCTTGAAATAAAGCCCTCTTTTGTCAAATCCTGATATGCTAATTCCCAGTTATTGGCAGAAAGTAACTTTTGATATCCAACACCTTCGGCAGAATAGATAACTGTTCGCAGTACTTCGTGGCGATTTACGACCTGTTGAAGACTTGAGGTTAGCGCTTGTTTATCCAAATTTCCTGAAAGCCTGAAAGCAAAGGGTAAATGATATTCCAGACTGCCCTGCAGCTGATCCATGAACCACAAACGTTCCTGACTAAAAGAAAGCGGAATCTTATCTGGTTTTTCATCAATGTATATTACAGCAGGTAATATTGCACCCTTTCGACGTGTTGATAGATGGTTTGCCAGCCTGTCAATATTCGAATGCGTGAAAAGATCCCGAACTGTTATTTCTAACTCCAACTCCTTTCGGATCATAGAGACTAATCGGGTAGCCAATAAACTATGACCTCCTAATTCAAAGAAATTATCATAAATCCCGATTTGCGCTATGCCTAACAGACCTTGCCAGATTCCCACCAGCTGTGTTTCTAATTCCGTTCCTGGGGCAACATAAGCACTGGCAGACAATAGGGAATCATCTAATACTGGTAATGCCTTTCGATCCAGCTTTCCATTGGCTGTAAGTGGCATTTGCTCTAATTCCACCCATAATCGGGGTACCATATAATCAGGTAACCTTTGCTGTAATTTTTCCTGGATGTACTCTTTGTTTAGATTCTCTTCCGGGTGACCTTCCCATACCACATATCCAATCAGTCTTTTAAGGCCGTTTTGGTCCTCACCGGCTATGACGCAGGATTGCCTGATTCCTTCAAGTAAGGATAAAGCGTTCTCAATTTCACCCAACTCGATACGATAGCCCCGTATCTTCACCTGACTATCAGTTCGGCCAATCAAATCAATATTGCCATCTGCTAACCAACGAGCCAAATCTCCGGTTTTATAGAGACGCTCACCTTCCTTAAATGGATGATTAATAAATTTCTCCTTAGATAAAGACTCCCTATTTAAATATCCCTCCGCGATCTGCACGCCACCGATGCATAATTCACCGGCAACTCCAATCGGTACCACTGCATTAGTATTATCTAATATGTAGAGTTGTACATTATTGATGGCACTTCCAATACTGACACTTTCTGATTTTTTCAATTGCTGAGCTGTCACCCAAATCGTAGCTTCAGTAGGTCCATACAGATTCCAAACGACATCACTGCTAGATGTCAGACTATCTTTCAAAGATTCCTTGATTGCCTCTCCACCAGTTAAAACAGTAACCTTTTCCTTGTTTTCCCAGCCATTATCAACTAACATTTGCCAGGTAGAAGGTGTAGCTTGCATGAAATCAGGCCGGTACCTTTCAATTGCATTTTGCAACTTATCACCATCTTTGATACTCATAGAATCTAACACTATTACCCTGGCGCCTACCAGCAATGGAGCGAACAATTCCAGGTAAAAAATGTCGAAAGTATAAGTTGTCACTGAAAGAAAAACTTCCAGGTCTTTCATAGCCAACCGGTCGATCATCGCCAATTGGAAATTCAGTAAGCTGGAGTGAGAAATCGGTACTCCCTTTGGTTTTCCTGTACTACCAGAGGTATAGATCACATAAGCCAAATGCTCTGGTGAAGAAACTCTTTTCAGGTTTTTTGAAGGTTGAATTCCAATTTTCTGATCCCAATCGCTGTCTAATAAAACTACATCTAACTCCTTACTGATTGATAATCTGTCAGAAAATCCTGAAGAACTTAGCAATACCTGAACTCCAGAATCTTCGATTACATAATCAATTCGCGATTGCGGATACTCCGGATCAATTGGAATAAATACCCCTCCTGACTTCAGAACTCCCAGGATGGCAACCACCATATCAATACTTCGATCTATACAAATACCGATTAAAGCATTAGGTTCTGGATTCTTGCTTAATAAATAATGTGCCAGTTGATTTGAACGCTCATTCAACTGTTTGTAACTCAATGATTCACCTTCATAAATAACAGCTGTAGTATCGGGTGTATTTTCAACTTGCCTTTCAAATAGATCAACGATAGTCTGATTGGACGGGTAGGATGCTGTGGTCTCATTGTAGAGCTCCAGTATTTGAAACTTTTCAGCCTCTCCAATCATTGACAAATCACTAATCTGCGATGAGGGATTAGCTACAATTGCTGATAACAACTCCTGATAATGAACAAACATTCTATGAATTGTTGCCTCTTTGAATAAGTCTGTGCAATAGTTAAACTCCACGGCAAAGCAACTATCAGTCTCATTTATCGTGATTGTCAGGTCAAATTTTGCTGTATTTGATTCCTGATTTCCATATTCTGAAAGTACAAGACCATCCAACTCGATCTCTGTTGGATCTGTTGCATTCTGCAATGCAAACATTACCTGGAACAGAGGACTGATGCTCATATCGCGCGTCTTCACAACACGTTCTACCACTTTCTCAAAAGGAGTCTGCTGATGGTCATATGCATTTAGAGTAGTTTGTTTAACAGCTTGCAGTAAGTCTTGAAAAGAATCACTTTTGTTTACCTGCGTTCTAAGCGCCAGGGTATTGACAAAGAAACCAATCAATCCTTCCAGATCCTTCTGGGTTCGTCTTGCAATAGGCGTACCAATACAAATATCATCCTGACCACTATTTCTGCTCATTAATAGCTTAAAGGCAGCAAGAAGCGTCATAAATACAGTAACCCCTTCTTTCTGACTGATATAACTAATAGCTTCACTTAAGCCAGTATTTAATTCAAAAGTAACAGTCTCTCCGGCAAAACTCTGAACCACAGGACGCTTGTAATCTGTTGGTATCTGCAAAGGGCTAACATTAGCTAATTTCTCCTCCCAGTAAGATATTTGCTGGTCAATGAACTCCCCTTCAAGGTAATTGCGCTGCCAGACGGCATAATCCGCATATTGCAAGGAGAGCTGTGGTAAATTTGCTTTCCCTCCAGAAACACGTGCATTGTACAGCTCAACAAACTCTCCAATCAGTATTGCTTGTGACCAACCATCGCTGGAAATGTGATGTAGAGTCCCTGCAAAAACATATTCATCTTCGTCCAATTTGTAGATCTGAGCCCGAAACATATAATCAGTACTCAAATCAAATGGCGTTGATAAAAACCTCTCCAAATCATCATTTAATAGAGACTTATCAGCAGTGAAATCTCTGAAAGACATTTTCCAGTCGTCTACTGGTAAAACCTGCTGATATCCTACTCCATCATTAGAGTAAATTACTGTACGTAATATTTCATGACGGCTTAAAACCTCTTTAAGGCTCAGGAATAATGCTTCTTTATCAAGATTTCCGGATAGCCGGAATGCAAAAGGCATATGATACTCTACAGTACCTTGAAGTTGATCTAAAAACCATAATCTTTCCTGACTAAAAGTTAGCGGAATTTGCTCAGACCTTGGGTTGATCACAGTTACTTTAGGAAGAGTTCTTCCTTTGCTTTGAGCTGCCAGATGATTTCCTAAAGCCTCAATTGTGGCATAATTGAACACATCCCGGATGGTAATTTCTATTTCCATTACCTTGCGAATTGTAGCGACTAGCCGTGTGGCTGAAAGACTGTGGCCACCTAATTCAAAGAAGTTGTCATACACACCCACTTTTTCAGCACCAAGCAGTTCCTGCCATATATTTGCCAGCTGCTCTTCTATTTCAGATCTTGGCGCAACGTAATTCACACTTGATAGGGCAGAAATATCCAAATCAGGTAGTGCATTTTTGTCCAACTTTCCGTTTGACGTCAATCGCATCTCCTCGACAGCAACCCATAGCTGAGGAATCATATAGTCTGGTAAAACCTCCCCAAGTGATTCATGCAAGGATTCCTTCCAGGTTTTGTCAAGCTCATCTGTCTGGGTTCCATCCTGACGGCCTTCCAGGCGGCCTTCCATCACTACATAACCTACCAAACGATTGTTACCGTTGCTATCAGCTTTTGCTAATACACAACACTGGTTCACTCCTTCCAGCTGAGATAAAGCATTTTCTATCTCTCCCAGCTCAATGCGATATCCCCGAACTTTTACCTGGTCATCCTTCCTGCCAATAAACTCTATGTTACCATCGGACATCCACCTGGCTAAATCACCGGTTCTGTATAAGCGGCCTTCATTCCGGAACGGGTCTAATACAAACTTCTCTTTTGTGAGTTGTTCTTTATTCCAATAACCTCTTGCAACATTGGCTCCTCCAATGCATAGTTCGCCGACGATTCCCTCCGGAACCAAATCCAAATTATCATTAAGGATATGAATTTGCGTGTTGGCAATTGGCTTTCCGATAGAAACTAATTCTTCTCTGATATTTTCGACATTGTAGTCAACCTGCTTGGTAGTTACAACATGCGCCTCGGTAGGTCCATAGTGATTGTGCAAGGTAGCACCTATCTTATGTAAACCTTCTTTTACAGGTTGCGACAACCTTAACTGTTCTCCTGCTACCACTATGTGATCGACAGGTGTTAACTGCTCCAACATTTTTTCTGATCCAATTAAATGGAAAAATGAAGTTGGAAGAAATAAGGTCTCAATTCCGCGATCTTTGATCAATGAAACCAATCCATTAAGGTCACTTTTTAATGCGGACGGAATAATATGCAACGTTCCACCCTGCGTTATTGTAAAGAATATTTCCAGAAAAGATACGTCAAAACTCATGCTGGTAAACTGACCTACATTCTGACATGAAATCTCAAGCTGGTGATAAAAGGATATCAGATTGAACATGGCCTTTTGAGGCAGCATGACACCTTTAGGATTTCCAGTACTTCCTGAAGTATACATCACATAGACAAGATCTTTGATGGAAGTTACTCTGTCAAACCTTTGTTTTGGGTGTTGTGCAACAGACTCCCAGGAACTGTCTAGGTGAAAAGCAGAAAAACCTTGATGGACATCTAGTACTGAACGACTTGAATCAGTACATAGTACCAACTCAACTGAGGAATCAGTTAACATATAAGCTATTCGCTTTTCAGGATACTCCGGATCTATCGGTAAATAAGCCCCCCCGGCTTTTAAAATACCTAAAATGCCAACCACCATTTCTAAACCACGATCCAGGCATATCCCGACCAAATGATCAGCATTAACGCCCTGACGTGCCAGGTAATGCGCCAGCTGGTTAGACCGGTCATCCAGCTCCTTATAGGTAATCTTTTTTTCACCATCAACCGCAGCGATAGATTCAGGATTATTCGCTGCTTGTTCCTCAAATAAATCAACTACTGTCTTACCTTTAGAAAAACCGACTGTTGTATCATTGAAAACTTCCAGCAAATTAACCTTTTCTGCTTCTGGAATTACAGAAATATTCCCCACAGGCTGGTCAAGTGAGGTTTCAAATTGCT
>JBCBHL010000087.1:0-21770 GCA_038525605.1 Bacteroidota bacterium
AAAAGCTTAAATTCGACAAAAAAGAAAAGGGTCTTTGGTATGAGTAACATCAATTGGCAGGAGTTAACCAGCGCACAACAAATAGCAGATATTAAAAAGCTTTCTACCGATCAGAAAGTCATTATTTTTAAACACAGTACAAGGTGTCCAATCAGTTCGATGGCCTTATCCAGGCTGGAAGGCTCCTGGGATGCCAGTACTCATACAGATACAGCTATATTTTTTCTTGACCTGATCAGATATCGGGAAGTGTCAAATGCTGTTGCTGAACAATTTGGTGTAACACATCAGTCGCCTCAGGTAATTGTCGTAGAAAACGAAAAAGCTATTTACGACGAATCTCATACAGGAATTACCTACGAAGAGCTGGATGCAAGAGTGAAGGCATGATTTTTGTGCTGAAATAATAAAAATTCTTTTCAGAAAGGCTAAGTTGGATGGCAAACAATTCGATTGTAAATTGCTATTGTCCCAAGAGTTTAGAACCTAATATGGAAATACATTGTTATAAAGGCGTAATGGGAATGAATATATTGATTTCAAAAACCAACATTTTACTATTATTGATCCTTTCAATGCTGTTGATCAGTGGGTCTGCTTTCGCCCAATTTCAGGAGGGAGATTACGAATACAAGAAGGAGGTAACCTGGGGGATCAATAAAAACACGAATGGTGGTGTGATAGGAGGTATTATGCTGAAGCTGGGTCTGGCAAGATCCGAAAAAGTGTATGAAATCTATTCCCTGGAGCTCAGCAACGTCAAACACCCACAGGAATTGTCCTACAACAGGGCAAGCAGATTCATTTGGGGTAAGCAAAATTATCTTTACAGCATTCGGTTCCAATATGGCAGGGAAAGAATTCTCTTTAGAAAAGCACCGCAGCAGGGTGTACAAATCAGTACCGGGGCAACAATTGGTCCCAGCATCGGGCTAATCACGCCCTACTTCATTCAGTACACTGACCCTCAAAACTATGTGGCTTTCGATCCCGATGTGCATGCATTCGGCAACATACTAGGCGCCGGCAGACTTTTTCAGGGTCTTGGTGATTCACAAATGGCCATCGGCGCGAACCTGAAGGGATTTGTAAATTTCGAATTCGGTACATTCAAAAACAATGTCGCTGGTTTGGAAGTTGGTTTACTGCTGGAAGGATACCACAAAGAAATTATCATCGTACCTACCCAGGAAAATAATGCGATATTTACTTCAGCTTTCTTTACATTGTATTGGGGTTCAAGAAAATAGGACATTGAAACTAGTAGTTGACACTAGTCTGAATTAATTTTGCATCTCGTAACATTCAATAGAATATCATGATAGAGTTACCGGTAGTTGGAGGGGAGAAACCCAAAAGTAAGATCAGTAAGCCTAATTGGTTAAGGGTAAAATTACCAGTAGGGAAGGAATATGCCAAAGTCAGGAAAATTGTAGATGAAAACAAGCTGCATACAATCTGTGAAAGTGGCAATTGTCCGAATATGGGTGAGTGCTGGGGAGCAGGAACCGCCACCTTCATGATTTTAGGGAACGTATGTACCAGAAGCTGCAGTTTCTGCGCAGTAGCGACTGGAAGACCACCGGAATACGACGAAAATGAACCGCAGCGTGTCGCGGAAGCTATTAAAACTATGGGCGTAAAGCATGCAGTGCTTACTTCCGTAAATAGAGACGAACTAAAAGACAGAGGGGCTGAAATCTGGTATCAGACTGTGGTCAAAACAAAAGAGCTTTCGCCAAAAACAACTATAGAAACGTTGATTCCGGATGTGAAAGGTAACTGGGACGCATTATATAGAATGATCTCAGGAGGTCAGGAGGTCGTTTCTCACAATATGGAAACTGTGGAAAGGCTTTACAGAAGAGTTAGGCCTCAGGCTAAATATAACAGAAGCCTTGAGCAGACAAAGCTTACCAAAGCAGAAGGAAAGAGAACAAAATCAGGAATTATGCTGGGACTGGGAGAAACCCCTGATGAAGTTCATAAAGCGATGGATGACCTGGTAGAACACGGACTTGACATATTAACATTAGGCCAGTATCTGCAGCCTACCAAAATGCATATAGAAGTTGCTGAATTCATTCATCCTGATCAATTTGAAAAATATAAGGAAGAAGGCCTGAGAAGAGGTTTAAAATACGTTGAGTCGGGACCGTTGGTAAGATCTTCTTATCACGCCGAAAGACATGTGAACGTCCCTATTTAATACTATTTATCTTTCGATAATTTTATAATAGACATTATCACGTTCAGTTGTTTATTGAGCAATTTTCGATATTTAAATGATTGAATTTTGTAGTCTCATATTAATTATGAATTAGACGTAAAAATCGACTAATGCTTTAAATCAAAAATTCACAAATTAAACCTTTCGTAATCACCTTCAATGTAGTAAGACATTTCACTGATCAATACGTACCCTACTGACTGCAAATTCCAGTAGGGTTTTTTCGTTGGTGTCTGTAAAAATTATTACCTTGAGTTTTCATGGTTATGAGAAAAATTATACTGTTCCTTATATTCTCTACATTTTTAGCATGTAAAAGCCAAAAGGTAGATTCTGCTATGTGGGTAAATAGCAAGAATGAAGTGATTAAAAATGAATACGTGTTAACCAACTTTTCGCAGTACGATCTGGATAAGAAAATGCTTATCGACAAGCTCAGTACCTGTGGAGATGGTAAGCCACAAGGCAGTATCATCGTGATGCCAAATCCGGCAGGTGAATTAAATGAATTCATTATTTGGAAATCTAAAGTTGTCAGTCCGGCATTACTGGAGAAATATCCTAATCTGCAAACTTACCAGGGGGTTAGTAAAGAATCTGATGCAATTAGAATAAGGATTGAAAACAAAAATGACGGCATTCAAGCCATCGTTTTGGGTAGCACAGATACCTGGTATATTACTCCGACAGGGGACAAAACTGAAACACACCTGGTCTTTTACAAAAAAGACATCCCTGCTGAAGCTAAAGCCTACTGGAGTGATAAAGTATTAATAGAAAACATTTAAAAATGAAATTTACATATGTACTGATTCTTTTCTCCGTCCTGCTTATGGGTAACTACCTGCAAGCCCAGGAAGGTATATGGACTCAAAGGTCTGAGAGAAAAGTTGCTGATTCTGAAATCTACAGGACCCTGCAGTTCAATGAAACAAAGGCAAAACGAGTGTTGGAGGAATCAGGCGGACAACAAGTCTTGGAATTGCCACTTCCTGATGGCAGAAATGTAGAGTTTACCCTTTCGAAGAATCAGGTAATGGCACCAGAACTGGCAGCAAAATTCCCGATGATCAAGTCCTTCAACGGAATCAGTAAAGATGGCAGATATTCTGCTAAAGTTGATTTCAACGGCACAGCATTGTATGCCGCTGTAAGGACGGAAAAAGGAATAGTTTACATCGATCCCGACAAAAGAGCAAACCCTGCTTATTATAAATCCTACTATACCAGAGAATATAAAAACAGCAAAGACCAGCTTCCGGTCTTCATTGAGCCTGAGTTACCGAATTCAGGAAAATCAGTACGGTTACAAAGAGTCCTGGCAAACAATCGGGCTAATGCAGTCAATACTGTGTCTGGCAGTCAGTTGAGGAGATACAGAATCGCCATTGCCGCTAATTCCAACTATTCATCCTTTCACGGAGGCACAACGGAAAGTGTTCTTTCGGCAATGGTAACTACGATGAACAGGGTAAACGGACTTTACGAAAATGACCTTGCCATTACAATGGAATTAATTGCTGACAATGACCAACTAATATTTTTAACTGCCGCAACTGACCCATACAATGGACTATCAGATCCGGGAGATTTTCTGAATGCTAACACAACAGTATTGAATAATGCAGTAGGTGTGAATAGTTATGACATAGGCCATGTCTTTACCACTTCATCGGGAGGAGTTGCCTCCCTGGGGTCTGTCTGTACCAGCAGAAAAGCATTAGGAACAACGGGAATAGGTTCTCCTATAGGAGATGCATTCGATGTTGACTTTGTTGCACATGAAATTGGACATCAGTTTTCGGGTAATCACACTTTTAACGGCACACAAGGGTTTTGCGGTTCCGGAGGACAACGCGTTGCTAGTACAGCCTATGAACCAGGGTCAGGTTCTACTATACAGGCATATGCCGGTATTTGTGGAAGTGATAACCTTCAGAATAATAGTGATGCGTTTTTCCACGCTATCTCACTGGAAGAAATAATCGCATTTAGCACCGTCGGTGCTGGTAATAGTTGTGCTACGATTTCTCCATCAGGTAATACCCCTCCTACGGTCATCGTTGACGAGACAGTATATACAATCCCCGTCAATACTCCTTTCATGTTAGCTGCTCAGGGCAGTGATGTCAATAATGATGACCTCACTTATTCCTGGGAACAATTCGATTTGGGGCCAGGAGGATCGCCTGACAACCCAGTAGGAAATGCGCCACTGTTTAGAGCTTTTACGCCAACTTCCGATAGTTTCAGAATCTTTCCCAGACTGCAAAATATTATCAATGGCACGACTATTTTCGGAGAACAATTACCCAGCATCGAAAGAGAAATGAATTTCCGGGTAGTAGTGAGAGATAACAATCCTCTTGGGGGAGGTATCGTCACTGGTGACGTTAAAATAAATGTAGAAGATGGAGAGGCTTTTACTGTCACATCTCAGGATGCAACAGGCACCTCCTATATCGGTGGAAGCACGCAACAAGTGACGTGGAACGTTGCAGGTACTGATGACGGTAACATCGATGTAGCCAATGTAAAGATATCACTATCAACTGATGGAGGTCAAAACTTTGATCAGGTTTTACTGGAATCTACTGAAAATGACGGTCTTGCAGAGGTTCGAATGCCCGAAGTGGTCACGAATAATGCCCGAATTAAAGTAGAGGCTGTCAATAACATATTTTTCAATGTCAATTCAACTAACTTTTCCATCACTCAGGCTACTCAGGCAGATTATACCATACGAGTCAACCCGATTCCGCTGGAGGTTTGTACACCGGAAAATGCCATATTCGAAGTTTTTGTTGACGGATTTGGTGGGTTCAACGAAACAGTAAGTCTGTCGATCGACGGTTTAGGAAATGATGTCAATATCGATATTGGAAATGCTTCTCTGCTGGCAGGACAAAGTACATCAGTAACCATTAGCAATACTACTGCAATCCAGCAAAGTCCGATTATGGTTATCATCAATGCCAGCTCCCCGACCGCCGGCAACCAAACAAAACAAGTAGAACTTAGAGTATTGGACGGCGCAGCAAGCGGTGTGGACCTGATCTTTCCTGAAGACAATGCAACCAGTGTTTCCACGCTCCTTGAATTTAACTGGGCAGATTCTGAATTGGCAGATAACTATAATTTCGAACTGGCAACCGATGAGAATTTCCAGAATATTGTCTATTCAGAAAACGAGATTGACCAAAGTTCATTGATCCTAGACTTTGAACTGGACGAAAGTGTCCGATATTTTTGGCGGGTGTCGATCAACAATCAATGTGGAACAGGGGGTTTCACAACTGGTGAGTTTCGTACTGAGGCATTTGAAACCACCACTGCAAGTCTTACCAATCTTGGACTTCAAATAATCCCTGCCGTTCCCAATACCGTGACCTCTACCCTCACAATCAGTGAAGACGTCACCGTAGATGACATCAATTTCAAAGGGCTGGATATTTCACATACATACATCAGCGATTTGACTGTTGTTTTGCAATCTCCTGCAGGTACAAGAGTTACCTTGTTTAGTGAGATTTGTAATGATGAGGAAAATATTTTGACCAATTTCGATGATGAGTCATTTAATACGGTAATCGCTTGTCCGCCCACGGGTAATATTACTTACAAACCACAAAACCCACTAAGCGCCTTTGATGGTGAGTCCTCTTTGGGAGACTGGATACTGGAAGTGAGTGATGGAGCATCACAGGATGGTGGATCACTCAATGCATGGGGTCTTGAAATCCGATCCGTATCGAGGCAACTGGCACTTAATGTCAACTCAACCGGGCCTACTGAAGTAGAATTGAGCTGGGACGTGCTCAACACAGCGGAAACTATTACCGGATATGAAGTGGATGCCAAACTTGCTGCTGAATTGTCATTTACAAAAATTGCCGATGTTGGTGAAAGTGCTTCTTCGGTGATAGTATCAGATTTATTACCCGAATCAACTTATCAGTTTAGGGTTCGGCCTGTCTTTGGGAGTGAAGTCGGGGAATATTCCAATGTAGTGGAAATTCTCACTGTACCTGCAGCGCCAGAAAACCTGAGCGTTAGCCTGAATAACCTGGGTTTACTGGTAATTACCTGGACAGACAACCTCGAAAATGGATTGGGATTTGTATTAGAAACAGCCACTGAGAGTGCTGAAGAATTTGTAACTCTCGAAACATTAAGCAATGACGAAAGTATCTTTGTTTACGACGATTTCAATTCAGGGGAAAGACTATTCTTCAGGATAAAGGCATTTAACGAAAGTGGCGACTCGCCCTACTCGGAAATAGTTGAGCTTGTTATATCCAGTGTCAGTGATCTGCTGGAAAGCGTAAACCTCTATCCCAATCCGGGAAATGACATGGTCAGGCTACAGGGAGTTGTACTGAGCGAGATCAGCACTGTTGAGATTTCAGATCTGACTGGTAAGTCTGTCGCTGTTGATATTTCCAGAGAGGACCCTACAAACTACGTTTTAGATACCTCCCCACTGAGGAGTGGAATCTACCTGATCAGACTTCAAAATGGTCGCGCTAACAAAACTTTCAGATGGGTTAAAAAGTAATAGCTGATCACTAAAGCATTTTGAAAACTGCATACCAAATAAGGGTGCAGTTTTTTTATTTAACAGGAAGTATTATATATTCCTCAAAAGACAATTCCACTTCAATGAACCTGACTATCACCGGATATTCCACCGCACTATTTGCCACCTGGTATTATGTAGAAGAGCTCGGTTTACTTTTTGATGCTGGCGATGGTGTAACAGCCGGACTTTTGCAAAAAAGCAGAAAGGTTAAAAACATCCTCATCAGTCATGCTGATAGAGATCATATAACCGGACTCCTTCAGTTTAACCAGCTAAATGCCAGAGATGGTTTTCCCATCATTCATTACCCTAAAGATTCTGCTTCATTCCCGGCGATGGAAGCATTTTTTGAAAAGTTTGATCCGCATATGAGTGGAGCTGTCTGGAAATCAGCAAAACACGGTGATCATATTGCGATTAAGGAAAATATCTATGCTGAGGTGATAAGAAATGAACACGTCCCTGTTACCGATCAGGTACAAAAGAGCTTCAGCTTTCAATTGTACTCGGTGAAAAGAAAATTGAAAAAGGAATTTCAACAGCTTCCTCAAAAGCAGATAGAGCAACTCATTAAATTACAGGGAAGAGATCAGCTAACTGAAGAAGTAAGAACTAACCTACTGGCCTATTCCGGTGATACTCCCGTGGAAGATCGTAACAGGTTTTTTAATGCCAATGTACTCATTCATGAGGCTACCTTTTTGCACGACGAAGAAAAAAGCAGCGGTAACAGGCATAGTAAACTGGAAGAAGTTATAGACATGGTTAGTTATTCCAATATCAAAAAACTGATTCTGGGGCATTTTTCATCCCGCTATTCTGAATCAGAAATCACAAAAGAAGTACAGTTGCTTTGCAAAAAACACCAACTATCTATCCCTGTTTATTGTATTTTCCCCGGACAAATTCATCGTAATATCCTATCTCAGACACCTGTAAATAGCTAATTATCAGGCAAAAACCTCATCTTTTTAGAAAATCAGGTATAATATTTACATTTAGTAATTATATTTATTTAATTTACATTTAGTAATTAAATGTTGTTTATGAGAGCATACCAACTTGGCGAATTTGAAGAAATTGTCCTGCTCACCGTTGCGGTCTTATTTGATGAGGCATATGGTGTAAGCATCAGACATGAAATAGAGAGCAGGCTGGATAGAAAAGTAAGTGTAAGCGCACTACAGACAGCTTTGCGAAGAATGGAAAAAAAAGGCTATCTGGAATCTGACTTTGGAGAAGCTACCTCCATTCGGGGCGGGAAGCGCAAAAGGTACTTTAGAGTCACTCCTTATGGCAAAAACGCCCTGGACAGCGCTCAGTCTGCAAGAGAATTATTGCGGACTGCAATTCCAAAAGTAGCGTTTGACTTTGATAAATGAACCACAACAACAAGATACCTCCACAGCTTGTCAGCAAATTTTTTCGCTGGTTTTGTCATCCGGACTATTTCGAAGATATATCGGGTGACCTGGCAGAAGAATACAGAATTTTCCGAAATACTCAATCGGCAAAATGGACAAACTGGTGGTATTTCTGGCAAATTATCAGGCTTTTCAGGCCTTCAATGATGAAAAGTCTACACCCAATTGAAAGTCTTAAAACTCAAATAGATATGTATAAAAATTACTTTAAAGTCGGGCTGAGGAACCTCTGGAAGTTCAAAGCAGCCACCGCAATAAATGTGATTGGTTTATCCACAGGGATCGCATCTTTCGTACTGATCGCATTGTTCGTCATCGATGAGTTCAGTTATGATAGACATCATGAGCATGCAGAAAACACCTACCGGGTAACGGTAAAGAATTACACAATGGATGGTAGCCTGAGTAGGCACTGGGCTTTTGCATCTGCCGGACATGCCAGGCGGTTGAAGGAAGATTTCGCCGAAATTACCCACTCTACCAGGTTCTATCCCTGGGCTTTCCCTGATATTACCTATCAAGACAATACTTTCAGAGGGGAGCAGGTCATCTTTGCTGACAATGATGTATTTGATATTTTTTCATTTAAATTCATTACAGGGACGGCCGAAAATGCCTTTGATGGTATTTTTTCGATTGTTCTGACCGAAAACACGGCTGTAAAAATATTTGGGAACAACTGGCGCGAAGAAAATATAGTAGGGAAGCAGGTTAAGCTATCAAGAAACGGTCAGGATGCATCATTTAAAGTAACGGGTGTTATGGAAAACATGCCCGACCAGCAACACTTTCACTTCGATTACCTCGCACCCATACGATTTGTAGAAAATATCATGGGTGAAGAAGCTGTCAACAATGTCGGTGGAAATTACAATTGGCTTACCTATGTACGAGTATCCGCAGATGCCAATCTACCCCAATTGGAAACCAGTATGAATGATATCTTCTGGGATAAATACATAGGAAGCTTTCCAAGTGGCGCTAAAGCAAGGGATTTTTATGACTTCAGCTTACAACCTATGCTGGATATACACTTACACTCCAATCTGGAGGGTGAATATGAAACCAATGGCTCCAGCGATCAGGTTTATATTTTCAGCATCATTGGCATTCTTCTCTTACTGGTAGCATGTGTCAATTATATGAACATCGCCACTTCGCACTACTCCAGAAGAATGAAAGAAGTAGGAGTAAGAAAGGTCATTGGTGCCTTCAGATCAACACTGGTAAAGCAGTTTCTTACCGAATCTACGCTGATCACCATCATCTCTTTCCCGTTTTGCGTCATCCTTATTTTTCAGGCATTGCCATTCCTCAATGATTTTATGGACAAAAACCTGGCTTTCAATTTAATCGATGAGTGGTATTTAATCGGGCCTTTGCTGATCCTTTTGATCGGTGTTGGTGTACTCGCCGGACTATACCCCGCCTTTTTCCTATCTAAAATAAGCCTCGTCAGTGCCCTGAAGGGTGAACAGGCTATGAATGCCGGCAAATGGAATTTCAGATCATGGCTGGTCACTTTTCAGTATGCTGTTACGATTGCGTTGATCTTTGCAATCGGAGTGATCGAAAGTCAGATGCAATTCATCCGAAATTCGAATCCGGGTTATGAAAGAGATCAGATTCTCAGACTTTCTCTTCCAAGAAATGTCAATACTGAAACCTTCAGAAATGAACTGTTGAACAATCCAAACATCACCCATGCCTCTCTATCATCTAGAATTCCGACCGGCAGGCTGGCAGATAGCATGGGATCAAGGATTTTCAAAGGAGATTCCGCTGTCGCTACCAATTTCCGGCTTCCGGTAGTTTCTGCTGACCGGCATTTTCTTGAAACCTATCAGATAGAATTGATCGCAGGCGAAAATTTTCGGGAAGGAACTCAGACAATCTTAAGTAGAGACAGTACCACTACTGGTTATTACATCATCAATGAAACAGCTGCAAAATCTTTTGGTTTTAGCAATGCTTCCGAAGCAGTAGGCTTCAAAATAGGTTACGGACCAACAGAAGGCAGGATTATCGGCGTGATGGCCGACTTCCACTTTGAGTCACTTCATAGTCCAATCGTGCCAATGGTTTTAATCAACAGAGAAAATTACAGAGGTATCAGCCTAAAGCTAAATCCCGATAACCTGAAAGAGACTCTTAATCAAATTGAAACGATCTATACCGGATTCTCACCGGAGGATTCGCCATTTTATCGATTTGTTGATGAGCTGTTTGAAGAGCAATATCAGCAGGAAGAAAGGTTAGGTACGATCATCAAAGTGTTTGCAGTAATCACGATTTTGATCAGTTGCCTGGGCTTGATTGGGATGGTTGGGTTTATCATCGAAACAAAATCTAAAGAAATCGGCATCAGAAAAGTATTGGGTGCTTCAGTACAAAGTATTCTTTTACTAATCAGTAGCAGATTTCTGATATTGGCAGGTATTGCCTTTACCGTTTCGCTTCCACTGGCATACTATCTGATGAATCAATGGCTCGAAAACTTTGTTTATAGAACTGATATTGGAGTATTTCTGATTCTGCTGCCTATCACAATGGCTATTGGATTAACAATCATTATCATTTCTTATCAAACTATAAAAGCAGCTATCATGAATCCTGTCGACTGCCTGCAGGATGAATAAATAAACTTCAAAATGGATTGTCTCCTATTTTAGCCTTAGTTGATGTAGGAGACAGTTTTTGCCACTCAGTTTGACCATCAGCTATAGACATTATCACATTAAGTTTTGTATTGATAGATTTTCGATGTTGTAACTGTCAAACTCTCTAATTTTAAGAAATTATGAATTCATAATTATGAATTAAATTTCAAAAATTCAACTAATACTTCAATTGAAAATATGCATCATAAATCTGTCGTGATAACCTTTAATATTTTTCTAAAAATAGTCAATTATTGCATTATGCAGTCGAGATTAATTTGTGATCAGTTTTCACCCTCATAGGCATGTTGATGATCGTTGAAGTGCCCTTCCTCCCCTCCTTTGTGTCAATTTCTATCTCTGCTTTGATCAGGTTAAGTCGCGTATTGATATTTCTCCAGCCATTGCCTTCGCTTACTTTGAACTTTTCCAGGTCATACCCTTCGCCATCATCTTCCAGCGTCAATACCAGTTCATCTCCATGATTAGTCAGGCCTAAATAAACATTGGCAGCTTTGCTGTATTTCATAATATTGGACAAGAGTTCCTGAATAATTCTGTAAAGAGATACTTCCGCTACTTCGGGTAATCTTTCGTCCATATCCAGTTCACTAAAGTGCACCGTCAACTGCCTGGTTTTATTGATCCTTTTGATCAATTCTTTTACAGCTGCCATCAGGCCTTCTTTGGTCAATGTCTGAGGCATCAGGTTAAAGGCGATATTCCTGATCTCTTTATGGACATCTTTTAGCAACCCTGTACTGTTTTCATAAAGCTGGTCACGTTTTTCCAGGTCTCCTTTCGATTCATTCATCGCCTGTATGTTGAGCTGAAGTGCCGAAATCAGTTGTCCCATGCCGTCGTGTAAATCGGTCGCAAATCGCCTGCGCTCCGATTCCTGAGAATCAATTACTGCCTGCATCTGACTTTCCCGCATTCTTACTTTCTGTTCCTGCAATACCGCCTGATGCTTTTGTCTGGAACGATATCTCAGGAAGTAAAACAGCACAATTAGCAATACCAGCAAGATTGCAAGTGAAATCAAGAGAAGCGTATTTCTCTGAAGTGAGGCTGCTTTCAATTCATTTTCCTGATTGAGAAAGGCTATTTGTTGCTCTTTTTTCTCTGTTTCGTATTTGGTATTAATTTCCTCGATGGCCGATTGTTTATCGAGATTAAACAACGAATCTGAAACGGAAAGGTATTCGGCAATAGACTGATAGGCCTGATCGGTTTTTCCCACCTGAGCATAGGCATCTCCTATTTCAATAAGTGCTTCGGCCTTCATCGGCGCTTCATTCAGTTCTTCTGCCAGCATCAGTGATTTTTCAAGATGCGGGATAGCCTGAGCAGATCTATCTGATCGATTGTACAATTTGCCCAGATTAAGGCTCGTTTCCAGCAAACCGGAAGGATAATTAACTGCGCTGTAAACCTTGACTGCACTGTCATAATACTGAATGGACTGTTCGGGTTGATCAATCAAACGCAGGTTATTGGCTATATTCTGAAAAGCATTGCCTATCGAATACTTATTTCCAACTTCCTTCGATATCTTCAGTCCCTTTTTATGAGCCCACAATGACGAATCATACACTTTCAACAGATTATACACTGAACCGAGGTTATTATAACCACCGGCCATTTCCACCCGATCGTTTTTAGAAATGGCATTTTCCAGGTATAAATGAAAATAGTCTTTGGCCTTTTGATAGTCTTTCAGGTAGAAAAAAACCTGACCGATGATATTCAAAGAAATACTGACTCCTTTCGTATCTCCAATTTCATCAAACAACTTATAAGACTGGCGGGCATAGACGATGGCACTATCAAACTTTCCCAGTTTATTCATCGCCATCGAAGTGTTGACCAGGATTTTGGCCTGATCCAGAGGGAAAGAAATGTTGCCATATAAATCGGCAGATTTTTTATAGGCTGATAACGAGTTTTCAAATTCTCCGATTCTATAATAATAGATGCCCAAAAATTTCTGATAAGATGCTTCTACATACGTATTTTGATTATTGACCACCAGTTCTTCATACAAAGAATCAAGGGTAAGTTTGCCCAATGTGGCATCCTGGTTAAATAGTAATCTGATCTTTGCCTCATAGTCGATCAATTTCAATGAATCGGTCTTGGATTGGCAAATTCCGGTTTTGGCAAGCAACAGACAACAACAAGCAGTTGCCAGCATTTTGAAATAAAAATACTTCAACATCAAAATACAGTTTCTTAGTGGGTGGGTAAGAAAGCCGGGGTTCGGAACCAAAGGCAACTACAGACAAATAATCTGGTATTGTAATAATAATTCGATTTCGCGTAGCAACCTCGGTGTTGGAACCAGTCAGCTAAATTCTCTTGAAATATCGGAATTGATCTTATAACTTTTGATCATCAGCTTCCTGTGCTCTGGCATCTTTTTCCTTCATAAATGTGCCACCCAATATCAAACGCATTTCTTCTATATTCAGCTTTTTCATAATTCTACTGTCTCTTAGTTATTCTAAAATTAACCAGTATTTGCTTGAAATAAAAGCAGACAGGGTTAGATGATTTCTCCTCCACCTTCTCCACTGCCAGGCCCAAGGGTTAGGACGCGATCGGCAGCTTCAATCAATGTGTTGTTGTGTTCAATGAAGAGAATCGAATCACCCCGGTTTACCAAAAACCTGAAAACTTCGATCAGGGGCAGTAAATCAAAATAATGCAATCCGGTTCCTGGCTCATCAAACAAATACAGAGTAGCTCCTTTCTTTCTGTTCATAATGGAAGCAGCCAGCTTTAAACGTTGCGCTTCTCCTCCGGATAAGGTATTTGCGGACTGCCCTAGCAACAAATGACCAATTCCCACCTTTTGGAGCATTTTTAAATTATCTGCAAGTGAGGTCTCTCCTAAAAAGTTGATCGCCTCTGTCACAGTCATTTTCAATACTTCTCCAATTGATCGGTTCTTATACTTAATTGAGAGGATGGCATCATTGTATCTGAACCCGTGACAACTGTCGCAAGTCAGCCAGATATCACTCATGAAATCCATGCTGGTTTTCACCTGACCATGACCTCCACATGTAGGGCATTTTCCATTTTTACTCTGATAGGAAAAGTCAGCCTTTTTGAATCCGGCTTGCTTTGCTGCATTAGTTTTTGCGAAAAGCGTTTTGATTTGTTCCAAAATACCAATGTAGGAAGCAGGTGTCATCAATCGGTTTTGGGAGAGTGCCGTCTGATCGATCAGTAACACTTCATCAAACTGGTCAAATCCTTGAACAGAACCACAACCGACTGGCCGGCCTTTTTGCCAGGAGGCGTATATGACATCTTTCATCAAACTGGATTTTCCACTCCCTGATACACCCGTAATGGCAGTAAGCTGACCACTATAAAAGGTGACGTCTACATTTTTCAGGTTATTGGCATATGCCCTCTTCACGCCAAATGGAATTTCATTTCCGGTGGATCGCTTTTGCGTTTTTGGTCGCTTTTCATGCAATAGCCGATATGTAAGCGTGTGCTGTTCAGACTCAATATCAGCAACCTTCCCCTGATACATAACTTCTCCGCCAAGCGTGCCCGCACCAGGACCCATTTCGATGAGGTAATCAGCGTGTTGAATAAAAAAAGGATCGTGTTCAACTACAACCACCGTATTACCATTGGCTATTATTTTCTTCAAAATTTCAGATAAAACCATTACCTGATGCTGATCCAGTCCAACCGTAGGTTCATCCAATACGTAGGTCACACCAAAGAGGTGTTTTGATAGCTGGCCTGCCAAAGTGAGGCGCTGTCTTTCACCTCCGGAGATGGTAGATACGGGCCTGTCGAGGCTGAGATAACCTAGTCCAAGGTCGATAATGATTCTCATAGAAGCCACTATCGGAGGCAGTATTTTCTCTCTAATCCCTAGTAGCACCGGATCTGACTCATCGCCAGATTCTTCGATCAAATGGAGGCAGGAAGCAATGCTCAATTGACAAATTTCATGGATGTTCAGTCCCAAAAATTTCGTTTCCAGTAATTCCGGTTTTAACCGGCTTCCATTACAGGAGTGGCATGCTACCGGATGCAACAGCTCTTCCAGCGAAGTGATGTTTTTATTGTGCAGCTTCCGCTGATATTCATCATCGATGTAGTGACAAAAGCCTAGCCATTTGGCTTTCAGCGATTGCGTCCCCGACCTGGTTTTGGTATTAAACTCCCACGTCACATCCCAGATTTCTTCACCAGTTCCATAGAGAATTACCTGCCTGATTTCAGTTGATAGTTTCCGCCAGGGTTGATTGAGGTTCCAGTTCTTTTGATAAGCAACTTCTTTGAGTGTGGCAATAAACTGACCGTTAATATCAGCATAGTAGGCAATTGCTTTGTTAGTTGAAATCGCTCCATCGAATATGGACTTTTCCGGAGAAACGATGATGGCATCCGGATCACATTTCAGCTGATGGCCAATACCTTCACAAGCCGGACAGGCACCGAGGTGATGATTGAATGAAAAATGCTGTGCTGTAAAAGGTTGACCCTCCTGCTGAGCAATTCGCGAATACAATAGTCTGAAGACATCATAAATCCCTGACAAAGTACCGACAGTCGATCGCCTCGATGGTGTTTCGCCTCTTCTGTTGATCCCTATTGCCGGTCCCAGGCCTGTGAACGACTGAATTTTAGCTGTACTGTTTTGCTGAAGAAAGCTTCTATTGTAAACTGACAGCGATTCCGTAAACCGGGCACTTGATTCGGCGAAGAGTGTATCATAAACCAGGGAAGATTTACCACTGCCTGAAAGTCCTGTCACAACTGTCAGTTGATCTTTGGGGATTCGAACGTCAATGTTTTTCAGGCCGTGCGTCGAGACACCTTTCAATTGTATTTCATGTTGAACAACAAGCTCTTTTTGATCATCAGCTGGCCATTTCAGGTCACTTTCTTCAGCCACTTTCGGAACACCCTGATAAACAATGTTTCCACCAGCTGCACCACTGTCCGGACCCAGTTCAATGTGCCTGTCACTCCAGCCAATCACTGCCTCATTCTGTTCTATGCAGACAATCGTATTGCCTTTTTGTTTGACCCTGTCAAATAATTGAAGTAAGGTCTTAATATTCGCCTGATGTAAACCGATACTTGGCTCAATGATGATGTACAAAGTATTGCCTGTATCTTTTTTCTGTAACTGATTGGCAATTTTGATACGTTGTGCCTCTCCACCGGAAAGAGTAGCCGAAGACTGCCCAAGCTTGAGATAGCCCAACCCTATTTCCTGCAAGATTTTGAACCCAACCAACAGCTTTTTCTGATCATGGAAAAAATCTACAGCCTCATTAACTGACAAGCGATAACAATCGGCAATGGACAAGCCTTTGTATTTGATTTCGAGCGTTTCTTCATTGAACCGATCGCCGTTGCAGGTACCGCAAACCAGTTCTACATTACCGAGGAAATGCATACCGATTTGTATTTTCCCGGCACCCTGACAGGTTTCGCACCTGCCGCCCTTGTTGTTGAAAGAAAAGCGGGACTTTGTATAGTTACGATCTTTCGATTCGGGCAAACTGGCATAAAGGTCCCGAATATGGTCTGATATACCCAAATAGGTGGCTGGATTACTCCGGGGTGTTTTGCCAATGGGCGAATGATCGATGAAAATCAGTTGATCGATCGCTTCCAGGTTTTCGCAACTGCTGATCCTGACAGGCCCATCGATTGTCTTGCCAATCTGTCGCTGCACCGCTTTCAATAAAGTCCCTTTAACCAGGCTCGACTTCCCTGAACCGGACTTACCGCTGACCACATTCAGCCCGCTCAGTTGAAAGTCAACATCTATGTTTTTTAGATTTCTTTCATAGCAGCCAATTAATCGGATCAATTGATCAACAGAATTTGTTGAAGGTGTTACTTCCTCTTTTCGTTGATAAAGCGCCCGATAGGTTGGACTAATGTCTTTCAATTCGCCACTTTTCGCAAAAGCCGACGTAGAACCGTTAAAAATCACTTCCCCACCGTCAACCCCACCTGCAGGACCGACCTCTATGATGTGATCAGCAGCTTTGATGGTATCCAAATCGTGCTCTACAATGATCACTGTATTTCCTTTGCCTACCAGTCGCCGGAAATGATGAATCAGCCTTTCATTCTCGGATCTGCTGAGGCCAATGCTCGGTTCATCGAATACATACAACACGTCACTTAATGGCACAAGAATCTGATTCGCCACCCGAATCCGTTGGATTTCACTGGCACGTAATGTACTGGCAGGTCGATCGATCGTTAAATGACCCAAACCCAGGTCATCTAATAAGTCTATCTGTGCTTCAATTTTTGCTAAGATTTCATTAGCAACTGCATCCCATTCATTGGCCCTGATCCACGATCGAAACTCATTCAGTTCCCATTTTGCTACCTCAGCAATGGATTTTCCCTGAACGGTGACACGCAGCGCATCCTGATTCAGTCGGGCACCCTTGCAAGCTTCGCAAGTCACTGCATGCACATATTTGAGGATATTGGTATTTCTGTCTCTTCTCAAAATATCAGACATAATCGGGATCATACCTTTGTAGTAGCCCTCCTCACGAGGTTTGGCTTTGATGCCCGTCCACTTCAGCCGAGATTCCAGGCTATGTTTCCCAAAGGGGACTTTGATTTTGTTGCTGCCGTAGAGAATTACCTTTCGCTGTGCATCCGTTAGCTCATTCCAGGGAATGTCTACATTAAAACCTTCCGACTCACAAACCTGATTTAGCACATCGATGGTGACCTGAGAATACATGATGTAACCATTTGGTAAAGTGGGGGCAAGCGCTCCTTCCCGGATCGTCTTTTTCGGATCGTTTACGAGCTTATTGAGGTCTATTTGCTCCTCCTTACCGACCCCATTGCACCGCGGACATTTCCCGATAGGAGAATTGAATGAAAACAACGATCGGGATGGCTTGATGTCTCTTTTTGTCTTTCCCACCCGGGCGTACAAAAGTCGTAGCAAATCATAGATATCCGATAGCGTCCCGACGGTGGAGCGGGCATGCATGCCTGAAGTACGCTGACTGATGGCGATGACAGGAGACAGCCCTTCGATTTCGTCAACATCGGGGCGATTGAGTTTGCCCATAAACTGGCGGGCAAAGGAAGGGAGCGTTTCGAAATACCTGCGCTGGCCTTCTTTGGCGATGATTTCAAAGACCAGGCTCGACTTCCCTGAGCCGGAGATGCCGGTGACTACAATCAGCTGATTGTGGGGAATACGCAGGGAGATATCTCTGAGGTTGTTGGTACGTGCCCCTTTGATCACAATTTCCGGCCGGGAGTTAATAGTCATGCGGTGAAATTACAGGAAGTGGATGAAAGAAGGGTGGGAAATGACGTAAGAAAATACCCAAAAATGGCTATTGCGGTTGTGAGGGGAATTGGGGTTATTAAGTAAGATATTGTAATTCGGGAGGAATTCAGGACGTCAAAATAATGTATAAATTCAGGTGTTGCAAGAGATAGGGTAATCCATTCCTTTGTGAAATTAAGAAACCCATTAGATTGACTAAATAAAACTGTACGTGTGTTACACTAATGTGACAAATTAAATTTTTGGCATTAATTTGAGCATCAAATAATAACACAAGTGGGTAGAGTTTTAAACACTTCTGATGTCTTAAATATAATAGAGTTTGGAAAAAGAGCTTTTATTTCTTTTTAGTGCAATAGGTGCCTTAAATGGTTTTTTGATCAGTATTTATTTTGCTTTCTTTTACAATAATAGAAATCGGTCTACTTATTTTTTATCAGCATTATTATTTGCAATAAGTGTAAGAATAACCAAATCTGTTTTTTTTGCCTTTGCTCCCGCCATTTCAGACACATTTCTTCATATCGGGCTACTGGCGTGTCTTTTGATAGGGCCTCTTTTTTACTTGTACATCAATGAGTTCAAAAGTCGTAGCAATAAGTGGTGGCTGATCCATATAATTCCCATCGCTCTTTTAATGATCGTTGTTCACCTGTTTTTTCCCTACAGCGAATATAGTTATCTGTGGAAACGTACATCGAATGGCTATTTGGGATGGTTTTTATTTTCGCAATGGTTATTCTATATTCTTATTTCTGCTGTCCTAAGCAAGAAGGAGTTTAACAACATCATCAGTAAAGGACGAAAAGCATGTGAGGCAGATTATTGGGTTGCAAGTATCATTATCGGCACCTTTCTGGTGTGGTTAGCCTACTTTACAACTAACTACACATCGTATTTATCAGGAGCGGTCTCCTTTACCTTTTTACTTTACTTAGGTATATTCATTATTACTTTCAAAAAGAAAAAAGGAATCGTGTTTTTGGGGAAGTCGGACCGTTACAAGAATAAAAAAATAGCCTCAACAGTAGCTAAGGATGTATTGGCAGAAATAGATGCACTCTTCCGTGAAAGCCAGGTTTTTACCAAAAGTGATTTTAAGATTAGCCACCTTGCAGAGTTATTAAAAATTTCCCCCAATTATTTATCTCAAATTTTAAATGACAATTTGGGTACCAGCTTCCCAGCTTTCATCAATGCTTACCGGGTAAAAGTAGCTGCAGCGATGATAAAAGATTCTCCAAATTTTACCATTGAGGCGATCGGAAAAGACTGTGGATTCAAATCCAAAACCACCTTTTACAACGCATTTAAAAGCAAATTAGGAGTAACTCCTGCTGTTTATAAGAAAAGCAACTGTTAAAAAAACGTTCAGATTTATAAAATTGAACATCTTACTGCTTATGAAATTCTCATAACCACATTTCCTGATAGTAATATCGCAATGTTTTAATATCAACAAGCATAACTCTATCATGAATTCACCACACAAAGTATCACGCGTAAAAACTGTTTTTCTTATCTTATACATTCAGGTAATTTTTGTTTACTCTGTTTTAGCTCAAACGCCTACAGAGAAAATTGACCATCTGATGAATACTTATGCTGAATATGACCAGTTCAACGGCAGTATTCTAGTGGCAAATGATGGAAAAGTGATTTACAAAAAAGGATTTGGATTAGCTAATAAGGAGTGGAACATTCCCAATCAACCAGACACTAAACATCGATTGGGGTCAATCACCAAGCAATTTACAGCAATGCTGGTCTTGCAATTGGTAGAAGAAAATAAGTTGGATTTGCACACTCCCATTGCTAAGTATTTGCCAAGTTATCCGAGAGAAGTAGCTGAAAAAGTTACCATTCATCATTTATTGGTACACTCGGCAGGGATACCAAATTTTGTTTCCTTTAGAAAATTCTATTCAGAGAATTCAAGAGATCACTTTTCTCCGGAACAATTTGTGAAGGTATTTGCAGATTCTACATTGTAGTTTATTCCCGGCACTAAGTTCAGGTACTCTAATTCTAACTATTTCCTCTTGGGTTATCTCTTGGAAGAAGTTACTGGTAAGACGTATCAGCAATTGTTGCAAGATTACATTTTTGATCCATTGAAAATGGTTAACACGGGATACGACAATCATCAAACCATCTTGAAAAAGAGGGCTTCCGGCTATGAAAAAGTAGGCCTTTCTTATGTCAATGCAAATTACCTGGATATGTCTATTCCCTATGCGGCTGGAGCGTTGTACTCTACAGTAGAGGATTTGTTTTTATGGAACGTCGCATTAGCTGAAAACAAATTGGTCAGCAAACAAACAAAAGAACTTATTTTCAAACCGCACATTTCTACCGGAAAAAGAAATTATGGGTATGGGTGGAGTGTTGGCTATGAACAAATCGAAGGGAAAAAGGATAGTATCAACGTAATAGAACATGGTGGTGCAATAGATGGATTTCATACCTTTATCACAAGAATTCCGGAGAATGGACAATTCATTGTCCTGTTAAACAACACAGGAAAAACGTATCTGCCCGAAATGAATAAAGCTATCAGGCAAATCCTGTACAACGCAGAATATGAAAACCCCAGGCAATCTTTAACAACATTACTGGCAGAAACTCTTGCCAAAGGAGGGATCAAAAAAGCAGAAGAATTCTACAGTGCTCACAAAAATGACGAAAACACTTTATTATCCGAAGGCGAGATGAATGCATTGGGATATGCACTAATAGCAGAAAAAAAGAATGATGAGGCCATTTGTATTTTTAAGCTGGCGGCTGATGCATTTCCGCAATCAGCAAACGTCTTTGACAGTCTGGGTGAGGGATATTTTTACAATAAAGCATATGAGCTTTCTTTAAAAAATTACCAAAAAGCTGTGCGACTGGGAGGAACTGGCGGCTCTGCAAAACGCATGATAGAAAAAATTGAGGCTATTTTGCAGAAATAAACTAATGCCTGCAATGAAGAAGCGCTATTTGGAACCGTGGTGAGCTTCCCCTTGCCGAGCGCGGCAGATTTCACTATTTTAGTGCTATTCACAAGAGTCAGACATTCTCACAGTAACTGGGGATTATAAAACAATATGAATATCAAAATCAGAAAATACAATCTAAATCTTGATTACGAGAACCTGATGAAGCTGGTGCAGTCTGAAGGTGAAGAATGGAAGGATTATTTAAATCCCAGCTATCGAAAAGCCCTTGAAAACTCTATTACATATGTTGCATTGATTGGGGAGGAACTATGCGGATATTCCAGATCATTAAATGATTCCGGAATATTCGTTTGGGTAATCGATTTACTTGTAAATGAAAATCGGAGAGGGCTTTCAATTGGGAAAAAACTCATGGAGTGCATCTTAACTGATTTCCCGGATACTGATGTATTTGTTATGTCTGATGTTGATCCCTATTATCATAAGCTGGGCTATGAAAAAGAAGGCTCGATCTTTAAAGTAATAGAAACCCACAACAGACATAACAAATACATCAGTATCCGGGAAATCAGTTAAGATGCACTCCATGAGTT
>JBCBHL010000088.1:0-21761 GCA_038525605.1 Bacteroidota bacterium
TATTTTACATTTATATCAATAAACATGTGTTTACCCATATTTAATTTTGTCACAAAAACGACAATTCTGCAAATCAAGCGACAGTTTTAGCAGTTAGCTGGTGATCAAATAATGAATCATTTACGATTTAAATCTGATATTTCCAGGAGAGGCAAAATAAAGGTTGGATGAACTGCCATAGGTAGTCTGAATCTACTTTATAAAAAGGGTTGAGATGACGTTCGATCCTAACTGATCAACAAGTATGTAGACTAATCTGGCATTAAAGTTCTGACGGATGCATATTCATCCATGCCGCCTTCGATATAACCTGGCTTCTCCATATGCGTAGTTACTAAAATGATTGATTGTGAAAGGTTGTAAATTCTTCCTTTTCATAAAAGTCATTGTTCAAATTATTGGACTGAAATTAGTCGATCAGAAAGGTGGATCCCATTTGTCCACCAGTTTAAATGCTGAATTATAATAAATGGCAGTTGAATTTGTCTATTCTAGTTGCGCTTTTTCATTTTTGGCAGCAGTTGACCCCATATTATCTTTCTATCAGGTTTCTTAATAATCAGGTCTTCTTCAAGAGCGATCTGACAGGTAAGCCTGGGGTAACCGAATTTCTCAGCAAGCTGATCATGCCAATGGCTGATTTTAGCATCACCTGATATCACATAAACACCGCAAGTCGCGCAAAGGCCATTTCCACCACAGTTTAACTTAGACGAAACAGAACCGTAAACATCGATATGATTGGATTTAAGGACCTGCAACAGGTTATCTCCCTTATTTGCCTTCAACACCCTTTCTTTAGCATCTTCTATGTATTTGATAGTGATCATAAAATTGTAACATGGCTATTATCTGATTGTTTTTGAATTGTTTAAGTTCTTGCTATTGGAAGGTGTCTTCAAGAATCAAAGAAACGCTTTCGTGCTTTTTGTTTAAATTTAATCATCGTCGCTTTATTCTACTATGAAAAGTACTATTGAGATTTTAGCAATACTGTTGTTGATTGCCTATGGTTGTCAACAAAAAAAGAATGAAAATACCTCTACTAAATCTGATACTTTGGTCATTGAGCAATCTCAAAGTATCAAACCAATTGAACAGCCTGATACAGCTTTGACAAGTGAAGCTAAAATTGATGGGTTTACTTCCAAAATAGAAGAATTTGTAATTAAGTATCCAGCCTATAAACCTGTCTATGTCTCGCTGATTGATACAATCGATCAGAAAGATCAACATTGGTTCATTGAAATCATTGAAAAGAACCGGAAAATATATGAACGTAATCCCGACAATCCAATCTACAAGAAGAAACTTAGAAAACTACCGCTAATCAGTGATTATGAATCGATCGAACATATCAGAAAAGCGGATTTCAAAACAGGCAATGGACTGAAAGATCTGGCAATTGAAAACTGGACCTTCAAAACAGAGGCTGATGCTTTTAAATGGTATGGATATCTAAAAGACTCTTTAAGAACTGCCTTGTTTACCAAGCCACCGCGATTTCAATGGCTGTATGGCAGGGACATCACTCTATTTACGATAAGGAGTGCTGCACATTGGTTTGATTTCAAGGATTCTGTTACCATGCATATGACGGAAAGAAAGATTAGTCAGCTATACAAAATTTATCAACCATTGAACCTCAAACACTTCAAAAAATGGTCTGGCCCGTCACACGGCGGTCCGTCGCACGGTGGCCCGTCACACGGCGATCCACCCCTTAGTGGTCAGCAATCTGTTGCCGTGGTTGATTCTACTCAAATAAATAATGGAAGAAAGCTATTTGATTACGGCGGTCATGGTTATTATGAATACTTCTTTTTCATGGGACAACGCTATAAAGGTGCTGAGAGAGCTGGAAAGCAAAATGAGTACCCCTCTCCTGCTGAGTTTAAAATCATTACAAGTCTTCACAAACCTTTTACAGGAGATGAGCAATTCCATGAAATGGAAGAATCTTTGGTGGCTATCAATTGTTCCATTGAAGATGATGATTTAGGCGGTATCAACTTTATAAATCGACCTCAAGATCAACTGGAGTCTATGTTTGGTCCGCTGATCCGTCAGAATGGCGCCTATCAGACATATGGCTATGCCGATCGACTGTTTACTTTCAAAATTGAAAATGATACGATAAGGTCTTTTCAATATCGATGGTTACAGGATAAATGATTCAAACATCACTCAACATAATACGGGATTCGGAGTAAAGGTCATAAGCAGCAACCAAAGATTCCTGACTGACCGAATTGCCATAAAGCTCATAGCTGCTGATTTTATCACGATTTTCCAGATACACTGGCTGATACTTCTCCTCGAAAGCATCCCAGATGATCAGTAAATATTCATAACCTATTTTACTTTCTCTGCCTTCTTCCAGCCATTCCTCAAATTGTTGTTCATCCAGTGATTTGGGAAAATCAGAACCATCAAACATCCGCTAATTGATTTTATGATAACAATAGTGAGCTTGCAAGATAAAACAAACCATCTTAATTTACATGAGGCAACACATTGGGATTTCTTTACTCAACGTGAATAATCACATTGTCGACATAAGCTTCAAATGGTCTTCTTTCAGGACCAAAGTCGTAAGCTATAACAATGCGATCAATGATAGCACCTTCCAGCCAGTTACCTACATTGCATTTGATGTTTTTCCACTCTCCTACTCTCCCTCTAATAGCCCCGGGATGCATGCCAATGCCATCAGTATCTACCGCTGGTGAATCACGTAAAGTTGTGCCGTCAGACATAATCAAATCTGTGGCTACATTTCTACCTCCTTCATTTGCTGCGAATAAATCGTAAGACAAATAGGTATTTCGAAAGACCGGAATATCTACATCAAAGATTTTATAGTAGATCAAAGAGGTAGATTCTGACTCATCAATTCCCCGTAGTAAAATAGACTCCTCGCCTGATCCGGCTTGTGCAGTCGAACTGCTGATTTCTGGCAAAGCAGCACCTTCCGGGCCGGAAACGCCAGCACTGGCTGTAGTCTCCTCTTCTACTCCTAACCAGTCTGGAAGCGCATCGTATCCCGGTTCGAAACTTGTTCTGAAATATACAGGACTCCGATAAGGAGAAATCATATGATCAATCTCAGGTGTTCGATTAAATAAAAACAAACCGGAGATCTTACCAGCAAGCATTAAGTAGAAATCTGAACTAACAAATTTACCATCAGCCGAAGAAGTAAGAAAGTATTGATCTTCGGGAATTTGCAAATAACTATCAGCAATGGGCATTACGGCTGTAGCTTCATCATATTCATCGAACATAGCCAGATAGGCACTGTTAATGCCCTGAGATCTAATATTAAAGGCCTGCCTCCAAAGAAAATCACCTTGCACCCTGGGAATCTGATTTTGTGGACCACCGTTCCAATTGGACCAGGCAAATCCCGGAAACATAACAGGTTGGTATAAGATACCGTTCGCATCACAATACAACTTATCGTTTCTCAGTCGTTCCTTGTAGATATCAGCACCAGCTATTTCTTCAAACCTGCCAATTGTCCAGGGAGAAATCATGTCCATTGCCAGGTATGCAGGTTCAAAACCCGGAGCAGCGTCACTGTCGCCATCACGCCAGAAGGTCGGAACTCCACCAATGACAAAATAGCCTTTAGCTTTGAACCAGTTAATGATTTCCAGAGTTGCTGTCAGACTCAAAGGTCTTCCTGCAAATCCCAACCCCCAAAGGGCAATTACAGGCTTTCCATCCTGATGCGCATAAGCAGGGCTTTCTATAATTTTCAAATCCGTTTCAAAAGTATTGTCCCAATCCTCGAATAAAAAAGAGGTTCCACTATCTGACATCCCGGACAGATCGTACATCATGTAGAATACTCTTTCATGATCTTCGGCTGCATTTCTTACCCAGCCGGCAATCGAATCCCGGTTTTGTTTAAATACAGGATCTCTTACCTCTTCAATAAAACGCTGAAGTGCCACCCCGTGAATTCCGTTTTGTTGCATCCATGAGAAATGCTGGTTGATGACTGTCGGTGAATAGGATGTAAACAATCGGGAGGGGGAACCGTCTGGTAAATTACCCAATCCGGTTTCATGTAAATCTGCTGAATTGTAGTTCGTAATGTCAGGATACAACTCAAAAGTAATATTACTACTATCAGGAATGGCACCACTCGACCAGTGGACCCAACGATTAACAGGTGATCCATCAGCCTGCGCATTGAACCAGCCCTGATATCCACAGATCACCTTATTGTCAATCCTTGACGGATCTATTGAATTATCTCTTGAGCATGAGCAAAAAAAAGCAACCCAAATCAATAAGTATATTGTAATTGCTACAGTTTTCATGATTTGCTGTTAAATTAAATTATGGTCACATTGGGCTTTTAATTCAGTATCATCAACTATTGTTATCAATTGCATTTCGATGAGGTGAGTGAATGTCATAAAACGCTAACTAACGTAAAACTATTTCATTAAAACCCGTCGTGATAGTTGTAATTAGTCATATAATTTAATGAAATTTCCTGCATGTTTCAGATTGATATCGAAGAAGTTTATTGAAAGACGTGAGAATAGTGAGTCCCGGCAAGAATGGTCAGGTCATCAATGAATATGGAATGAGTGAGAAGCCGCCGACAGATTGGCTATTTCTGCCAGCTGGTGATGCAGCAATCACCCGCAAGGTTACGGCAAAGGGAAAGTACTGGCGCGTCCAGATTAAAAAAGGCCGAAGATTGATATCCAAGGGTTTATGGGCACCAGCAGATACGATCAATGAAGCCAAACGATTGGTATCAAAAATGCGAAATAATCCCGGTTACGAGCAGAAAAAGGCTAGTGCCAAAAGATCACGGGAAAAGAAACAACAGGCTTATGAAAGTGCTTTCGAAAAGGCTGTTTCCGCCTATCTCAACTTCCACAAAGATTACAAAGTATTGGAATTAAAAATGGCAAAAATCGTTACGAAGCATGCCATTCCTGTGGGTAGCGGTACTGTTGCGCGAACCAGTATGATTCCATTGGAAGAAAGAGCTTCAAAAGCCGTCATTGCCTGGATGAGACATCAAACCACTAACTATGACCAAATGAAAATTGCGAGAATTAAAGGCGAGAGAAGATCCGTAAGAAAAAAGCTTGCTAACAACTCGGTACAACTTTTGAAATCCTACAGGGAAGGCAAACAGATAATACAAAATTGTCCGCTATATCACGCATTGACTAAGGAGGTGAAATAGATTTTTTCTATTAGGGTATTAATGATTTCGATTTGCCTATCAGACTTATTATTTACTTATTTGTAAAAACAACGTATTACTAATTAAGCACGCTTTTAAACAACATTTGAATGGACATATATGACGCTTGCCGAAATGGCGATATTGATACCCTTAAATCGATTCAAGAGAACAACCCCGATGCTATTCATCAGCTAAATGAAATGGGTTTTTCCCCTTTGACATTAGCTGTCTACAGCAATCAGGAAGATGTAGTAAAATACCTGCTGTCACAAAATGTAAATGTTGATCAGCGCGACAGAGCTGGTAATAATGCAGCTATGGGTGCTGTATTTAAAGGTTATCTCAATCAGGTAATGTTGTTAATTGAAGCCGGATCGGACGTTAACATGCAAAATAATGATGGTGCTACTGCGCTTTCCTACGCAGCGACTTTCGGTCATAATGACATTGCGACTTATTTGCTAAACAACAATGCTGATAAACACCTCAAAGACGGACAAGGAAACTCACCTTTGGATTATGCCAGAATGAGAAATCATGAAGGTGTAATTGCTTTATTATCCGACTAATATCTAAGTTGGAAATATCATAGAAAAACTTCAATGATGACATTAATCAGTATCGCTACTGCTGTTTATCATAAGCGAATCGTTGAAAAGGTTTTTTCATTGCAGAGTTAACAATGTAAAATTTATCGCGGTGGTTGCAACCATTTTGACAATCACCTACGTTTTGAAGCAAATTAACAGGCAAATATGAAATCTCAATTGATGTATGTTGGTATTACGCACGAAACTGCTCCGGTACATGAGCGTGAGTTTTATGCACTCGATCACGATCAAAAACCTGATCTTATCAAATACCTCAAAAAAGAACTGGCCATCGATTCAATTGTAGTATTAACTACCTGCAACAGAACTGAAGTATATTTCGAAACCAAAGATACACCCGTTCATGAAGTAAGAGACAGTATCATCAAATTTGTAGAAGAATTGCACGATACGTCTTTGGACAGATCTTCCTTTGTGATGTTGGACAGGTCTGTTGATGTCGCAAATTACCTGATTCATGTAGCTAATGGGTTACGGTCTGCTTTAATTGGAGACAAACAAATCATTTCTCAAATCAAAGAAGCTTATCTGGAGGCTTTGTCTAAAGGGAACCAGGGTTCATTGCTGGAAAGAGCTTTTCAGGCTGTATTTAGAAGTCATCGAAGAATACAAACTGAATCTCTGTACAAGCAGGGATCGACTTCTACTGCTTATTCTTCGCTGAAAATGGTTGAGCAATATTTCGGCAAAGATGCCTTACAAAATAAAAGGTTGTTAGTGGTTGGAGCAGGTGAAATTGCACAGGATGTCCTGGATTATGTCTCCAAATTTGGTTTTAAGGAAGTTTTTGTGACCAACAGAACCATGCAAAAAGCCGCTGATCTGGCAGAAAAACATCAAATAGCTACTCTGGATTGGTCCCTGATAACATCTAAAAGTTACAGTGATTTCGATATAGTAATTACCGCTGTAAGTAATAAAAAACACCTGATTAATGAGCTAGGAGAAGCAATTAAAAAACGTATTTTCATAGACCTGGCCCTGCCTTCTAATATCAATCCCGCAATCCGTGATTTAAATAATGCTGTTTACAACATCGATGACGTAACGGCTAAAGTAAAATGGGTGAGTGAAAAACAGCAGGAATCAATTCCGGTAGTAGAGCAGATTATCAAAGAAGAACTTGCCATATTTGTGGAGTGGCTGAAAAAAGACAAAGTAAGAGAGTTTCTTAGAGCATATAAAGTCAAGACGAAAGAAACTCTGATTGCAACGATTCCGGAGGACGTAAAAACCTCTATGAATGATCGGGAATTTACAAAAATGACGGACGGCATAACCAACAGGTTAATCAGAAAAGCAGCTGCATTACTCAATAACCTGAGTACAGGAGAGCTCACCAACCAGCAATTACATATTTTTAAGGAAGCTTTCTGTTAAAATAGACCCAATTTTCGGCGCAAATTATCCACCACCAAATACCCCGGCTATATTAGCAAAAGTACTGACTACTCCTATGTAAAGACCTGCTCTCTGATCCTGCTTGCTAAGTCCCCAATCGATTCCTAAAACGATGGTTTCGAAGATATTTACACCTGCACCCATTCGCATTTTCACTCGTTCGCCTTCCAAAGCGGAAACTGTAAAAGCGATTCCCAGCCGCTGCTTACTGAGGTTCTTTTTTTGTCCTCTGAAAAAGCTTCCGTTGGGATTATAGCTGAGCGTGAGGTTTAGCCCGTTGGTAAATTCCGCATTGGGTAAATTTGTAGAGTCATTCAACATTTTCTCTTTTAAATAAATGGTTCCTGCGGATAATCCGGTGCTAACTTTCAACAGTTGTTCAACTCCCTTTCGCTCATAGTAATACTTCTGCTTAAAATTCTCACTACCGGGATTGGCATAGGTAATGTAAAACAAATCACCGGGACGAATTCCTGCTGATTCCACGTCAATCAAAAAATTATATTCATGATCCGCACTGTTTAAATAGTACCCCTCTCCTTTTACCACCCCTTCATGATCCATCAAAGTGGCTTTCATTCCGGAATAGTCAACTGGCATCTGATTATTGACTGATATCTTCAACGGATCAACACCTTTATAAATCCCATAATTGAGAGGCTTACTATCAGCCGTATTTTCAGCATCATTTATTTCATCAACAACTATCAACGAACTTAATTCTATGCCTTTAACTACCTTAAAATCAAAGGTTTTAATAGCATGAGTTTCATATCTGAATGAAAGACTAAATGTCTCGCCTGTTGGTACAGGATTACTGATTGTAAAGACAATTCTTCCATCAATCATAGAATTATTACTATAACTTAGAAAGTTCAATTCTTCTTTTGGTTCTATCAACTGAAGCTTTTCAGTAGCAATCGCATTGATTGTGAAAGACTGGCCAACTGGTGCCTCGTAAACGTCATTTATTATCCTGAGAGGAGTAACAATTTTCACTTCTGGTTTTAAAATAATATTGCTAAGTGTTCCCTGTAAAGTTTTAGGATTTTGATATCGATCAGTATAGGAAAAGAAGAAGTTTATATCACCTTCCTTATTTTCGGGGAAACTGACCAACCCATTGACGCTTTTCAGGTCTAGTGAAAAGCCCGGGTCTATGAGTTTCTGCTCTGTCCCATTGATAGCAATGTAAACCGCGGAATCTTTATTGATTTCAGTTTCAGAAATTCCCAGTTTAAACTCCACCCTAGAATCAAACCCTGCCATAAAAGGCGTGTTTTGGTTGAGTAAACGAGTTGTCACGCCTTCAGGGTTCTGCTGCAGTTTGGTGATAAAAGGCATACTCTCCATACCATCCTGATTTTCAACGATGAATTCAATACTTTTTTCCGTCACCGTATATTTACTTTGATCAAGTGTTAATTCAAAAGAAAGAATGTCACCATTCAATTTGGTTTTTTGCGTAGTTCCGTTAGCATAAAGGAGATCACCGGCTAGCGCATTTCTATAGTGTACCTTTGGAATACCGAATACATTTTTCACCCTGAGCTTGAATTCGAAATTACTTTCAGTAGCGCTGAGTATTTCATTAAGAGAGGATTCGATCACTGGAACTGGCAAACTGATCACCCTGCCCTCTGCATACACAGTTTCATATTGAGTGCCCAATGTTTTTTTAATTTCCAGCTGCGGATCTATTTTATTCAAAGCATCTGGTATCACCTCATTCCACTCAGCGCCAGCTTGGTAGAAACCTTTATTGGGCCCTTCTGTAACTGGTCTTAGCGATAGTCCACCTATCTTAATTTCTGGGTAAAAAGGATTGTCTTTCAGTTTGACAAGCATGCCTCTCAGGCTTTCATTTCCATCGAAAGAAATCCTACTAACCTCATCAATAGTCTCTCGGTTCGGATATTTAACAAAAAATCCATCAAACTGCGGATCAGGTTCCTGCACTTCCAGCTTTCTCCATCGCAACTTTTGATTATCCCTTACTACACGGATGTCATAGCTACCATATTGCATCGGCGAATTAAGGGTTACCTCCAAAACAGGTCTGCCGACTAACTGTAGTGGAACTTCTTGATCAACTGACATTATATCATTAGAAGTATCGGCACTATCGGGTAATATCAGTCGGCATTGGTAAGCCTGCTCAATCCTATTGTTACTAGTGGGATCATTATAATAGATTTTGTAAGAATCAGTCTCTTTGAAATCAGCTGGTAGCAAAATAGCTTCGTTCATATCAAGGTAAATAACACGCTCTTCAGGACTGTACAAGTAAGGTTGCGTAATCTGATAAACAGGAGTTTTATCATCTTGTCCTTTGGCCAGAAAAGTAACAACAAGTGCTAGTAATGTTAGTAAAATTCTCATAAGAAAGTGCTATTATTCAAAAAGATCTGATCACTCAGGTTTATGCAGTTAAATTGATTTTGTGCTTGCAGCAACAGGTTTCTGATGATGTTCAGGATGATTCTTTATTTCCTCCGAAGGTAATTTTTTTCTTTTTTTGTTTTCCAGGTCTTTCACCCCTCAAATGGATAATCAACCCATCCAAAAAGTTCCTTAAAATCTGATCTCCAGCCTCCACAAATTTGGGGTGGTTTGGATCCCTAAATAAGTCTCCCAGTGCACCTTTTGAAATGTTGAAATCAACCAGTTTCAGAATTTCGATGATGTGTTCATCCCTTAGCTTGTGCGCAACTCTCAGTTTCTTTAGAATATCATTATTTGTCAGCATATCAGTTGCTAATCTAAAAGAACTAAAGAGCAATTGAAAGATTTTATCTCTTCCTTCTATCCATATTTAAAAATCATTTAATCAGCTCAATTAAGAAGATTGAATTTCGTCCATCATTAATAATGAGGTAGTCTTTCATCAATTGACCGTTGAGTTTTATCTCACTTGATAATAAATTTGAATTTTAGATACAATCAGGGCTCAATCTTCAATAATTTTCTTGTATTCAAAATAATTGTCCCCTACTTTTGATTTGTGAATACGATCAAATCCCATATAGCGATCCTAATTACTTTTTGCATGATGGCAGGAAGTCTGGCGGTTCCGTCTATTTATCTGGATTTTGAGATTAGAAAGGATTACATCGCAAAGGTCTTGTGTATCAATAAAGAAAAGCCCATTACACAATGTGGTGGTAAGTGTTTTCTTAAGAGGCAACTTGAAAATACACAACAAGGTGATCAACAAGGTAATGTAGCTCCCAGACTGACGAATATCAACTTCTACAGCCCGTCAAAAGCTTTGAAAGTAGAATTTAACAGTTTGTTACCTACTCATACAAAATATGTAATTCCCAATACTATCGGCCATTCACAACTTTTCCATTCTGATATATTTCATCCCCCCTGTTAATCCTGATTATTTCAGGGTAATACAACAAATTTCTACGCTTTATCATGGTGTAGAGCAATTCTTATTTATTTAAATCATAATAATACGATGAAATATATTAGCTATTTATTTTTAGCCACACTTATCATAGTGTCTTCTTGTTCCGAAGATGAACCGACACAAATAGAAACTGGAACATTCCAACTTAAATTCGACAATTTCGCAGGTTCTACTGAGATCGATTTAGTAAATCCCGGTAGCACCGATTATATGTTTAACACCACATCCGGTGAACCCTTCAACATTACCACTTTCAGATATTACATCAGCAAAGTAAAACTGGAAGGGCCCGATGGTGAGGTATTTGAAGACGAAATGAATGTCAGTGCCAATGCTGATGATGTAAGAGGTTTTTACCTGGTAAATGAGGCAGATGCTTCATCCAAATTCATTACATTGAAGGACATACCTGCTGGCAGATATAACAAAGTCACCTTTACTATTGGTATTGGTGAGGAAGGAATCGAAGAAGGTGCAGCTGGCGGAATCCTTGACCCTGCCGAAGGAGCATGGTTTTGGAACTGGAATGCCGGATATATTGGCTTTGCCATCGAAGGTGGTGCCGCTAACTCCGGACAGGAAAGAGTAGAAGGTGACGGCTGGTTAATCGAAGAAAAGTCTTTCGCTCTGCACATTGGTGGATGGAAAGAGATTACCCCTGCTGATGGAGAAACGCAGAAGTTCGTCAACAACCTCAAAGAAGTAACACTGGATTTTGATTCTAACCTAAGAGTTGGTGCCGGACTTGATCCAAATGCACATATCGTTGTTGATGCGCTTAAACTATTAGATGGAGCCAGCATAGATTTCAGTGCTACTTATTCGGTTCACGCTCCTAAAGCAGGACAGGCATTTGCTCAATTCATCCCTGAAGCGTTTATACTTGATCATACTCATCAGTAAACATGGTAACGCTGAAGTTTTATACACACCTGGCTCTTTGCTGGGTGTGTGTATCAATGTTGCTGATTTCCTGCGGTGAGGACGAGATATCCGTGGTGAGTGAGTTTGAGTTTGTAAAGCCAGCACACTTTCCGGAACCCACTTATACCCTGGATAACAATCCTGTAACTGAGCAGGGATTCCTGCTGGGCAGAAAGCTGTTTTTCGATCCGCTTTTATCTGTCGATGGTAGCGTATCCTGTAATACCTGCCATATACAATCCACGGCTTTTGCCGATTCGCAACAGCATCCTCTGAGCTTCGGTATAGAAAACAGAGTGGGTATCAGAAATGCACCCATGCTGGCCAACATGGCCTTTGTACCGGATTTTTTCTGGGATGGCGGTGTAAATCATCTCGATTTTGTGGCCATCAATGCCATCGAAAGTGAAGTTGAAATGGGTGAAACACTTGAAAATGTCGTCAGGAAGTTGAATGAAGACAGTGAATATCCAGACCTGTTCAAAGAAGCTTTTGATACAGATAAAGTGACTTCTCCATTCATGTTACAGGCCTTGTCGCAATTCATGATTTTGATGGTTTCCGATCAATCTAAATATGATCAATACATTCGAAATGAAACAGCGTTATCAGCAGATGAACTTCAGGGACTTTCATTGTTTGAAGCAAAGTGTAGCAGTTGTCATAGCGGCACCTTATTCACTGATTTCTCTTACAGGAACAATGGTATCTCCGAAACTTTTTCGGATACGGGAAGGGAAACGATTACAGAATTCTCCGGTGATATCGGGAAGTTTCGTGTTCCAAGCCTCAGAAACATCGGCCTAACAGCTCCTTACATGCATAACGCGAAATTCTGGTCTTTAGATGAAGTACTTGAACATTACAGATCGGGGATCAAAACATCTCCCACTCTCGACCCGCTGCTGCAAAACGGAATCAGCATGACTGATGACGAAAAGGACAAAATTATCCTTTTCTTAAGAACCCTTACAGATCAGGAGTTCCGATCAAATCCAAAATTCAGAAATCAATAATATGAAAAAGCTGATCTATTTTATAATGCCATTGATAATTGTAATAAATAGTCATCATGCGAATGGTTGTGATGTCTGCGGTTGCAAACTGGGTGGTCTATACTTTGGTATCATGCCGCAATTCGATAGTCATTTCATTGGTATCAGGTATTCCAGTGCTTTCTTCAATGCCGCCATCAGATACAATAGCGAATACCTGGAAGATGAAACAAGTGATGATACCTACCGGAGAATAGATATTATGGGTAGGTATTCAATAAATGAAAAGCTAAAGCTGAATTTCATCCTGCCGTACCTGTCGAACGACATGAATGGAAGTCATCAGAATATCCGTGCAAATGGAATTGGCGATCCGATGGTTCTGCTATATTATCAGGCCATTAACAATTCTGTTAATAATGAAGACAAGGTGAAGCATGCTTTACTCTTAGGCGGAGGACTTAAGTTACCGCTGGGAAGATTTGATTCGGAAGACCAGGGTGAAATTATCAACAGAAACTTTCAAATGGGATCGGGAAGTCTCGATTACCTGCTATCGGCCAATTATACCATTAGAAGAAATGCAATGGGATTGAATAGTGAAACGAGCTATAAAATCAATAGTCGCAACAAAGACCAGTACAGATTTGGAAATCAGTTCAATTTCAGCAGCTACTTCTTTTACTGGCAAGAGTTTAAAGCAGTCACCATTTTACCCTATGCCGGTGTTTATTTCGAGCAGGCTAACAAACATCAAAATCACAGTACGGAAGAAATCAATACTGGTGGACATGCCACTTTTGCAACATTTGGTGCGCAAGCCTTCAAAGGAAATATGACAATCAACTGCTTATATCAGGTACCTATAGCCCAGCAATTCAACTCAGATGCATTGTCTCAAATAGAAGCTGGTAACCGCTTTAGTGTAAGTGTGATGTGGAATATCCAAAAGAAAAAGGACAAGGTATTTGCATCAGTCAATTAGCGATTCAGCAAACCGATATAGGTCGATAGCTCAACAAAACTGCTGCTATAGTCGATCAAAAATCAGATTGAAAATTGACTGAATTGATTTGACATCAAGGGAAATCAGGTTATTTTTGTAATACCGGATATAAAAACATCTGGTATTACAACTTGATTTTGTAACAAATCATTTTCAAAAATTAATGCTAACTGAAACTAACCCGTTCTCCAGTTTTTCAACCGATAAACTGCTGGATTCATATCTTTTTTACAAAGACCTGTTGGGTCTTGAGGTAGAATTGGTTAATGACCAGTTTATCCATCTCAACGCCTATGGCTGTAGTCCGGTAGTCATTTACCAAAAGGAAGAACATCAACCTGCGGAATTCACGGTGTTGAATTTTCCGGTTCGGGATATAGAGCTAATAGTTGATGAGTTCACCAAAAAGGGAATCGTCTTCGAACAGTATCAGGCGCCTATCAAAACAGATGAAAAAGGCATCTCCTGGGACGATAACGGTTCTCATATTGCCTGGTTCAAAGATCCTGGCGGCAATATTCTGGCGCTAATCGAAAACTGAGTTAATCATTTCCAGGCCTTGATGCTTTTGATTACTTCCTGCACTTCGCTGTGATACCGCACCATCGCTATCTGATAAATCACTTCCGGTTCTGAATTTAAGCGCGCAAGTGCCGGCTGCACAATTCCCCACCGTTCCAAATTGTACTGCTTATCAACTGGCGTGTTTTGATTATATTCTTCAATAGCCGCTATCACCTTTTTATTAGATTCCTGTATAGTTTTAATGATGTAAGCCGGGTCTATCATGGGTTTGCCTTTGTACACACTCATGACATCTTCATAACTGATAAGATGTGGTAAAAAAATTCGAAGTGCGTCTGCACCCACGACTCCTTCCTGATGCCAAGGCATTTTATCCAGCCCCACAATTCCATTCACAATCGAAGATACCTCCCCTACCTGCTCAACCTCTATCCCGTTTTCATACAAGATGCAATCATCGAATAAAGATTTAATGTAATCTACTTTACCACTATTAACGATGACTTGCCTGATGTTTTGATCAGATAAGCCCAGCGAATCAATCAGGTCACTATTTTCAGAGGAATTTCCTTTCTGAGATAACAGATGTTTTTTAAATCCTAAAGTGGAAGTGAGCCCTGAATTATCTAAATAGCCACCATCCAGAAAATTACCTTTGCCCTCAATTTTGGCCGTAGGGCTGAAAACAGGAAACCTGTTGGTTGTTGACAGTGCACCAAAGTAGCTGATCTGTTTAGGTTCATTTAGAAGATTGATCGACTGACGGTTTTGGTTAGAACCGGTAATAGACAAAGCTACGCCCTGGGAACCACTGATGGCATAGGAATTAATAAAGATAGCAGGAAAATAACCTGTTTGCTTAAATATATGACAATACCTGTTTCTGAATGACATGCGTTCTTTGACCCTCGTCCTGCCTGTAATCTTAGCAAATTGCTTCTGCAGCCAATCGTCGTAAGATTTTCTGGGTTTTCCGTCCACTCCTACAATCCAGGAGTAAAACTCCATAGACTTAGCGCTTCTGTCGCTTCCATTGTAACCCTCCTTTCTGGGTATGAATTCTTTCAAAAGATCTTTACCCAACAAATAGGTAAAGTCAACCGACAGATGGTCGAACCGTCCGATTGCGAAGATGATAGAATCCATCTTTTGACGATAGATACTGTTTTTGTCGTGCACGTGAAGAGCTGCAAAATTACCGATTCCCATCATACCGCCACTTGTCCCTGACATGCTGATGGTCCTATCCAAAAATTCAGGATCTTTTTGGGTGATTTGTCTCAAAGTGAGCATGGTCCATAAGTTGGCTTTCAGACCACCTCCATAAGCCGACACCTGAAAGAAACGCTCATGCTTGTTTTTGTTTTTGCTAATCAGTCCTGACAAAAATTCTCTTTCGGATATCTGCTCATTTTGTGCGAGGGTATATGCCTGTATCGTGTGATGGTCGCTCAGTTGTTTAGGTGCAATAAAAAAACTCCAGATCATCGCAAAGGTTACGATTACTGGCAATAAGTACGTCATAAAAGCAAATCTAACCCTGGAAGTTCCTTCATCTTTGTTATCCTTGTCCCAATAGTAAAAGATGTGCTTCAAAATGAGCATCGTAAATCCGTAAATATTGATCAGGTACAATATCAATATAATCAAAGGGTTGAACTGTTCCACTGCCAGATCTACATGAATATTGATTATTACCAGCATCATGATGGTAACAAAGCCAATTCCTGCAATTACCCTGATTAATCGTGTTGTTTTTATCAAATAACCTCTGACCAGCCTAAAGTGCATGTACAGAAACATCATGGCCAGGATCGTGAAGATAGAGGATACAATCGTATACAGCGACCATTCAAGCGTCGCTGAAAAAACTACCGAAAGTATCATTAGAGACATGGTTACCACGCAATGGATATAGAAGTAATTTTTATATGGCTCAACACTTTCTCCCTTTTCCCGTCTCTCATCCAGCTTCTTAAATAAGTGATTGTAATACAAGACACAACCAATAAATACGACGTAGGCCAACTCTGGCGCAAAAAAAGCTGGTAATATCTCAAATTTTTTCCCTATAAACAGAAAGATGTACATCAACGCCGAGAGCACTAACAAACCTAAAGAGTGCCGTAAAACTTTGGTAAGCCTTTTCTCTTTGAAGCTGGGAATTTCATTTTGCCCATCTATAGAACGGTATCTCACTAACCCAAAAGGCCAGGTCTTTCCTTTCTGGATAATGAAGTTTTCCATATGCCATTTTATCTCATCTTGATTTTCATGAAATACTGCTCTCAGGTAAGATGGATAGTGTGACAGCACAATGGCAAAGAACATTAACAACAGAAAGGTGAACATCAGATTGGTTGGATTCATCGTCAGTTCGATGATTACACTCGCACCCTGATCCAGACTAGTCAGCAATATGAAGATAATCAATATAATAATGAGGCTGATAAAGCTCTGTTGGAAAAACCGCCAGACGTTTCTGACAGTTTCATTGACCAGTTGCCTGCGAGCTGCATCATCAACTAAATATCGAATTACATAATGTATGATACCCATCAGAAAAAAGGCGTAGCAAACATTTTTGAGTAGTGCTACTGTGCTCAAATCCAGCAATAATTCTGGTTCTTTACCGATCAGGTAGATGGTGTTTTCCCAATAGTCAAAAAATAAGGCGAATAGCAAAAGCACCAGTAAAACCACACCATTATTGACCTGAAGCTTATTGATCGCCACCCGATATAGTAGTGTCAGTAATAGCAAAGCCCAGATAAAATCCGTGACAAAAATGAATATAAATAATACGTCCAAGGAAGATCTGTGATAGGCCTCTCCATCCTGTATGAATGCAATGGTTTCCTGAAACTGAAAATCACCAAACTGAGGAGACAATGGGAATCCATCGGTAGGTAAAAGTCCATTTAATACCATAAAAACAACTGAAACAACAAGCCACGCAATCAGATGTACGCTATGTGATATTTTCATGAGCAAAGAGTTTAAAAAATCTTACTTCAGCCTTACAAGTTCTTAAGATTGGCCGAAAGTGTCAATACCCACAATAGGGTATTTCTGACTTCAGGTTTTTAAGTCTTTTTTATCAAGAAGTCCTCTATGTGCTCATCATCAGGCAAATATAAATTTCAGGGTTTTCACAAAACTGTTTTAACGATCGCTTCAGGTATCCCTGCGTTCATCATATGCTGTAAGTCCGCGATTCTCTTGTCTATCATCTGATTGATGAGGTAATGGCGTGTTCTGGTATCAAGGCCATTTCTGTTGGTTAATATCCTGTCCAGATAGTCAAACTGGAATTGTCTCCAGGTTACCCGACTACCGTCAGGCATTCTGGCACGCCTTTTTCCTGAGGTTACTTCTTTCATCATAGCGGCAAATACTTCTTCCGTATTGGCGTGTGCTGTTGCATTAAGATTGGTATAAGTGCTAAAATCCAGCTTCGCATCGGCATCATTGATCAGGTCCAGCGTTCTGGTGGTGACATCCTGCATCTGGTTTTTAGGGACCAGTGGCTGCACCATCTGATTGAAGCATAGTTGAGAATTGGAGGCAACATTTGCAGCCCAGGTAAAATCCAGTGATCCATCGTCCAATCTCCCAAAAATATTGGCAATATCAGACTGCACCATGTCCTTTACCATCTGTCTGGTATTGATAACATAGTCCATATTCTGAGAAGCTTTGTTTTCAAAAAAGGCGATGATCTGTATGGTATCACCCGAATCTTTCCAGATGGTCCAGTTGAACTGACCTGCAGCAACATTAGAAAAATTCTCTAACTGTGCTCTGGGGACACTCACTGTTAAAGTTAAGTCATGAAATCGCAGCGGAGCATTTCTGTAGATATCAAACATGTACTGATTTGAAAATACTTCCGGTCTGGTGAAAAACTTGATGCCTTCTATTTCACTAAGCAGATTATTTAAAATCAGATTCAGGTTGACATGTTGCATCAATATTTCTTGCTGCTTATACAGAGGCAAAACTTTTCTAGGCACCAAATCACCTGCTTCAGTAAACTTCATTCTGGGATTTTCCAATCTGCCTAAAACGGTAAATAAATACTCAGGTGTAATGACATTGCGATTAGTAGTATGTAATATAATTTCCGGATTTATGGCCTTTGTTGCTCCTATTTCAAACACATCGGCCACCCTCGTCAAACTTTGCATATGAAGCAACCAATTGTAGGCACCTACCCCTTCGTTGCTACGAATCATAAAACCGAGTAAATCAAATCCATCGGCAGATCTTTGCCAGCCTCTACCCACCTTTGTCAACTGATTCAGGGCGATCAGTTGATCTGCTCCAACTGCGGCGATTCCGGGAATCATTCTCAATGACTCCTGGGCTGCATGCGATCCTCCGGCTATTGAGCTAAATGCTTTTGTAATATTCATGCTGAATCCTCCTCCAGGTCAAAATCGAAAACTGACAGATATTCCTTATTAGCTACTGCTTTCTCATTTTTTACCAAATCTGCTTCTTTCTTATCGATATCAGTATGAGAAGGTGAAGCAAAGACTGAACTCAACATTACAGGGATCATGGTGATCATCATAAAGGAATCGTAACTTTTCTGTACTGATTTAAGAAAGGGATCGTCAATTTTACTGTAAAAACTGGAACTACCTTGCCTGATCTGCCCCAGCGACTCACTGATAGCCTCGATCGCATTTCCTACGATTTTGATAATTTCATCACCTTTCCCGGCAAAAATCATTCGCAATCCTTTGGCCATCAACTCAAAAAACTGCCCGGCTACCTTCACAAACCAATCCAGCACTTCGGACAAGATATTCGCAATGAATTTAAATGACTTACCCACGGCACCTCCTGCTGAAAAGATACCTTTCATCCAGGCACCCAACTTGCTAAAGACATTGATAGAAAAGCCTACACCTTTGCTGATCCACCCCACTCCCTTCAGAATCAGTTCTATCTCTCCTATTCCCGTAAACATGAGAATGATTGTGATCACCAATGGACCGAAAAACCAGGCGATATTAAACAGAAATGTGTACGCAAGTCCCATCCCTCCCCAAAAAGAGTAATTGGAAATATCCCGTTCATCCCGTTGTTTTCTCACCATTTCCGGATTTAGCTTTGGTAGCGGTTTCACCTGATCCCAGCCTGTCAAAAAGTTTAAAAACATGCTGTTGAAGTAGGTAAAATCAAAGACAAAATAATTCCACAGATAATCCATGAAGTCCTCTCCCATCTTTTTATAATCTGCGACGAGTACCTGACGCATTAGCCCTGCATAAATACCATGAATAAAGCCTACAAACCCGGCATAACTTTGTGCAACCAATTTAACACCTTCAAAAAGCTGTGCCCTAAAATCCGATACGGAGTTGATCAGGTTTTGGATGACACCAAAAATATCTGTCAGGCTTATTTTTCCGGTAATGGCATTTGGATAATATCTGCTAAGGCTATTGTGGATATTGTTGAAATCATTTTCGATGACATCCAGCAATCCATGCAGTCCATTATTCAGCAATGCATCGAGGTACTTTGGTTTTTCTTTACTGAGCGATTCAAAAGCAGCCTGCAAATTGTGCAAGAACTTTACCTGCATCAATATAGATTGACGGTATACGTATGCTCCTTTGCTAACAGCAGAATAAACAAAGCTGATCTGCAATTTCACGTAAGCGATTAACCCGATGATTAATAGATAAATAACATCTATGATGACCAAAACAAAATCAATTACGAACGAAATTGCAGCAGAAAGCACCAGAATACTGGAACCCCCAAAGATCATCGAAAGAATCAGATAACCAATCCGTCCATCGTCAAAATCGAAATGGTCGCGCTCTAAAACATCGTTATCCTTTTTCTCAAAGAATTTGAACAGCCAGTCATATCCTGATTCCAATCCTTTCCAATAGGCCTCTTCTATCTTTTCCAATTCTTTTTGGACGGGAGCCAATTGCAACATGAAACCCCTTCCCCAATCATTTATCTGGTTGACGGCATTTAACCAGTCGGTATATAAATCCTGAACAATTTTTCCATCGCTCAATGAATTATATTCCAGGTAAACCTCATTGTATACGTTATAACAGACTGCTATGAGTTTGCTGGCTTTTTTTGAGAATTCGTCAACAGAGTCCGAATGCCCGGCTAAATTGTAACTGATCAGAGATCCTATATTACTTTTGAATTTCGTGAGATTTGACTGAAGCTTATCCGCTACTTTGGAATCTCTGCCAATGATACTCGAGATACCGGGAATTTCTATCATAGGAATCTCCTTGTCGGAATCTTCGATACTCAGAAACAGCGAGGGATGATAAATTTTCTCCAAAATGCTATCTGCCAAAGCGGAGGGTTCTGTAGCAGTAGAATTGCCGGAAAGTCCTTTGATTAAATCACTCAACCAATCTACAGGCTCCTCTATAACCTTATTTACCGGAGGTTTTACGCTGTCTCTGTCGGAAAAGAAATTTGAACGGGTAAATATATCGCCAAGCCAGAAATCCAGTTCATTAGTGACGATCCGCTCTTCCTCAGAAACAAACGGGCTATGTACTTTGTAGGCCTCATTGCGCTGATGCATGTGCAACATCGTCCGGAACATTTCCAGTGGATTTGCCAAAGCTTCTAGCGACAATCCACTACCTTTTTTCTTCATCAGATACTCTACCGAACTGTAAAATCCGGAGCTGTTTTGATAAGGGAATTTTAGCAGTGGATCGGTTACTTCAAGCTGCAACTCATGAACGTTATGTACCTGATTACTGAAAGGAACATATTGAGGTTTAAAAAAACTATCAGCCATAACCATTATTCCTGTTTGATTGCCTCCATTAACCTGACCAACTCATCGTTAGTAATCGTTGTTGAATCAATTGAATCATTGATTTTAGTCTTGATTTTATGTTCTACATCCAGTAGTGCATTACGGGTTTTCACCTCTTCCAGCCTCTCTTCATGGAGTTTTTGAGTATGTTCACTCAGAGCTGATGCTGGCGCTACAAGAGAGTCCACTACTATACCATCAGTCTGCAATACCACCTTTGTATTGCTGATGATCAATCCTTCAATCTCCGCATTGATTCCTGGATACATCGATTTCTTATCGTAGTTAAACCTGATGCGATCACCTTCTTCAACATATAAATCAGGGTGTTCAACCTTCTGATGATCCTGCATGCCCAGGATGCTATTTTTAATCTTATTTTTAGCATCAAGCCTGTTTTCAGGTGTATTGATACAATATTCTAATAAATGATCCAGATCATCCAGGTCCACAATCTTTTGTGTGGACTCATGTCCATCGTAGTAACCGACCTTTAGATCGACCAGATGCAAAATAGAATGATATTCCTGATTCATTACGAAGAAAACATAGGTGACCACTTTATCGGCATTAGGGTTCTCAATGACTCTTTTGATTGAATTTTCCTCACCTTCGCTGGAGGTAAATTCTGAAGTTACATTGACATTGATTTCTCTTTTGGAAGACTTCTTAGAGGAATGTTTCGTGGCAACCTTCGCAAAAGTTCTTGCAGATTTTTGAATCGCATAATTCATGCTGCCTTCGATAGACCCGCCAATAGTGCCTCCAAAAGCGCTGAAATTGAAAGATGCACTGACTCCCACATCAAATTGTGTATCC
>JBCBHL010000089.1:0-15544 GCA_038525605.1 Bacteroidota bacterium
GCCAAAAAAGGAGTTATACTGGTAAGCATCAACTACCGTTTGGGTAAGCTGGGATTTTTAGCACACCCTGATTTATCTGCAGAATCCACACCGTTTACAAAAGGTTTGTAATTGGAAGCCAGAGTACTCAATCCTCCACCGTGAATCCAGACCATTACCGGGAGTTTTTCAGCTTCACCGATGTTGTCTGTCCACACATTGAGACAAAGGCAATCTTCGCTCTTTTCATAGGGGTATGCTTCACGTGCTCTTTGAGGACACCATTTTGAAAAGTGCGTACAAGCCAGCACACCATCCCAGCTTTGTACTGGTTGAGGTGCTTTCCAACGTAATGCTTCAAGAGGAGGCTCGGCATAAGGAATACCCTTGAATGCCCTTAAGTTGGTCGCACTATCCAGTAAAACACCTGAGATCTTTCCCGACTTGAGTTGAATAATCTCCTCTTCCTTCTCGCTGGTTTTCACCGAAGTACAAGCACCAACATTCACTACAACTGTGAAAAAGAAAATTATATGGATTACGCTTTTTCTCATTCTTATCGGAACATCTTGTGGCAATTAGTTGTAGGCTTTGATTTTTTCCTCACGAATAAGATCGCACGCCTTGCAGGGTACTTCTTCTTTTGGGGTTACAGATTCACCAAACTCCATGTAGCTTCTTTTGTCCTTTGTGTAGGGCTCCCACCGTGGTAATCCTGGTAAGTTGGGATCGCCTGTTTTGGCAAATTGCGACCAATAGCTGTTCATGGACTTTGCTGCCGCCTTATCAACTTCCGCCGCGTCCTCATTCAGGTTATCAAAGACATACCTTATTTCAAGCCCATGCGTGGCACCTATCACTGGCCACTTTCTACTTGGGATAGTGAACTCATACTGGTAGACGGGGGAAGTCACATTTTCCATGCCTTGTACTAAATGATCAGCAGGTTCCAGAAACCAGGAATCTGTTACAAATTTACTGGCTGCTGTCTTGGTTTCTTCTGCAGAAGTGCAGGGATAAAATCCTGCGACTTTTTTTGCTCCTTCATCATAAAAATCCGTTAACACCTCAGTGAATTCTTCCTGATTTTTTGCCGCAACGTAGTTCCAAAAAGCAGTCCCCTCATTTTTGTTGGTACCAATCATTACCGGGATATCCATTTGCTCTCCTTTAGCAAATACGGCCTCCGGATAGTCGTGCAAGAACCATCCATCGACGGTCGTTCGGGTTTCATAATAGGGTTCGTCTTTGATAACCTGAATGGCATCAAGCGCTCTCAATTTTTCCAGGACATCCTCTCCTTCATTCACATATTTATCAGCCCATTTTGTTCCCAGTTCTTCGGCACTTGCTACGCTTGCCAGTGGTTCGCGTAGACGCGTGATATTAGGTTTCGCAATTTTAGATATGAAGCCAAACATCCAGGGGCTTTGCATAATCGCTTTGTGGAAAAGCCCTTTTGACAATGGCGAAGCACATAATACACCCACACTCAAACCGCCAGCAGACTCACCAAAAATGGTGACGTTATCCGGGTCTCCACCAAATTCCTCAATGTTTTCCTGTACCCATTTCAATGCTTCGAGCTGATCAAGAAATCCGTAGTTTCCTGAAACATTATTCTCCGATTCTGCTGACAAGGCGGGGTGGGCCAGAAAACCCAGTTGTCCTAATCGATAGTTTATGCTAACCACCACGATTCCTTTTTTAGTAAACTGGTCTCCGTTGAGTGTATTGTTATAATGAGAAGAAAGGGCATTTAGCCCGCCACCATGAATCCAGACCATGACTGGTAGTTTTTCTTTTCCATCAACGTTATTGCTCCAAACGTTGAGGCACAGGCAGTCCTCGCTTAACTTGATTTTATCGTTTCGTGTTTTTTGTGGGCACCAATTGCCGTAGGTATCACAAGTTAACACGCTATCCCACTTTTGGACAGGTACCGGAGCTTTCCAGCGTAATTCTCCTATTGGCGGCTCAGCATATGGAATGCCTTTAAATACCCTCAGATTAGTCGTACTATCAAGCAAAACACCTGAGATCAATCCTGATTTGAGTTGCACGACTCCAGGTTCCTGATTGCTGGTTTTGACTGAATTACATGCTATATTAAATGCCGCCATCAGCAAAAGAAAAATGATTTTGAATACTTCTTTTGGTCTTGTCATCATCGATAGATTTATCTTGCATTTTACTTGCGCATATGTTGTTTTTAAAAAGGCACCCATGTGATTAGTGCGATTTGTATGATAAAATATAGTATGAAGGGAATCACCAGGTAGCCCATCACATCTCTCGCCTGAATTTTGATTCCAGCTCCCATTACCGGCAATACAAGCAAAAGATAAAATGGCTGGAGTAAGTTGGTAAGACTTTCTCCGTAAGCGACAGAAAGTGCTGCTCTGGCGTGTGCTTCGATCAGGTCTACACCTTCAACGTTTGACACAATTTGATTAGTGGCTTCCATCACGCTGGGTCCAATAACTGCAAATTCTCCACCTCCGGAAGGAATCGCAAAATTGACAATACCTCCTAGCAAATAAGAGAAAACAGGATAAGTTTGAACCGTAGCAAGAGAGGCCATGGAATTGGCCAATTGCTCGCCTAGTCCAGTACCAGTCATGATTCCCATGATACCAGCATAGAAAGGAAATTGAAACAATATGCCGGAAACATTGGAACTGGCTCTCTTCATGGATATACCATATCTCATGGGCGTTACATGCAGTAAGAGACCAATCATGATAAAGGAGAAAATCATGATGTTTAGGTTTAAATCAAAGCCTCTTGTTCCAAAGTGGTAGACGATATAGCAAAATCCAATCAAACCAATAGACCATTGTAGCAACTTACTGTTATTAAGCAGATCTGAAAGTGAACGTGTGGACATTTTGTATCTTTCAGCTTCTTCTTTAATAGAAACCTGATCGATTGAATCCTGTGTTTCCATCAGCTGGTTCAGCTCTTTTAAGTCCTTTTTAGGAATGAGTACAATCATCAAAAGAGGCGTCACCACAAGGTACAGCAGTACCATGGCTATATTCAATGAAGAGCCAAGCGTATCGGTGGTAGGAATGGTATGTGATAAAATACCTGCCTCTATCAAATAGTTGTTTTCTGTATTGAGCAAAAGGGGAATGGAACTTGACAGTCCGGTGACCCAGCTATTATTTGAAAAGTATACACACGCAATAAGGTAAGGATAATGAATTCCTTCTACCCGCAAAGCTAACTCTCTTGCCAAAACCGCGGCAATCACGATCCATCCCCAACTGATCATGGAAAGGGTAACTCCGATCAATATGACAAAAAAATAGACCTTGGTGGGTGTTTTGATGAAATGGGTCAACTTATCAATAGCTTTTTTGACAACGGGAGATAGGGCAATACTGTAACCAGTAACGATCAGCAGTACCATTTGCATTCCAAACTCTAACAGATTCCAAAAACCACTGTACCACGACTCGATAATTTCCAATGGAGAAGCATCTACCCAAAAAATAGCCACCAGCGAGGTAATCAGTGTGAGCATCAACGCAAAAACAAATGCATCAGGCATATTCTTCTGGAATACATCTGTAAATTTTTCTCCCAATTTTTGGATCATAACATAAATTGAAATTTTATGAGTTTATATGACTAATACACACTCAGGTGCTAAAGATTATCTTATTCGGTTAGTTGCCCAATGCCACTACTTACCGGACCATACATCCGTCGCTGGATCATAATCGGGATTTGGTTGTATCATTCGGGCGTTGACACTTTTTCGCCATTGACGCAGTTTTTCTCTCAGTTCTTTAACCTTATCTTCTTCAATTTCTGATAAGTCATTTTGCTCCCCTAAATCACGTTTAAGGTTGTACAGTTGTACTGTACCATTTTCATAATATTCCAGTAGCTTATAATCTCCATCACGGATGGCGCCTCCCGGGCTTTGCATGCCGTGATTGCTATAATGAGGAAAATGCCAGTAGATGGGTCCCCGATCTTGTATTTCACCTTGCAGAAGAGGAGAAAGATCAATGCCTTCCTTATCGCTGGTAACACTGTTGGGGATACCAACCATATTCATGATTGTAGGAAACATGTCTACACTTGTTACCGGTACTGTACATTGAGCCTTTTCCTTGCCTTTCCCTGGCCATTTTACAATGAGCGGAACACGTATGCCACCCTCATACATCCAACCTTTGGCTCCTCTTAACGGAAGATTCGACGTTGAATAGGCTACATCCTGTTTATCTTCTTGTATGGACCTGTTCCGATTCCAAAAATTCGCTGCGGCCATACCGCCATTGTCCGAATAAAAGAAAATGATCGTATTTTCCTCCAGCCCTAATTCTTCCAGCTTTTTCATGATTCGCCCCAAACTTTCATCCATACTTTCCACCATTCCCGCAAACTCAACGTTGTCCTGCTTCTGTTTGATCTTCACCAGATGCCCAGGAAGCACTTCGTACGGTTCATATGCTTTGGTATTGATTAATTCAGCTAAATCTTCTTTTGATCGTTTAGAGGGAGCATCCGGGTTTCCTTCTAGCAGATAAGCCGGGGCATTATCCTCGTCTGATCTTTCCAGCTTGTTCAATTTATTAGAATATTTCTCTACGAGATCTTTCCGTCCTTGTATCGGGTCATGCACCGCAAAGTGTGACATGTAAAGAAAGAATGGTTTTTCTTTATTGGTCTCAATGTATTTGACTGCCTCATCGGTAAGCCGGTTAGTCAAATAGTCTCCATCCTCACTGTCTTCTAAGCCGTCCATTTCGAACGGAGTAAAGTATCCTTTCTTGGGCCAGCCTTTTGCCCAATTAGTGGGAGTTTGCATGTCAAATCCATGTGCCATTGGGGTTGACGGATCTTCACCAAGGTGCCATTTGCCGATAATTGCAGTCTGGTAACCATGCTCCTTCAATGCCTCCGCTATAGTGACCTCTTCGTAAGGTAGATGAGGGTTAATATCCGCATTGAGGTATTTTTGAAATGGATGTTCCGGTCTTCCAGGCAGGTAATCGGTCAAGTTGAGGGTAGCAGGATATTTTCCTGTTAAAATACTTGCCCTTGTCGGAGAGCAAACGTGACAAGCTGCATAGGCATCCGTAAACTTTACTCCTTCGTTCGCCAATGCGTCGATATTAGGAGTCTCGTAAAATGAACTTCCGTAACACCCCACATCAGCCCATCCCAAGTCATCAACCAGAAAAAAAATGATGTTCGGTTTTTCCTTTTGCTGTGGTGGCTCATGCTGTTTTCTATGGGTCAAAAAGCTATCTCCATCAAAAAAGGGCAGAATGGAGAAAAAAAGGATGATATTGATAAGTTTCATTTCTTCTTCTATTGAAATTCGTTATGCATTAATTAACCGGATCGATTAAAACATATTCTTTCATGGTCGTGTAAAAGTCTTCCATGATCTCCTCTGTTTTGAAATTTTCCCAGATGGTCACTTTTCTGGTGTTTTCGGGCCGCTCTATCCAATTACCATCCTGAAGTTTTGGGGCTGATATCATCGATGACTCAGCCCACGACGGATTTTTTATAATGGCTACTGCGGCCATATCAAAAAGTGCCCTGGAAGGAGGGTTTCCGTAGTGATGGATATTGTTAAACAGACTGACAGCGTAATCTCCAAAATTCGTAAAGGAATTTCCATGCCGCCCCACTACCGGGTTAGCAATGCTAGGGCCCAAACCTGGCATGTTCTCTTGTATGTCGGAAAGATAGGCCTTGACCGCACTCGTACCGGAAGGTTTACCATAGCGCACCATGACCATCTCAAAATCAACATCAAAATCCAGCAGGTATTGTAATGCTGAAAGGTCATCTTTCTGATTGTATTCGCCTGGTTCTGGATAATTAGATCCCAACCAGACAATTCGAACTTTTGAAGCAATGGTAGGATCTTTTAAAAGGGCAAGGGCAATGTTGGTGAGTTTGCCCACAGGTAGCAGCACCAGCTTACGGTCAGACTGGGCTTTGGCTTGAGCGATGATAAAATCAACAGCCTCAACTCCATCAAAATCAGGTTGATCAACGGTTGATTTTATTTCATCGAAAGATCCTTCTGCCCCTTTGTAAATGGGTACTTTACCTTCAAGATCACAAAGCGCGACCACTCTTTGGGCCTCCGCAAAGTGTTGAGTTATATCGCCTCCGTTCTTCGTTTTATTTACAGTAATGCCTTCAACATCAAAATGATTACCACTGAAAAGTAGGTAGGCAATGGCATGCTGATCGTCTAGTTCATTGTTAGCATCCGTATCCAGGACGACCCGTGTTTTGGCATCCGTTTGTGCGTTTGTACAAGCACAGTTTACATGGAAAAGTAAGGCACATAAGATTAACCATAAGAAAGGTCTGCTCTTGCCTTCAATCTCAGTTTGTTTCTTTATCATAACAGTGTATAAATTTTATTGCCCCGCATAGATGATGCTCACGATTCCTGCGAGGAACAAAATGAACATCAACCCAAGAATTGAATTGACGCTTTTAGATCCTCCTTTGAATTCCTTCCAGATAAAAACGCCCCAGAGCGCGGCTACCAACGTAGCTCCCTGACCAAGGCCGTAAGAAATGGCAGCACCGGCTTTGCCTGCAGCTATCAGGTTGAGTGAGTTCCCAATCCCCCAAATAATGCCTCCTAAAACACCTACCAGATGTATACTAAAGTTCCCTTTGAAATAGGCTTTATAGTTGGTGGGTTCGCCACTAATCGGCTTCTTCATCAGGATTGAATTGAAAAGGAAATTGCTTAGAAATACTCCCAATGAAAAAATGACGATTGCAGTGTATGGTGTCATCTTGCCAACCGCCGGACTGACAAAGTCACTCAAATCCATAGATCGGGCAACAAACCGATAAAAGAATGACATCAGTACGCCCGCCAGAATCGATACTAAAATACCCTTTGACGATACTTTTTGCTCTCCATCTGATGTTTTACTGTAGGCGATTGCATTCAATAAAATCGCGATTGTAATCAACCCTACACCTGCGAATAAGAAAAGAGGATTTCCCTTTTGCTCTCCAAGATAATTGATCACAACTCCTAAAACCAGTGCCAGTCCGATACCAATAGGAAACGCCACAGACATGCCCGCAATAGCGATGGCCGAAGACAATAAAATATTCGCTGCATTGAAGATGATTCCTCCAAGCAGAGCACTTCCTATGTTTCCCGGGTCTGCCTGTATCAGGTCTTCAAGGAATGGTCGTCCACCTTCACCAAAACTTCCAAGTGTAAGAGCAAAAACCAATGACAAGAAAAGTACTCCCAGGACGTAATCCCAGTAGAATAATTCATATCGCCAGGTCTTTCCAGCCAGTTTTTGTGTATTGGCCCAGGATCCCCAGCAAAGCATGGTGATAAAACAGAAAACAACTGCCAGAGAATAACTACTAATTATGTACATTTAAATTGGGTTGAGTTTTTAATTGAATTCATAGATACACATTGTCCATCATTTTGCAAGACACTATAAAGTCGTCGTGTAAGGCTTATCATCGTAAATAATGGCTTCATGAAGTTTTAATAGTGACGGATCATCGTCGGGACTCAGTACCTTAATCACCACTTCGTGTCTTCCTTTTTCTAATTGATATTTGAAAAAGGGTGTGAAGCGACGTTGATTGAATTCGATAGGTAATTTGATTTTTTCAACCAATTCACCATCAATGTACATTTCAGTTTCATAGGTAGGTAGCGCTTCGTCACTGATTGGGCTGTTTGCCGGGCCTGGAATTGCAAATCCAATTCCTTCAAATGTAAAAGAAATCTCATTATTACCTCTTTCAAGCGCTACTTTTCCTGCCGGGTAATGCCCTTCGAATGCTATTTCCAATGGGATCGTCTTCGGTTCCTGTACCTCAATGGTAATTCGATCTCCTTCAATTTTTCCACCATTTCGTCTGATCATTTCCTCCGCATGCCGGTAAGACATATCATAAGCTTCATTCAGGGAAATATCTGTTCCATAAAAAGATAGATTTTCTACCTGGTCCAGTCCTTGCTTCCAAAAAGCTGGAATCTTGTCATACCCTACTATGGCTGCAAGGATGCCGCCGGCGGTTGCCGGGTTGCAGTCGGCATCATCACCTCCCCGGGTCGAAATTTCGAAGGTCTTAGTAAAGTCACCTTCTCCGTATAATAATCCCATTACCACCCAAGCTGCATTGATCTTCGCATCGATGTTAAATGGGCGGTATACACCTAACGGAGATCCAATGTCTTCACTCCACTTCTGATTTACCTTCCACCAGGTAGTTTTCCAATCATTAGGATTTTCTTCGTACCATATTATCACATCATTGATACATTGTGCAAACTTGCTTTCATCGGGAATCACACTAATAGCCTGCTTCGTAATTTGTGGAATTTCTGCGAGATCCTCCGACATCAAGGCAAGTGCATATAAACTTGCGACGAACACCCCGCCATAATAACCATCTCCAAAGTTCATGATATGCCCTACCTTATCGCAGATTTCGACAGCTGAATTGACCATCCCCGGATTCATCAATCCGGCAAAATCGGCTTCTATCTGAAAATCTATGTCGTCCGCACAAGGGTTATTCAACCAATGACCTGATTCCGGAGGTGTAAGCCCATTCAAAATATTGTACCGTGCTGTTTGATTCGCGAACCATAATTTGTATTCTGCCTTTGCGAAAGAATTCGCGAAGGACAATGCCGGTGCATCAACTCCCTCCTTTTCAATGATGCTCATAAAAGAAAGATCCATGTAAATGTCGTCGTAAGTGCCAGGGTCGTCCCTGTAAGTAACGAACAACATGGAATCATACCAATCTAATTTTTGATAATCCTGAATGTAGGTGGAGTTGTATTTAAATTCAACTGGTGCACCGAATGTAACCCCAATTGTCTGTGCAGCCCATGCCCCTTTAATTTTGTCTTTCAGTCGCTCTTTAGAAATTACTCGTGGTCCGACATTTACTGAGGGCAAAGTAGTAGTAGTAGGCTTTTCAGCACAATAGGATAGTAGTAATATGGCAATTACGAATACTAAATAGTTGTATTTCATATTTTGATTTAATTATATAGAATGTTCTACTGGTTGCTTTTCATCATATGCCTGTAGAAACCTAAGGACTTCTTCGGCGGTAGGTATTGAAGGCTGTGCACCCATCTTTGTTACCGTAATAGCGGAAGCTGCACTGGCAAACCTAACAGCATCTTTCAGGTTGCTCCCTTTGGAAATTTCAGTGACTAATGCGCCACAAAACGTATCGCCTGCAGCCGTCGTATCCACTGCATCCACTTCAAATGCGGGCGTACAAAAAGATTCTTTATCATTTTTAAAATAGCAACCTTCTTTACCCAATGTTAGCACAACCGTAGTTGCACCCATGACCCTCAGCCTATCGACAATTCCTTCTTTACCCACTACCTCAATCTCCTCCCCGGTAATCATTTCAGCCTCTGTTTCATTGACAATGAGGACATCAACAGCTCGGATTAATTCATCATCCAGTTGCTTGGCCGGTGCTACATTTAAGAACAATTGAATATGATATTTTTTGCAAATGGCACTGACTGTTTTAACAGTTTCGCAGGGTATTTCCATCTGCATGAGCACCAGATTTGCTTCGCTTATTTCCTCCTCTATTTGCCAGATATAATCTGGTTTAAGCTCATGGTTAGCTCCTGGAGTCACCACAATGCAGTTTTCACCCTGCCCATCTACCAAGATCATTGCGGTACCAGAAGGAACTCCGCGTACAATACGTGATGCGGAAACATCAAGGTTTTCATTCCTGTAATAGTCCAGTGTAGTACGTCCGTTGGGATCATCGCCCAAACAGGTTATAAATCGTACCTGACCACCTAACCTATTTGCTGCAATGGCCTGATTCGCCCCTTTTCCACCCATGGCCTCCATGTAAGTCAGCCCATGAATTGTTTCTCCCGGTTGGGGAAAATTCTCGACTTTTGCTATCATATCTGTGTTGGAGCTTCCAACAATCAATATATTACTCATCTGCTTATGGTTTTCACTTCTTTGTAATTGTTTAATATCTACTCGTTTGCTATAATGCTAAACTGAATTTCTCTAAACTTTCTAACTACATTTTAGTCACATACATGTAGTATGCTCCTAAAATGGGCTCCTCTTTATCATCATTAAACCAGCTTTGAATTTCAATATCCCCTTTTGCCAGTTCTAAGGTGAAATTTGCAGCAACATCCGTTTCTAATGTTTTGATTGACTTTTCCTCATTTCCCACTTTCATTCGTGCAGAATGTATTGGAAAGCTGACACCTTTGATAAATGTGCCATCTGCTACTTTTTTCTCAGGAATTCCCTGGCTTAGTTTAAACCCGGATTCTCTTGGCCTAATTTCGTTATCAAATAAGAAATTGAATAGAGTTCGGGAAGCCAGAATATAAGTATTACGAAAACTTATACCCTCTCTTCCCAAACTACCAATATATTATATTCTTCTGACCAAGAATGTTCCTAAAAGGTGTAATTCATTGAAACCTGAGTCATCCACAACCATTTATACATACTTACTTATTGAGTTTAGAATATTGTGTTAATAACCAGGATTCTCTACCATCTGAGGATTCTCAGAAGTTCTACTTACTCCTATAGGCATGTAATAGTAATGGCTCTGGAAAATTCTGGATGAGCTTTCTGAGTTAACAAATACGATTTGGTACCTTCTGGTATTATAGTTGTAGAACCATTGAATCCCTGCCAATCTCTTGCCATTTAGTTCGGCTTCAGCCCTTCGCCATCGACGTAAATCCCAAAAGCTGTGATTCTCCATAGTCAGCTCAACTAATCTCTCATTTTGAAGATTCATTTCTGTTATCGCAGATTTTGGAGGCATTCCAGCACGCTCACGGATTCTATTCATCGCAGCAAGTGCCTCTCCGGTTAGGTCTAAATAAAGAGCAGATTCAGCCAAATTCAAATACATTTCCCCTAGCCGGAAGACAATATAATCAGTGTCATCATTCTGAACTGAAAAACCTGTAGGCTGTACCGTTTTACTGAGGCGCTTCTTAATCATGAAACCTGTTCTCGCAGCATTTCTGTCTGTTGCTTTATAATTCCATCCATCTTCTGCTACCCCACTTGTAATGAGCTCCCCATCCCTGTAGGTTCCGGAGTGAAAGTATGCCAATCCATCTTTCCATGGAGTTTCAGGATAAAAAACAGAGGCGTGAAACCGTGGATCCCGGTTGCCATATAATTCCTCCATTGTCCATTCATTACTTTCTAATTCTGTTCTGGAAATTGAATCACCGGGAGCTCCCGATGCATATTCGAAGCGTTCTAAGTGATCATAGTTGAAATACATGGAACCCCAGCTCTCATTAAATTCATGAGGGGTTGCTCTTGAAGCATAAGCATGTCCCCTACTTAGGCTAAAGTCGTAAACCTCAGACCAGATGGCTTCTCTGTTATTGGGAGATTCATCTAAGAATAAATCCTGAAAGTTTTCCTCATAGGTTCCATTTCCTTCATAGAGACTATGGAATCCACTGTTTATGACTGCCAGAGATGCATCATAGGATAGCCGAGCATATGTCGATACTTCACTCACTGGAATACCCAATAACCCATCCAGTTGAATAGAGCCATAATTTGCAATACTTGCGGCATACAGTGCTGCTCTACTCAGGAGGGCATAGGCTGCCCATCTTGTAGGCCGTCCTCTATCTGCATCGAGGTATTGCTCAGGTAAAATATTTACTAAATCATTCATTTCTGAAATGATAAAATCATAGACTTGCTGTTCTGTGTTTCTGGCAATAAATAATTCATCGACGTCAGAATCTATAGTAGCTACCTGCGTCACGAGAGGTATCCCACCAAAACGAATAACCATTTGAAAATACATGTAGGCTCTTAAAAACCGTGCCTCAGCTACTTTTTGTGTTGTGTATTCTTCGTCTAATGATGATGCACTCAATCGCTCGATTATCTCATTGGCGTTTCTAATATTATCATATTTCCAATAGTCTAAAGAGGAATGGACTCCACTTGCATCCATAGGTCTGGTTGAAGCTTGAGCTGCATGATGATGTCCGCCGAAGCTTCTCCCTTCTCCCCCCATAGATGCTATCATTAGCGCATTGATGGACAGTCGTGAGTCCGACGCATGAACATTCGTTTCTCCAGTCCTCGCCATGAGATCAGCATCAAAATAAACATTGGCTAAGTAGGCATCAATTAATGCTGGATCTTGCCATACCGCTGCATCTGAAATGTTGTCTAAAGGCTCCAGATCTAAGGAGTCATGACAACTGGTGGTTGAAAGAAGAACTGAAAAAATAAATAGGCTAACGTACTTATATTTTTTCATAATTTTAAATATTTTAAATTGATATAATTCTTTAATTAAAGGGTGAAATTCAGGCCAAAAGCGAACGTTTTCAAATTAGGATATGACCATTGACTTCTATCCACTGCCTCAGGGTCTACACTGTCTTTATAGATTCCTAATTTACTGAAAGTCAAGAGATTAGTTGCTGATAATGATACCCTTAGATCTGCAAATCCTATTCTCTCGATAATACGCTTGGGAAATGAATAGCCAAGATTTAATTCTCTCAACCTCAGATAAGTCCCATCTTGCATCCAAAAATCTGATATTTTCTCATTGTTGAAATTACGACCAGTACCATCTCCGAGTAAAGCTGGCAGTCTTGCATCAGGGTTGGTGTTTTGAGTTGGATTATCGAGGTCTGCCCTCCAGCTATATTTCCAGTGAAAGTCCATGGGCACCGCGAAGTTATTAAATGGGATATAGTTGATGTAATGAGTAAACTGAGAAGCTCCGTCAAACAAAATTGACAGACTAATTCCCTTATATTCTGCGTTGGCGCCAAACCCGTAGGTCATATTTGGAAAATTGCCAAAACCGATCTCTTGTTGATCCCTGAAATTGATTACTCCATCGTCATTTAAATCAACATATTTGATATCGCCTGGGATTAATGTGATGTTACCTGATTCATCCTGGTCAACCGGATGTGCATCAATTTCTTCCTGAGTCATAAATATACCATCAGAAACAAATCCGATTCTAGTGTTAACATCTTTACCCTCTCTTTGGAAGATTCGCTGTTCATCTGGATCGTCAAAAGATTGTTCTACCCAGTCCCTGTATGTTTGACGTGCATATGTGAAGTTACCAAATACAGAATAGGATAAGCCGTTTCTAAGTCTTCTTCTATGGGTTAATCTCAACTCAACACCTCGGTTATCAGTTGAGTTTAAATTCAGTTGAGGTAGGTCTGCTCCAAAAGTGGAGGGAAACTGATCGATTGGTTCTCCAAAAATATTATCCACAATCCGAAAGAAGTAGTCTGCCTCTAAGCCGATTAAACCATTCATAAAACTTGCATCTATCCCCACATTATATACGGTCATATCCAACCATGTAATATTAGGATTGGCCAAACGAGTAGGGGATATTAGCGGGAGAACATCATTGCCAAATAAATAATTTGTATTTAAAAAATTATCTCCTGTAGCACTACGTACTCCAAAACCTGAGAGGTAATTAAAAGCATTATTGCCAGCAGCTCTGACATTTGGTAGAGACCCTGCAAAGACACTATTCGTTAAAACAGAGCTTAAGTCATCATCACCTGTCTTACTGTAAGATGCTCTTATTTTCAGGTTATCAATCCAGGATGAAGCCCCTTGCATGAAATCTTCCTCTATGATTCTCCAACCTGCTGAAACACTTGGGAAATAACCCCAACGTGAATCCGGGGGGAATTTGTAACTTCCATCTGCTCGTAGACTGAACTCTAGTAAGTATTTTTCCTTGTAGTTATAGTTTAATCTACCAATGTAGCTAATGAGGGATGCCTCTGTTTCAAAACTATTTGCAATGGTATTCTCTACAGCTCCTGCAAACAAGAATGGAAGATCTTCAGAAATTAAATCGATTTTACCAGCGGATAATTCATTAAAATCATTCCTAATAGATTGACCTATCAGGAGACCGGAAAAATTATGATCTCCAACACTCTTTTTGTAGGTAAGAGATAATCTTGGAAACAACTCGCTAAAGGTTCTGGTCCGCTCGTCTAACCTGTTCGTTCCATTCACTCCAATAAATACATAGGTGTCAGAGGTGTAATCGTAATCAAAAACATCGAATGTTCTGTCTTGTATTTTCAGATACTCGGTTCTTTTCATGTAATTCAGATTCGCATTCAGTGCCAAACCTTCCACCCAAGGAACTTTATAGTCAAGTGTAATCGCACCCAATACGTTTTCCTTACTTTCATTAATAAATCCTGTATAATCGGAAAAAGTTTGACGGAAAGGACTTGTTGCATTAAATCCGGCAAAGGCTCCACCGAGCGAAGGATCCGGTAATTCATGTGGATGTTCAGGCCGTGCCCAGAATATATCGATCCAGGTTCTCGCCAAACCATCTTGAGGCTGCTCCCGAATTTCATTGTTGTATGACAGGTCAAATGACATGGTAATGTCATCTGATACTTTAGCATCTATGCTGGACCGGGCGTTGTATCTCTTAAAGTTTAAATCTCCGGATTCAAACGCACTACCTTGATCCATCAAACCAATTGACATAAAATACTGAATATTGTCAGTACCTCCTCGAGCATTAAGATTATGAGAATGCATTGGAGCCCAGTCTCTCATAATAACATCATACCAATCAGTATTGGCAAAAGCAGGATCACTCCCATCTCTAAACTTTTGAATGTCCTCATCTGTGTAGGTAGTTGGCAATCCTTGAAAAGTCTCACCTTCACGTAAGAGTGTTGCATATTGCCATGAATCAACAAATTGGGGAACCAGAATCGGATCCTGGAAAGTGATATTACCACTATAATTAATGGAGGTTTTCCCTGCCTGACCTCTTTTTGTTGTGATCAGTATTACTCCGTTACCGGCTCTATTTCCATATATTGCCGCCGCAGCATCTTTTAGTACACTTATAGACTCTATATCATTCGGGTCTATTCTTTCCCAATCCATTTCGACTCCATTTACAAGAACCAGTGGATTACCAAATCCCCGTATACTAAGCTGAGCCGCATCTAAGCCAGGCGCACCAGTCCTTTGTTGCATCTGTAATCCAGGTACTTTACCACGCAATGTTTGTGATATATTGGTGGCAGGGACTTTAGTAAGATCTTTTGACTTAACCGTTGATACTGCGCCAGTTACATTCATTTTCTTTTGAACACCATAACCAACGACCACAACTTCTTCAAGGGTTTCTACATCCACTTCCATTACTACGTCGATCACACCTCTATTATTGACCGCAATTGTTTGTGATTTGAAACCCACATATGAAAAAGTGATTTTCGAGTTTGGGCCGACTCTGATTGAATACTGTCCATTAATATCTGTGACGACCCCATTTGTTGTCTCTGCTTCCAAAACTGTAACGCCAGGGAGCGCTTCTCCCTCCGGATCATTTATTGTGCCCTTAATAACTATGTTGTCTTGCGCAAAAACTTGCGCAACTACAATGAGTAGTAGTATTGTCATTAATATGAGCTCTTTAAGCTTGTTCATGTAGTTTTATT
>JBCBHL010000089.1:15554-21525 GCA_038525605.1 Bacteroidota bacterium
CTAAGACCAAGAATGTTTTATTAGGTTATTAAATTGTATGACGAGTAGCTAAAGTAAGTATTATTGAGCATTAGAACAAACGTTTGTTCTAATAATTTTTTAACCAGGAGGTTATTTTTTAAAAAAAATGTTACTTTACCTGTAAAAAAAGGTTATTAATTATCATATCCTTAATTTGAAAATAAATAAAATATTCTTGGTCTTAGAGTAGCTATTGGTTTTGAGGCATTGCAATTTTGTACTTGAATGAAAAAGGTAGGGATAAAAGATATTGCTAGAGAGACAAACCTTTCTATTTCAACGGTTTCCAGGGTAATGAATGGAAAAGCCGAGGAATTCAGAATAAGTAAACAATCACAAGAAATCATTTTAGAAACAGCAAAAAGACTTGACTATAATGCAAATTACGCGGCTGCAAATCTTAGGTACGGAAAAAGCAATACGATTGCGTTGGTGATACCAACATTAAGCAATCCTTTCTTTGCTCGTTTGGCCAGTGAAATAAATGATGATTTCATTACTGAAGGTTACAGCACAATTCTTGGGGAAAGTGGGGAAAAAATTGAATTAGAAGAAAATATTCTTAAAACACTTGTATCCAGAGACGTGGACGGACTGGTGATCGCTCCATGCACTGATTCATTTGAACACATTCTCCGCTTGCGAGACAGGGGACTTCCAATAGTTTGTATGGATAGGTATTTTAAGAACCTGAATATCCCTTACGTTTCGACAGATAACTACAAGGGTTCATATATGGCCACCAAACTATTAATCGAAAATGGACATAAGGATATTTTAGCGATCCAGGGAGTAAAGAAATCTACGCCCAACAATCAACGATTAGCAGGTTTCAAAGCAGCACTGATGGAGGAGGGAATAGATACATTCACAGTCGCTGGAAATGATTTCACTGCACAAAATGGCTACCTGGAAACACGGCTTGCATTCCAGAAAGTAAGCAAACCAACTGCTATTTTGGCTTTCAGTAATACCATTGCATTAGGTTGCCTGAAAGCAATAAAAGAAAAAAAATTGAACGTTCCCGAGGATGTTTCTTTGATATGCTTCGACGATCACCCCTATTTAGATTTTCTATCCACTCCTTTAACGTGCATAGTACAACCGGAAACTGAGATAGCGAAACTATCAGCGAGATTTTTATTTGCTAATATAAACAAGACCCCTTTAGAGTCCGATCAAGTACTCCTGGAACCATCCATTAAGATGAGAGATTCCATTAAAAAGCTTTGAGTCACCTAACCTCAAGACCCTACCCATTTTCAAAAAATATTTAAAATTAGCTCAAATCCTACAACTATCGAAAATGATTTAGATAGTCCCTTCAGTGCTAAAATATTATCTATTCTACTACATCAAGAACGAAATCACAATTCAATACGTAAATCTTCATTCTACTATAAAGAGAATTGAATAATCTTCATCCAGTAGTTTTCTTAATTTCTTTCATTGAATTAGGCGCTTTATCTATATCAAAATAAAGCTCATGGATATTGCATAAATATCTGATATTTAGTATCTTATATATACATTAGAGCGATAATAATATGGAGAAAAAGTACCAAAGTTTAAGTTTGTTCGAGTTTCAGTCTCAATTCCCCGATGACGATGCATGTTATCAGTATCTGGCCAGGAGAAAATGGCCTGATGGGTTCAAATGTGAAAAATGTGGTCACCACCACTACTGTAAAGGCAAGCAAAAGCATACTCGCCAATGTACTAAATGTCGCCACCAGGAATCACCTACATCTAATACTTTATTTCATAAGGTGAAATTCCCTATTCTGAAAGCTTTCTACATTGTCTACTTTATCTCCACCAACAAGAAGGGAATCTCATCAACTGAACTAAGCCGTAAACTCTCCCTGCGTCAAAAGACTTGTTGGAGTTTCAAACGAAAAGTGATGAAAGCAATGAAAAGTAGCGGTAATTACCCTTTGACAGGTAAAGTAGAAGTAGATGAATTTGTTGTAGGTCAACAGGAAGAAGGTACAAAGGGCAGGCAAAACAAGAACAAACAACTCGCTGTAATGGCTATCGAACGCAGAGAAAGGGGTATTTCAAGAATCTATGCCAAGGTCATCCCCAATGCTAGTAGCAAGTCTTTTAGGCCTTTCTTTGAACGACAAATTAGTAAAGATGCACACATTAAAACCGATCAATGGAGAGGTTACAAGCCCTTAACAGATCAATATACTCACCTTGAGCAAGTCCCTTCAGGTAAGAAGGGAAATAACTTTGCTGATATGCATCGCGCCATCATGATGCTGAAGGCTTGGTTGAGAGGAACACATCATGCTGTCAGAGACTTACAAGAATACTTAAACGAGTATACTTACAGGTTTAACCGTTCTAATATGAAACAAGGAGTATTTCAGAATCTAATTGATCGGATGTTAACTGCAGAACCGGTTTTTGTCAAACAATTACCTAGTGACTAAATGCCTAATTCAATTCTTTCAAATACTTGAGATGTAATCGTTCCATCAGGATCATTATATTCAAATGTGTAGAAGCCATCGATATCCCAAAAATAGACTACAGAACCCTGCTCGCCATTTACTTCATAAAACAAAGAATAGCCCATCTCATTTTCATTTTGAACCATGTCTGTAATAATACCACCTCCAGAGTCGGCAAATTGCGACAGAAATGCTCTGATTTGGCTCTCTGGCCTGAAACCGTCAGCTACTGGCTGTGACGCTATTTTTGTGATTGGCGAAGAACCAGATAAAGTCACTTTACCTCTAAATTTTTCAAAAATAAAAGGAAACTCCTCCAAGGCATGATAGTGATACTCACCATCATCGTGAAAATGTCCATTGAAGTCATCTAACGGTTGTACCATAGATCCATCCGACTCTCTCGTCCCATAGATCGGAAATCCGTCCAAAGCAAAAGCGATAGGATTATTGTCGCTGGTCTGTAGGTGCAGAGGTGCTATATGATAATGATAATCATCATCAACCCCTGCCTGGCCTCCAAACTCATCTAATTCTCCGGTATCATTTAAAATTCGTCCATCCTCACCAATCGGATTAAAAATCGGAACTCCATTTATGGCGATCGCAACCGCTCCTTCTCTCAAATCTGTTTCTAAGGATATCTCTTCGCTACTGATTTCTGGTCTGAGAGGGATTGCCCAGGAATCGTAGTTATGAGGCACTACAACTCTGTCATCTGAAACCGTAATTCCAACCATCATGCGGTGATTTGCTATGCCATTTGAGTTGACAAAAAAATGATCGGCATCAGAATTAGTAGATAAAACCCCATCGTATTGCAAAAATAGACTACTTAAAGACGCCACATCGTTCACCTGATCTGTTGAGATAGGTTCAACTTCATTTTCGTCATCAGCACATGAAATCATGAAGAGAGTACCGAACAAAAGAACCCATGACAACCACAACCTTATCTGGGATACATTTCTATTTCCATCAAAAAACATACAGTCAACGTTTCAAGTTATTCACCTTCAAATAAGAATAATGTAATATGATCAATTTTGGTTTAATTCTACAAAAAGAGGAAGCCAAATATGCTCAATAAAAAAGTCTCTCACATCACTTCCCAACAGATGAGACAATTCCCTGTAAATCTAATACTGTTAACAATCGCATGTATCCCTACTATACTTAGTCTCTATTAGCCGATAAATCGAAAGAAGTATTTCAAAAATTTCTGTAAAAAGCCAGAATCAGCTGTTTAGGTGATCATTGTTACAAACAAGAATTTCAAAACACCGTATCTTTAAATCAAGAAAAATGGCAGATGAAAATAAGTAATAATTCTCTTTCAATTGCAACCTGGTTAAAAGACTATAAAAAGGAATACCTCAGAGGAGACATCTATGCAGGCATTACGGTAGGAATTATGTTAATTCCTCAAGGCATGGCCTATGCACTAATAGTGGGCGTACCTCCTGTGTATGGGCTTTATGCAGCAATTATTCCACAAATAGTATATGCTTTATTGGGAACCTCCCGAAAGCTCTCCATTGCGCCTGTGGCTACAGACTCACTGATAGTTGCATCCGGACTATCCACCATTGCCGTAACTGGAACTGAAAATTTTCTGACATTAACAATCATTCTAGCCTTAATTGTTGGAATCATTCAGTTAATTCTGGGACTCGTAAGAATGGGTTTCATTACTAATTTGCTTTCAAGACCTGTCATTACAGGTTTTACTGCAGCAGCAGCGGTAATTATTGGGACAAGCCAATTAAAACACCTTTTCGGAATAACTGCTCAAAATAAGTTTGATATTGTCAATGCATTTGCGGAGATTTTTTCAAAACATGACTCTATCCAATGGCTGGCTTTGCTGATTGGCCTGATGGGAATAGCGATCATCGTTATCAGCAAGAAAATCTCCAAAGTCATTCCAGGATCATTGATTGCGGTCTTAATCAGCATTGCCTTGGTATATTTCTTTGGTTGGAATCATGAGCAAATTGCAATTTTAAAAGAAATACCTCAGGGGATTCCATCCTTTGAAGCTCCATCGGTCTCATTCAATGATATTCAGATGCTTCTTCCACTTGCACTTACTTTGGCGTTGATATCTTTTATGGAGAGTTATTCAATTGCCAAAGCGATAGAAGGTCCGAGTAAAAATCACAAAATCAACCCTAATCAGGAGTTAATTGCGTTGGGATCAGCTAATATCATTGGTTCATTATTTCAATCTTTTCCTACAGCTGGAGGTTTCTCAAGATCTGCCGTAAATAATGAGGCAGGAGCTAACACGCCATTGGCATCAGTAATAAGTTCCATTATTGTGGCGCTTACTTTGATCTTTTTAACACCGGTATTCTATTACCTTCCCAAAGCTGTATTAGCTTCAATTATACTGGTCTCAATTGTCAACTTGGTTGATGGAAAATACATCCGAAAACTATATTTCGACAACAAATTCGAGTTCCTGATAATGATCGTAACTTTTTTGACCACAGTTGTTTTTTCAATAGTAACAGGAATCATTACAGGCATTTCATTATCGATACTCTACCTGTTATTTAAATCGGCCTACCCACATATTGCTCAGTTGGGCAGGGTCAAAGATCATCATGAATTCAGAAACATAAAACGATTCAGAGATTTAGAAATATGGGAGGATGTCATCATTTTGAGGGTGGATGCCTCGTTATCTTTTATCAATATTCAGTATTTCAAAGACTATATTGACTTAGCATTGAATCACTCAGAAGCTACCATAAGAACAATTATACTGGATGCAGGTCCCATTAGTTTTATGGATGCTACCGCAGTTAATGGAATTAAAGAAATTATTTTGACGTTAAAAGAAAAAAATATCAATTTCTTAATATGCGACATGATAGGACCTGTACGTGACACACTTCATAAATCAGGACTTTTAAGCATTATCAATGAGGAAAATGTATTCTTCAACTTAACAGAAGCTGTAAGATTTGCAACAACCAAAAATCAGGGTAGATACAAGGAATACGCTTTACAATCGAACATAAAAACACATTAATAACTCAGGAAATTTTTAAAATATAAGATTTAAGCAGATATGAAAATAGAACAAATATATACCGGGTGTCTGGCACAAGGTGCCTATTATATAGAAAGTAATGGAGAGGCGGCAATCGTTGACCCATTGAGAGAAACTTCACCATATATCGATAAAGCTTCGAAAGAAGGCGCTAAAATTAAGTATATATTCGAAACCCACTTTCATGCAGATTTCGTTTCAGGTCATGTAGATTTAGCCGCTAAAACAGGGGCTAAAATAATATACGGCCCAAATGCAAAAACAAGTTATGAAATCCATGAAGCATCTGATGGTGAAATTTTCGAATTAGGAAATGTAAAAATCAAAACCTTACACACCCCCGGTCATACAATGGAGAGCACTTCTTATCTTCTCTTAGATGAAAACAACGTGGAAAAAGCATTATTTAGTGGTGATACACTTT
>JBCBHL010000090.1:0-21521 GCA_038525605.1 Bacteroidota bacterium
CTGGAAAATCTTTTATAGAAACTTGCTCATAGAACCCTTTTGAAACCAGCTTATTACCTGAATACTCTACTGGAATCATATTCTTCTCTTCTAAAACAATAGTAAAACTCTCTTGCTGTTTATCAATTGATGTGACCGTGAAATAATCCAACAAGCCATCGGGTAAAAACAAACTTAATAATTCTGTATTCAAGGATTTTTTGATCGTAAAAATAGAACTATTTCCCGTCTCCCCTCAGATTTTCCGCTTGATCCTCTATGATTTTTCGGAACTATTTGGAATATCTGGATTTTATTATTTTGATTCAATCTTTCTTTCCAATTCCTCAATTTTCTTATTCTGCTCTATCAGATACAAAGTGAGCTCTTCAATTTTTTGGAGCAATTTCGCATTCATCTTGCTCAACTCTATCCCGTTTTCGAGTACTTCCTGCTCACTTGGAATGTCGGGTAAATGTTGGTTATCATCAATAAATTTCTCTACTTCAGATAAGCTTCTCAGTTGATAATCAGGATAAAATACAAAATCGGACCAGTTGATTACTTCTACTTTAACCTCCTCAGCTCTTACTTTACCATCTACTTCAAGGGCATTTTCATTTAGCTTCATCATGGCACTTGAACCCTGATCTGCGTTATTATTAACATACCAGTTATAACCTGATACGGCTTTTGAATACAAGATTCCTCCATTCGTTTCTATTCCAAAGCCATACATATTTCCCTGATCGAACCTGTCACCGTAAAGAGATAGAATATCACCCAGTGCTCCTTTATTATTGACAAGGCTTAGCTTACCGCTTTGGTTAATCGATGCTTTGTCTACTGCTCCACCGGGTTGAAATCTGACATCTCCGGCTGTTGTTCTCACGATTATTCCGTTGGAAAGTTGACTTTGTGTACTCAAGACTCCGGAATTTGCCCATGAAGGAACAGGATTATAGTTTGCGGAGGTAGAAAACAATGAAACTGCATTTCCTTCTGTGCCATTCCCTAAAATTATACCTCTTCTGGCATTGGTTCCATTATTAGTATTGGTAACCTCCAGAAATGCGCTACCATTGGTATTTCTTTCCAGATCCAACACCTGCCCGGGTTCACTGGTACCAATCCCAACATTCCCGTTGGTTCCATCAATTACCATCCTGTTGATACCACAGCATGATGCAGATCCTCCTAACTTAAAGAACATTTTAGTGGGATAGCTTCCATCGCTGAAATCTCCGGTAGCACTTACATGGATTCGACCAGCCTGTACTGATCTTATGCCGTCATGTCCTGCAAAGGTAATATTACCTAAGATTTTCCCTGCCGGTGTAAAACCCGGACTTGCAGGTGTACCTCCATAATTTTGCATAAATAAAGATGAATGGCCATCGACATGTAATCCCTGATAACTCTTTAAATGTAAAGAAGGGTACTTGTCATCTTTTTGCGTGATCGTTACCTTATCATCAAAGTTTTGCGAATTACATAAATGTGCTGCAAATACAGCAAGAATAAAAATTGCTAGTTTTTTCATTTCAAAAGAAGTTTAGTTTTATATAACAGTTGCTGATACGAACGAAAGGATAGAGAATAATCTCACTTAGATTTTACAGATGCCTTTTGTTTATAACAGATAAGTAAAGATACGAAGTAAGTATGATTAACAAAAGAATCCGTTACTGTTTATGAAAATAAAAAGAACCGATATTCCACAAAAAATATCGGTTCCCTTGCCTTAAAAATCAATTGATAGCAGCTTCTAAAACCTTCTGTAGAAGGTGTTGAGTCTGTTCGTCAATTGATTATAAATAGGTCTGGTAAATTCTATAAACATATCTTGTGGTGGCGGTGGCGGTATATACCTTTTTTTAGTTAGAGCAATTTCGTCATTTGTCAATGCTCTTTCGTCTCCGTTAAAGGAAGCCCACTCATCGAACCAAACGAATGTCCCAGGTAGTTTCTCACTCATCAGCACACCATTATTTCGAGCATCAATCACTCGCATAGCAAGCAAACCTTCCGAAACTACTTCTGCTCTATGTACTGTATAATCCGCTTTTACGGTTCCATAGGAAGGATATGTCTCCCCGTCTACCACTACTTCACCAACTTTTACACTGTCCCTTGTCAACTCTCTGGTAGTTTCCTTTTTAAAGACCTGACCGACGACAAAATCTTCAAAGTAAATACTCAGAATATGATCAGGATCCAGCTTTACTCTTTCAGCCTCACGGGGAGTGAAAAACTGTAGAAACTCATTGCGGTAAATTCCTCCTCCTCTCAAAAACTCTTCCACTTTATCCTGAAAAAAATTTGCACTCAAAGAATATCTGCCAGGAACCGGAATCTGTTCCAATACAACTTTCAACGTCGCATATTCACGCGCTTCGTTCATTTTTTGCTGCGAGTCTTTGTAGCCGTTTACAAAACCTAATGCCTTCTGAAACAGATAAAAAGCCTCTTTGGAAGCCTGTCGGTTATTCGGATTAAGGATTCGTATTCCTTCAGCGTAATGCTCCTCAGCAGCCTTAGTTCTCGCCTCTGTTAACTGGGAGGCATATCTGTCAGGATTTCGGATAACAGACAATGCGCCAGGAGATCTTCTGATCTGATCTGACATGTTATTGATTTGCTCGTAGGCTGATACCACACCAGCCCATTTAAAAGGCCTGGCACTTGCTTTGAGATTATTGATCTCGCCAGTCAAATAATCTATTGCAGCCGGATAGGCATACTTAAGCGTCTCTCTGGATTTTTTATGTTTTGGGTTTTTCCTCAACCGATCCACAGCTTTCAATACCGATTGATAGTAATCTCCATTTTCAAAGGCTCTTTTTCCGGATGTACAACCTTCAAGTAGCACAACGAGTAAGGCTAGTCCTAGTATTTTTATTATTGCTTTCATATGTGTGGTACTAAATTAACAATAACTATAATTATTTAAAGCCATTGTTACCATTATTGTGCCAAATTCAATTAATTTGAATGCAGGTTTGAAAATAGATAAATTTTCACAAAACAAACCAACTGTATCGTATGAAACAATCAATAATTTACTACTCTGCTTTAATTCAGGCATTTACTTCGCCTTCAGTGGAACAATCGGCGATTTTTTTGCTTTGAACTAAAATAAAAGTTGATATCGTTAGTAGTAATGTAATAATCATCACGATAACCCTGGTATTTTATAATTTCTATGCAAAAAGACTCACAAGACTCTCCCCCACTTCCGCAACTAAATGTTGCCTTCGTTTTAAAGGAATCACAGTTCGGTTCATATGTTTAAGGCCATTAACTTTTTCAGATTGAATAGAATAAATGCAATTTTTCTTTTACTATTCCTTCAAATGTTTTGTTTTCAGTGCTCTGAAATTGACAGGAACGCCGATTCAAAAACTCAATTGATCATTACGCTTCAAAAGCAATCTGAAAAAAGTACTTCAACGGATTCTATTCGATCTTTTCTCGAAGAAGCGGAGACAATTATTGCCTCAACTGCCGCTATCTCAGATTCACTCAAAGCTGAAAATAATTTTTTACTGGGAATATTCTTTAGAAAGATTGGTAGGATAGACAGTGCCGCAATCTATTTTCACAAATCGGCAGATTACGTCACTGAGTCAATCAGTAATAATAGGGAACTGTTTTATCATTATGCTACCTGGAAAGCTTACTTTGATCAGAATAAATATGGCGATTGCTTTTCGATCACTGAAAAATTCAGAGCCTTGATCAATGACGATGATTATTACAACCTCAAATACTTCAATTACATGCTGGAGAGTACTTATAATCAAATTGGTGATTATCAGAAAGCATTGAAATATAACAAAGCATGGATAGCTGCAAGTAAAAAGACCAATGATGTCTCACGGATCCATACCACACTGATTTCACAAATCAAATATCGATATTACTTGAACGATAAAACCGGCGCCTATCAGATTTTGGACAGTCTTCTTGCTAAATCTAACACAATCAGTGATATCGACAAGCGACAATTATACTTAGACTATGGTGTCTATCTCCATCAGGACAAGGATTATAAAAGTGCTTTAAGTTATTATTTGACTTCTGTCAACTTCACCAAAAATCTCCCTGAAAATACCTTTAAAATCAATGAACTGGCTACAGCCTACATGAATATTTGTGATGTATACATCAATTTGAAAGAATATAATAAAGCGATCAGTTATCTGGACTCTGCTGCGTTATCTGGTCTCGATAAAATCAGTAGCAGCAGGCAAAAAGATTTTTTGAGTTATCAGCTCCAACTGGCTTCTCTTACGAATAATAACCTTTCTAAAGTGAATGGTTTCCTGGATGCTATCTATGATTATCAGTTAAAAGAATACGAAAATAAGTACACCAATGAATTAGCTGCTTTGACAAAGGCAAATGAAAAACAACAGCAAATACAGCAAGAAAAGAGTCAGCTGGAAATTGCTAATTTCAAGAGGACTGTTACCCTGCTGAGCTTAGTCGCTGTAACCATAGTAATCGGTGTACTTTTATACAAAAGAAGACAGTATCGTTTTGAAAAAGAGCAATTGCAAATACAACAGCGTCTGTTGAGGGCTCAAATGAATCCTCATTTTACATTTAACTCTTTAAGCACGATTCAGAACTACATTAATGAGGATCAGGGCAAAGCCACAAACTACCTATTGAAATTCTCCAGAATGCTGCGGCTTATACTGGAAAACTCCATGCAGAATTATGTGCAGCTAAACGAAGAGTTGGAACTACTGGAAAAATACATGGATCTGCAATTACTTCGTTTCCCATCGAATTTCACCTATGAGATTGTCATCGAAAATTTCGATAAAGATGATCTGCTGTTTATCCCACCGATGTTAATCCAGCCATTTATCGAAAACAGCATAGAGCATGGTTTTTCCGGAATAGACTATCCAGGCATAATCAAACTGATATTAACGCAAAAAGGTCATTATCTGGAATGTGTTATTGAAGATAATGGCATTGGGATCAACAGGAAAACCAATCAGGGAAAAACCTCCGCCTCCACCTATCTGATTGGTAAATTTTTAAAGAAAGCAACCAAATCCGAAATAGAGGTCATCAATAAATCTGACATTGATCCTGCTCAATCGGGCATGATCACAAAACTTATTATACCTATAAAATTAACTCAAAATGATTAGGGCAATTGTAATAGATGACGAGACATATATCAGACGAAATATTATTGATATGCTGTCACAGAATTTCAAATCTGAGGTAAATGTTGTAAATGAGGCTGAAAGTGTTTCTGATGCATTAACGAAGATCGAAGAGTACAGACCCGATTTGTTGTTTCTGGACATCAATCTAAAAGACGGAACGGGTTTTGATATTTTACAGCGAAGTGAATTAAGTAAGCTAAACGTCATCTTCGTCACAGGTTTTGATCAGCACGCAATCAAGGCAATTAAAGTAGGTGCATTGGATTACATTCTAAAACCCATCGATCCGGCTGAATTTCATGAAGCAGTCTTAAAAGCTATTGAAAACAACAATAAGGAAAATCACCTTGAGAAATTAATAGAAATATCCAGCGAATATTTTAATGGGGTCAAAAACCGCAGGGTCATTCTAAGAACTTCAGATAATGTATATGCTATTTATGAAGATGATATTGTCTACTGTAAATCGGAAGGCAACTACACCACTTTCTACACCAAACAAAAGGACAAAATAGTGGTCTCAAAACCGCTAAAAAAAGTCGAAGAAATTCTTTCGGAAAACATTTTTGTAAGATGTCACCAGTCCTATATCGTCAACAAAAAACATGTGATTAAATACAATAAGCAGGGCGTCTTGATAGTCAGTCTCGACGAGAAAGTACCTGTATCCAGCAGAAGAAAGGATTATGCCCTGAATCTAATTTTTAAATAAATCCGATTTGAATAAAGTGCTGGCAAATATGAAAAATAGTCCAACGGATATGAATTCAATGAATAAAATGGCCTCAATTATTTGCAATTTTGTCCGAATTACAAATAAAAACATATGGACAAATCAAAAATTATTTTAGCTTTTATCCTCCTTTTAGCATGCTCTTGTACCAAAGAGGAAGATGCTTTCATCAACAAACAATCAGTCATAGCCGAAGAATCGAATATTCCTTTCGGCTTTAGTTCAAGCCCTCCCACCACCTTTAGCAGCAGAGCACTGGATTTCGACTCTGTTGCATTCGAGAATTTCATGCAGTGGACCGCATATATTACTACACAGGCAATCATGTCAGACCCGAGTATAAGAACAGAGGTCTTTAACTTATTGGATGGACGACAGGCTATTTCATATGCGGAATTGTTCGATGAACAATGGTCGGGGAATACCCTCACTTTCAGCACCCTTTTTGGTAATAAATTCATTGATATCTTGCGGGATTTGCTAGAGGCAAGATCCAACCCTTTTGGACCAGGTCCCAATCATGCTTCTTCCACACCTCCGGAACCGATTTTAGCTTGTGGTTGCGGAAGTAATGAAACGAATACCATTTATCTGTTTATCGAAGCACTACTCAATGCTTACTGTCTGGAGCTTTATATGCCCGAAGGATTTAGTCCATTTACAGTACCGGTGGGATATACGTTCACTTCAACTGCACACCCACTGAATAACAGTGGAACTAATTATGGTATTATTCATTATTCTCAACCTGTTAACGATGTTTACTCAGATCTGGTTGATGTAAAATCGACCAGTATAGACAACAACTTTGATGACATTGTGATGGTGGTAAGGCCTTACAGAACTCAAACATCCTGTCCGTATGAAGATTATTCAGATATCGATTTTACCGATTTTTTAAATTAGAGCTTTAACCCAAAGGTTTTAATAAGCTGTCTCCTGCATTTGGCTATTCAAATATGGGAGACAGCTTTTTTTATGAATTAAATGTAATTCTGTGGGCTTGAATCAGACCTAATTGATTAGGAATCATTGTTAATGAATGCCGTTAAATCGATGATCAACATCATTATTTAAAGCCATCGTTACCATAATTGTACTAAATTCGATTAATTTGATTGTTGGTTTGAGGACAGCTAACTACGTTTTCACTAAACAAACCATTTCAAATGCATATGAAACGATCCATAATTTCCTTCTTTATAATCATATTGGCTTTTTCATTTTCCACGGAGGGGCAGGTACTCAAAGGGCTGGGTAACAAGCTCAAGGAAAAGGCAGGTAGCGCTGTTAAAAATGATAATAATGAGAATGTGATTATTAAAACAGCGATTGTTGCACTTAAAAAATCATATGCTAAAAAGGACTCTACCTCCATGAATCTGGCACTTTCCAGTTATGACAATGTAGCTTTTTATTCTGACAGGAAAGGTTCTGAAAATGCTCTGAGATATACCAGCACTTTGATCGGTGAGATGGGAGGCTATGAATTTAGCAGGGAAGATGAAGGAAAATCTACGGTAGAAATGCTGGGTGTAAACAATCCTTTCAAGAAAAAAGAAAAGCAAAGCAGAGTTGTTAATAGTTACAGCCATTTGACTGATGATCAGTATCAGTTACTAAAACAAGCTGAAACGCTCAATCAAACTGGTGAATTGTCGTACAGTTCAAGATTATATGACTATGCCAAAGCGTCATTTATCGCCGCTTCTTTTTATCTGAGTGAAGAGCCTGCTCTTGAAAACTCTCTGTTACATGCCAAAATCAAGTCTAACCTGGGCATGCTATTTCATTCTGTTGGTGATTTTCAGTCATCAGAACTACATTTTGATGAGGCGTTGGGAATCATGCAAAATGCAGGCGTTCAGAATAACTATCTATATGCAGTAATTGCCAACAATCAGGCGATCCTGCTAAAAGACCTTGGTAAATTCAATCGTGCCGAAGAGCAGTTGAAAGGCGTAATCACAGTTTTTGATGAACTAGGTGAATCAGGTAAAAAAGCCGCGTTAATCGCACGAAATAACCTCGCTATTCTCTATCAATATCTCGGCAGATCGCAGGAGTCCATCAAACTGCTGGAAACAGTCACTAAAAACGCCGAAGACTGGGGTGAGAAATCCAATACTTATCAGCGAGTCAACATTAACCTGGCTTTAATCTATGAAAGTGTGGGCAAAATAGCTGAAGCGGAGAAAATCTATCTCGATGCTCTTGAAATCAAAAAGAAACAACGGAGAACCAAGCAGCCCGATTATGCCTCCATCCTAACCAATTTATCTTCCCTTTACCTCAACTCCGGAAATACAGAAAAAGATATTGCTTCTATGCTCACAGAAGCTAAAGAGATTTATAGTAAAGAATATGGTGAGGAACACCCTACGCTGGTAACTGTCAACAGCGTTCAAATTGCCAATTACTTGAAAAATCAGGAATTTGAAAAAGCTGAGGCAATCGCTACCTCCAACTATGAAATGACTGGCAATATCTACGGAGCGGGTCATCCGAAACGCAACAAAGCCACTGTTCAACTGGCGATGACGGAGTGGAAGAATGGCAAAAGCAGTGAAGCCACTAATCATTACCAAGAGGCACTGGATAAAAACATCGAATATATCCAAAACTATTTTCCCGCTATGAGTGAAGTGGAGAAAGGTAAGTACTGGCAGACACTGCAGCCTGATTTTCATTCCTACTATGCATTTTCGTTCGCCAAACCAAATGAAGACAGACTTAAAAAAGTACTGGCATATGAAGTCAACACCAAAGGTCTACTCTTGTCGACAAGTGGTAAAATCCGAAAGCAAATTCTTGAAAGTGGAGATAAGGAATTGATTAAAAATTATAACGACTGGAAGTCGGCAAAAAATCAGCTGGCTTATTATTATTCCGTCCCAAAAGAAGAGTTGGCTAAACAAAAAATTAACCTGGATTCGATTGCCGGAGCTGCCAACGAAAAAGAACGCTGGTTAAGTGCCAATACTGATGCTTTTGGCAATGATGAAAAAAATACGAATGTGCAGGAAAAGGTTGGTGCTGGTGAAGCAATGGTCGACATTGTTAAATATTTTGATGCATCATCTGCTAGTTTCCAATATCAGGCTTTGGTCATCAAATCCGGCTCAATTTCAACTGTTAAAATCGGCGAAGCTGATCTGCTGGATAAGAAAATGGTCAAACTCTACAAAAACTCCATCATTTATAAGCGCCCCGAAAGCAGATCTTATACTTCGTTCTGGGAACCTATCGAAGCGAAAGTTGCGGGAAGCTCAAAAATCTACCTGGTAAAAGACGGGGTTTACAATCAGGTAAGTATCGGCTCATTGTATGACGGTAAGAATTACCTCGCTGATCGCTATGATTTGTCCGTCATCACCAATCCATCAGACATTCACGAAATCAGAAATACAGGCGTCAAAGCAAAAAACATGTTTTTGATTGGTGCGCCTGAGTTCGATCCGCAAAAATTCAAAGCACTTCCGGGAACACTTGCAGAGGTCAATACGATCGAAGGTATTGCCAGCAGAAATAATGTAAAAACCACTAAATTCCTCAACAGAGATGCGAATGAAGGCAATTTTGATAAATCTACGGAAGCAGAAGTACTACATGTAGCAACGCATGGATTCTTCATCGACAATAAATCTGCCGGTAACAAATCTTCCGGAGAAACGCTATTGAGCAGCAGCACTTTGGATGCCTTGATGCGATCCGGAATCGTTCTTTCTGATGAAGGAGAGAGTAAAAACAATGAAATTTCCCAGTCAGACGATGGGCTGGTTACAGCCTATGAAATCTCCACTTTAGACTTTCCTGCAACCGAAATTGTAGTGCTTTCCGCCTGTGAAACCGGTCTGGGGGAAATAAAAACCGGAGAAGGTGTTTATGGATTGCAGCGATCATTCTTAATAGCAGGTGCAAAATCTGTGATCATGTCACTGTGGAAAGTAGACGACAGTGCTACCAAAGAATTCATGATTAGTTTTTACAATAACTGGCTGTCATCCGGCAATAAACACGAATCGTTCAATCAGGCAAAGAGGCAGCTCAAATCAAAATATCCCGAACCATATTACTGGGGTGCTTTTGTTTTGATAGAGGGATAAGCGGAGGAATCCTGAGCTGGATCATATCCATTATTCTATTCAATCAATTCTCCAGGATCATCTATCAACGGGTAGTTCTTTACTCTTTCCTCAAGGTATCCACAGGATTGGCATTTGCCGACAGGTATGTTCTGTAACCTACTGTAACCAGTGCTATCATCGAAGCAATCAGGCCGGGAATGAGAATCAAATCCCACCCGGGTGTAATACGATAGGGATAATTGTCAAGAAATGAACGAATTCCAAACCATACAACCGGAATGGCAATTAAACCTGCAACCAGCAGTAAAATAAAATACTCTCTGGAAAGTAATATCATAATGTTGCGAACGGAAGCGCCCAGCACTTTTCTGATGCCTATTTCTTTAATTTTAAACGATACTGAGAAAGAGACCATTACAAAAAGGCCGATAGTTGCCATTACAATGGCAATCATGGTAAACACAAAAAATAACTTACCGAATTTAACATCAGCATTGTATTGCTTTTCAAACGCCTGATCCAGAAAGTAAGACTCATAAGGGTCGTTTGGAAATACAGTTCTGAAAGTGCTTTCTATGTGTTCGAGTGATTCCCTTAAGTCCGCTGATTGGATTCTGACAGAAAAGTAACCATTCCACTGTGCTATGACAAAAGCATTTGGTCTCAGGGATTGATGCAAAGAATTCCAGTGTAGGTTTTTGATCACACCTTTTACCATCAGCGTATCAAATTCCTCGATGATAATTTGCTGCCCTATTGCCTCATTAGCAGATCCCAATTGATAAGTTTTCACTGCCTGCTCGTTAATGATTACTCCGCTATACTCCCTGTCTTCTTCACGAAACCCATCACCAGCAATCAGGTCCATTCCATACGCATCCTGAAAATAAGCATCTACGAAAACTACATCAGCAAAAGTATTACCTGGCTCTGCTTGTGGTTTTCTCATGACCGCCGAGAAAATAGCGCCTTTCCCCGGAATATTGCTCGTACCTGTTACCGACTTTATTGAATGATGGTTTACCAGATCGGATTTAAAGGCTTTGTATTTACCAGGAAGTAAGTCTCTCCCCTCTTCTATCACTACCCGCGGGCCAGGAACAATGAGAATCTGCTCTATGTCATAGCCCAGGTTTTGGGATTTCATAAAGTTGATTTGCTGATATACAACATAGGTTACCGCAATCAAAGAGATTGATATAGCAAATTGCAAAGTAACCAGCACTTTTCTGAGATCAAATCCCTTAGAAACACTGATGGGGTTTCCTCTGGCTATGCTGATGGGTTTCATTGAGGACATTACAAAAGCAGGATACATACCTGCCACCATCGAACTGATCACCAGAACTCCTAAAAAAAGGAAGACAAACCACGGCTGGAGCAATACATCCAGTGCTAATTCAACTTCCAGAATTTGGTTTACTATTGGTAACAGCATAAAAGCCAGTGCAATGGCGATGAAACCTGCCAGTAAGTTGATCAATAGTGATTCTGTCAGCAGTTGAGCAATCAACTGCTTTCTTTGCACACCCAGACATTTTCTGATACCCATTTCCTTTTCTCTTTTAATGGATTGGGCAGTGGACAGATTGATGAAATTCAGCCAGGCAACCAGCATAATGATCAATCCGATGAGTCCATAAAACCATATATTCTGATAATTACTTGTATTTTCAGCCAGGTCTTCACTGAAATCAGAAGTAAAGTGAATAGCGGTTAAAGCCTGAATTTCTGACTTAATTTCCCAGGTATCATCCGGTTTTAGATGATTTGCTGCAATTCGATCGATTTTATCAATAACTGACGCTGGTTCAGCCCCTTCTGTTAAAGAAAAATATGTGTAGAAGTTGAACCAATCCCAGCCATTTCCCCTCTTGTAAGGACCATAATGCTTAATAATAAACTCTGCCGGCAGCAAAAAATCAAACTGCAAATGTGTATTGGGTGGCAATGATTCCAAAACGCCGGAAACCGTAAATTCAGCGGTGAGCTGTCCACCCTTGATACTAAGTGTTCTGCCCAGGACATCGGTATTTCCAAAATACTTGATAGCTGATTCTTTAGTTAATACAATGCTATGCAGGTCTTTCAATGCCGATTGACTACTTCCCTCAATAAATTGATAATCAAATAACTGAAAGAAGGAATAATCCACATAATACAATCCGAATTCCAAAAATGATTGTGCATTTTCCATGTTGGAAATGACAACCCCTTCGTCATTGAGCATCGGACGAATCCTCACAACTTCTTTAATCTCTGGGATAGCCTCGTCAATCGCAGGCCCCAAACCAAGTGGAGATGTAACCTGAGAACTGAAGAATACATCATTTTGGTAGTCATCGAACTTGACACGATAAATATTATTGGCTTCCTGATGGAATTTGTCGAAGCTCAACTCAAACTGGATATATTGAAATAAAAGTAGACAGATGGCCATTCCAATTGATAATCCCAGCATGTTAATAAATGAATAGGTTTTATGCTTGAGCAACGCCCTGCCAGCAATCTTAAAATTATGTCTTGTCATATTAGGATTTGAATTGTAAGTAGGTTTTCGAAAGTTTGATGGTCTGAAAAAACGAAAGACATCCCAGCAAAAGGCTAGTTTTGCATATCTGCTGCCTTTCCTTTGAAGTCTTTCTTCAAAAATTTCATAGATGTCTCCCTGTATATATTCGAACAATTCCGGATCACAGAACCATTCCAGAAAACGATCGGGCCAATGGGGTGGACGGTTTTTCATGGCAAACTAAATCCGGGAATTCTCACGTACAGACTATTTCTTAGAGCTGTTGTGTGTTCCAGCACCTGCTTACCTTCGGTGGTCATGAAGAAAAGTTTTTTTCTCCTCCCTCCTCTTGCCTCCGTTGTTCCGCCAATTTTTGATTCTACGAAACCCTTTCGTTCCAGTCTTTTCAATACCTCATGAACTGCGCTGATATTGACATTTCGTTTTGTTTCCTGCAGGATGGCATTTCTGATCGAAACGCCGTAAGCCTGATCATCCAGAATCCCGATAATCAGCAAAACCAGCTCTTCGAACTCACCGATGTTTACGCCTTTTGCTCGCCCCATTTTGATCGATTAGTAATTATACAAAAGTAAAAGTAATCATATTTCATTCACTTTTGTGTAATAAGTGCGATTTTCTTCGATTTTTTCTCAAAAGGCTGTTATTTCGGCGCTATTTGGGAATATTTAATCGATCAACAATCAATTCTATTTCGCTTTTTTCCACATCGGTCCCACTGCAACCAGCAGCACTATGGTATTGAAAAGGACATTAAAGGGATTTCCTGAGGCAGCTGAACCGATACTATCGAAAATATACCAGGCGAGAATTCCAAACAATACCACTTTCCTCACCGCTTCGGGGGCAAGATCATAGACCCATCGGGACAGCAACCAAATCGTTACACCCCAGCCCATGAGAAATCCTCCGCAAAGTGCTGACAGTAATCGTACATCAGTGGAATCATAGGTGATATTTCCATCCATTGGCCAGCTGATAATGTCCAATGTCAATCTTGCGGGTTCCAGTGTAGAAGCCATCGTTCCCAGAAAAAATATCGGCCCAAATGAACCAACTACAACTGCTGTTACCTTTAACCACGACTTATGAAACTTGTGGGTCATCACCCCTCCTGAATTTGCATTTATAGAATCTTCCATATCTTATTTTCATAATATTAATGACTTAAGATTAGAAAGAATCACACAAAAACTTTAGACGGTACCGTTCAACATCGCAGGTATTTTGCCATTTCTTTTAAAAGCTTCTACCATTTCAAATAACTGATGGAAATAATTAGTCAACCATTTTCTGTTCATATCATCAGGAGTCATACTTAAAAAGAAGTGCCCCATACTTAGTTGTAAAAAGGAGGCAGCCAACTCTGTCTGATCAGGCAGACCGATGATCTTTTTCCAGATTTTCAGAAATCCCGGTATGGTTATTTGATTGGTTTGCTCAAAACAGGTGTCGAAATCAGGGTTTGAACGATTGATTCTCAATTGTCTGTTGAAAAACAAATCTAGCTGATGATCCAAGATTATTTCGATCAACTCATTAACATTCTGACATTTGGCTTCTCTCTCGGCCAATACTTCCGCCTGCCTAAGATGATATCTCAGCAAATGGTTCGTGTAGACTTCCAGATCAGCAAAATAATGATAGAAAGAAGATTTGTTCTTACCCACTTTTCTTGACAGGCGTTCTACTTTCAGACCATTTGGTCCATCGCTGGCAAATTCTTGATAACCTGCAAGTATCCATGAATTGATTGCCTCTTCCCTAAACCTCGTTGAACGCATAACTTTTGAACGTGTGAATCTAAAGTCCTAATATAAGTCATTTATCAATTCCTTATTGATCAAGAAATTCTATAAACAAAAATCACTTGCAAACAGCGATTTAAATGTCTCTTTAACTTCATTCCGGGATCAGTACATTAAAACCTATCCCATGCGATGATGTACCACAGCAGCCCCTAACTATTCCCCTTCACCCAAATATTTTTTCTTCAATTCATGATTTGTCGCTGAGAGCAGAATTAAAAAAATCAAGCCTAAAGTAAGATAAGTCACATCATCAGAAACATAGGTGCGTCCCAGTCGATCCTGAGCAAGTTCAATTTCTATTTTTACTTTCTCTATTTCCCGATTCTTCAAAAACTCACAATTCTCCTGATCGGGACAAAGCTGCCTCTCATACTGATCTATCAATTGGTTTTGCCTATCAACAATTTCAAGATGGTTAACGTAAACACGATCGATATCGTTAAAAATTAACATGACCATCAAAAACAATACTGTATGAAGTACGGCGCTGACATATCTCAAAAACTTCTTAGTTAATGGCTTAAATTTCATAATAATTACTTCCTTCTACATATTCCATTATAATCGCACCATCGACATTTATCGGGATCCTCGGTTTGGGTAAAAGGATCATTGGGGTCAAATATTTCTTCCAGCAATGCGCCCAAATCTGCTTTGAATTCCTCCATATACTGTCGGATGTCCAACAGCGGTTCGTCACCATCCATCAGGCTTTCATCAAAATTGTCCTGAAACAATTCCCTCATATTGAAAATACCAGGTTTAATCGGCTCTCCATCACCATGCTTATTGATGTAAAGCATCGCATAGTAGAAAGTCTGCATGGCAGCTTTGTTTCGTTTGTAGCTGTCTCTGTCGAAAAATGCTTCTCTAGAGCCAATATTTCTGTCGTCTTTACCGGACTTATAGTCGATTACCCTTACTTTTCCATTTTTTCTGTCAATCCGGTCAATGATTCCCTTCAATCCTACTTTTCGCCCATCATTTAGCGCATAATCAAGCTTATATCCCTGTCTGCTGCCGCCTTCCAGGGCAATGATCTCAAATGGTGCATAAGATTCATCATGGTCGATCACCTTACCGATAAAGTCTTTCATCACCTCATACATCACGAGGTTACGACCTTCCAAGATCAGTTTCCTGCTTTTAGGCAGGTGATAGTAATCTCTAAATGCCAGTGTGATCGCTCCATCAACACTGCTTCTCAACGTAAAAAAGTCGGCAGGCTGAACAATCGCAGGCTTTCGCTTTTTGGTGAGGTTTTCATAAAGTATTTCCATGGCCCGATGCAGGATATTTCCAAACATGGCGGCATCCATTTCTTCACTTACCTCATCATGGGTATATAGTTTGGCCACATATCTGAAATAAAATCGAAGTTTACAATCGAGGTAAGTGTTGAGCGCGGAAGGTGAAAATCTCGACCTCCCTCCTGCCAGATAACCTGACAGAGTCCGCTGCACCCTTTCATCTTTCGCAATTTCAATTGGCTTTGCCTCTGATAATTCTGCTTTGTTAGCCAACACTTTTTCCTTTACTTCTAGTCCGGACTCCTGCTTCAATTGCCTGATATATCGGCTTACCTCACCTTTCAAACCAAACTCAGATGAAGTATTGTAATACATCTGAATACTTTCTGCTCTCTGAATCAGCCGGTAAAACAAGTAGGAATAGATAGCATCCTGCTGTTCAAAAGTCGGCAGTCCAAATGCTTTCCTGATATTGTAGGGGATAAATGAACCTCCTTTGGAATCCGCAGGCAGATTTCCTTCATTCATCGAGAGCAAAATCACGTGCTTGAAATCCAGATTCCTGGTTTCCAATACCCCCATGATCTGCAAACCTTCCAGTGGCTCTCCTCTAAATGGAATTTTTACAGTTCTTGTTACCTGACGGAAAAGCTTGATAAAAGTATTGATTTCCACAAGGCTGCTCTGCATACTCAAGATCTCTTTCAGCCTTTCAAAGATCTGATAGAACTGAAATAGGTACTCTCGTTCCAAACCTAATACCTCTTCCATTCCGGCATACAGGGTCTTGAGGATGGTGACCATGTAATCACATAGTGCGAGATTGTTATTTTTCAACTGAAAGATGATTTCAAACAATGCTACTTTACCATGAAGCTCTTCTTTGGCAATCATGATTTTATTCACCTTTCTGATCTCCTGAAGATACGCTTCAGTTTCTTCCGGAAACGCCTGTGCTACATATGGATGAGAAAATATTTCAGTGACCGGCTGATAATAAAACGACTCAAAAAAGTCTTGTTCCAACCGGGCTGTCGCCTGTAACTGTAACACGCTTTCCAGCAAACTAAACAGAGGAGTTTCCTTTAGCGGATAACCCATCGTTACATTGAGTTTGTCGATCTGATTAGGCAAAGAATTCAGCAAAGGGAAAAGCATGTGTTCCTTCGGCAGTACCACAACAGTTTCTTCCAGGTCAAATTTCTTCGCTTTGATCAGCTGCTGCAGGTATTCGCCAATGGCTTTTGCTTGCCCTACTTCCAGACTAACACCTGTCACCGACACTTCCTTGCTGATCCCTTCAAAATATTTGGGAGCCTCTTCAGGGAAGGTTTTTTTCAATATGGAATCTCTGGCGTAATCTCTCAGAAATACTCCTGCTTCCTGTTTTTCGTCATTGAAATAGTAATCATCATAATCCCAGTAGATTTCAGCATCATGGTTATCAACAAAGTGTTTGATAATCATCTCCTCCGATCTGGTAAGCGCATTGAAACCAGCAAAAATGATTTTCCTCGACTTATCAGCTCCTGCAAGACTTTCGGTTAATTCATTGGCTACATTTCTATAAATAAGACCAGTATAGGCCAGACCTTTTTCCTGCAATTTCTGAATAAATCGTTTATACACAGGCAGTAAAATTTCCCATGTTTTCAGGAATGTATATTGTGAAGGAGATGCATCGGGAAGAAAACTAGCCCAAAATAACTGAATCGTTTTTTTGTCTTTCTCGTCGAGAAAGTAGAAAGCCTCGTCCAGTTCTTTTTGGTTTTTTACGCTGATAAAAAGCTTCTCCGGATCGACGAGATACCTGTCTAATTCTTCAAAATCTTTCACCAGCATTTCGCCCCAGAAATAAAATCGCTCAAAAGGTTCCGGCACCTGCTGATACTCATTGAAAGCATGATATAATTCAAAGATCAGGGTCAATGGGTCAGCAAGCTGCAACGTGGACATCTCCATTGTAAAATCTTCCAGCGTAGTAACTTCTGGCGCCCAGATAGGCTTTTTGATCAATCCCGAAAGGTATTTTTGAAAAAACAGCCCTGCTCTTCTGTTAGGAAACACCACTGTGATGCCGTGTAAGTCAGGTTTCCAATCAGGACTCATCCCTGATTGGTTTTGCTGAAACACCTTTTCCGCCAATTCTCTTAAAAATGCGTGTTCCATCTTATCCTACTTGTATGATTTGAGGCCCTTCGGTTTTATGTTCGCTTTGAGCCCGATCAATATTCAGGTAAACCAAATAGCCGCTTACGTCCTGATAATTCATTTCCCGCAATAACTCAATATATCCCAATACCTGGTGCTTATCAGAAGAAATAGGCTTTCCGGTTTTAAAGTCGATCACAATTGCCTGATCATCTTTGATCAAAACCCTGTCTAGTCTTTTAACTCGCCCGTCTTTGGGCAGTACCACGACCTCATTACGAACCTCATATTTTTTTGAATACCACTCAGCGATTTGCTCATTTTGAAAAAGCTCGTTAATTGTAACCAATAGCTGTTCGGAGTCTTCCCTGGTAATTTCCATATTCATATAAGCAGCTCGCACACTCGACTTCAGTTCATCCAGGTATTTAATCTCAGACAATATCTGGTGCGTTAACACACCAATATTCACTTTGAGTTGCCTGGCAGACTCGCCAAAGTCAAAATAATCACCTGACTGCTTTCTGATAGTTAACTTATTTCTCCATTTGTTGGATATATAGTCTTGTAAATAAACCTCTTCAATTGAAGGCTTCTCGTTATTTACGCTTTTGATCTCACCCCCAGAAACAGTGTAGGAATCCGTTTCTTCGTCAAACTGAGGTGAATTGCTGAGGTGGTCCCACAGCAAATCTGATATATTCCCAAAACTCCCAGGTTTTCTGCTTTTCCCAGGTTGCATGCCGTGAATCAGTAGGGTTTGTTCTGCCCTGGTAAGCGCGACGTACAACAAATTCAGGTTATCGTGGTAGGCTTTTATTTTTTCATTGAAATAATCATCAGCAAATAGCGAATCCTTCAGGTTACCGGAATATCGTAGTGGCAAAGCAGGCAGGTCTTTGTAGGGTGCATTTTGTAAATCCTGCGACCACAGAATATTGCTAAAAATGGTATTATGATCAAGATTCCAGTGACAAAAGGGAATGATGACTGTATTGTATTGCAGCCCTTTGGATTTGTGAATTGTGAGGATTTTCACTGCCTCCAGGCTATCAGAAAACTGTACGGTTCGCTTTCTTCCTTTCAGCTCCCACCAGGTGAGAAAAGAAGCAAGGTCGCCTTTTTCTGATTTGGTATAATCCAGAATAGCATCCTGGAATGCCTGTAAATAGGCAAGCTCCCCCGATTTTCTTTCCAGCTTAAAAATCCTGATTAAGATTTCCGTGAGTTCGTACAACGGAAATCGACCAAGCGTATGTACATATTTTGTAAATTCCAATGGCAGGAAATGCTGCATATCAGCGTTGTATAGCTCGTGCAGGTCAGGGTCATTATTGAGAATATGTCGCTGGAATTCATTGATGATTTCAATGAGAGCAATTTGTTCCTTTTGATTATTGAGGTATTTAAAAACCGCGATCATAAAGTTGACAACAGCAGCATTGGTCAGATACATCGCCTGCGCAGAAATTACCTGATAGCTGCAATTTGGATTAGTATCTTCCGAAAGCGCATGTTTGCCTATGGCTTTCACCAGTTTACTTTCCTGTCCACTATCCCTCACCAGAATTGCAATATCCCTGAGCGGTACACCGTTTTGCTGTGTCTCCTCTATTTGCTCAATCGCCCACTGCACGGCCAGATCATCCCAACTCATATCTTCACCTCTTCCCGGCTTAGCTGAGAATTTCACCGAAACCCTTCCCCCAACTGTTGTTTTTTCAGGTTTATCCTGTGCAACACCCTGATACGACTGTACCAAAAAACTAATTCGCTGTAGCGCATGGGCTTTCAATTCATCAGGGAGGTGATTTACTTCTGTTAGCAAAAATTCTTCCAGCATCAAAGGTGTTACCTGGAATATCTCATTATTGAAATCTATGACCTCCTCAAAGCTCCTGAAATTGAAAGAAAGCATTTCTTCCCGGGTCATCTCCGTTCCCACATCGGCAGAAGCCTGATTGAGTAACAGATCAGGATTGCCTCCTCTCCATCGGTAAATGGACTGCTTTACATCCCCCACAATCATGTTGAAGTTTCCTGATGCCAGGCTATTGAGTACCAATGGTTTGAAATTACTCCACTGAAATGCGGAAGTGTCCTGAAATTCATCGATCAGAAAATGCTGATAGCGATTGCCTACCTTTTCATAGATATATGGTGTGTCGCTATCATCGATGATTTTACGAAGAAACTGAGGTAAATCTGAAATCAGAATTACTTCCTTTTCCTCTCTATATTCTCTGATTTTGATTGTCAAATCATTTAGTATACCAAATGTGTAGAGATATTTTTTAACCTCTGCGGCTGTATGAAATTCAATTAAATGCTCTTCGTAGTACTTCACCCCGTCTGATAGCAGAGGGATCAATTCCCTGTCTGCCAGATCTTCTATCTGCTCTTTTACAGTTGATTTTTTAGTAAACCACTTTCCCACATTTTCAACAGCATCCAGTGTGGTCTTGGTAGGTTCCTTCAAATCTTCCTTCGCCCATTTGATAAATTGTCCTGCCGGACCAGAAGTACCACGTGAAAAGTCTTTGATATCGAGAGTCGATGATTCGATGATTTCCAATCCTTTGACACCCACTTGTCTCAGGTAATTTCTAAAACTACTGATCGTCTGACTCAACTGATCATTGAGTTGTTTCAGCGCATCTTTTTCAACTTCCAATCCATTGAGTGAAGACTCTAGTGATTTGTATTGTTCTTTAAACAGTTCGTAAGCCAGTGATTTGATATCATCTCTAAACTCATAGGATTTGCCTTCCTGCAATCTGTCTTTGGCAAATGCTACCAGCCATTTCTTTAGTTCACTATCACCGTTCAAGTCAGCAAGCATTTGATCGACTACCTCTTTTAGGACATTTTCGAGATCCATTTCTATTTCAAAACCGCCTTGCAAACCTATTTCTCTCGTAAAAGTGCGAATTACCTGGTTGAAGAAGGTATCGATAGTCGTGATGGCAAAGCCAGTGTAATCATGCAGAATATTTCTCAACACAATCTGCGCCTGCTCACTCAATTTAGCGGAGGTCCAGCTGAAATGCTCTTCCAGCTCAGCTGATAATTCCGAGGTATCCCCGGCTGCCAGGTTTTCCAGGAAAGTCAAGACTCTTTCTTTCATTTCATCAGCAGCTTTGTTAGTAAAAGTAACTGCCAGAATGCTTTTGAAATAAAAGGGTGATTTAAGAGCTAGTTTGAGGTATTCTTTAGCCAGCGTATAGGTTTTTCCGGAACCGGCAGAAGATTTATAAACTAAAAACGGAGACTCTTCAAGCATGACCGCTAAGTTACTAGGATCATTTCTATTTTCTGACGGTTGTCAGTTCAAAATATCTACCAATTACCGCTATCAAAAAATTAACCTGACGCCGTTTCCAAAGCTGGCAGGTTTTTTGTCTAACTATTTTGAATGCTTTTAAAAAGTGACATTAGACTACTCACAACAAGATTTTATTTACTTTTAGACACATGAAACGATCATCCTTATTGCTTATTTTTTGTATTTATCTATTGGCAGTTCCTTTTTGTATCGCGCAAAAAAAGGGTAAAAACCCAAAGAAAGATCAATATGAAGTAAAATTAAAAGACGGTTCCAGATATATTGGAAGACTCCTCTCCTCTGATAAAGATCAAATGCTATTTCTTTCTGAAAGCGGAGATACGCTCTCTTTCGACAAAAGCAACATCACTGATTTCTCTATCTATAAAAACAAACCAGGACAGCTCCAGTGAGAAATTGTCAGTAAAACCATATTTTAAATTCTGATAGGAAAAA
>JBCBHL010000091.1:0-5716 GCA_038525605.1 Bacteroidota bacterium
CAACTAAGTATTACACATTCTAAAGAGAACGCAGAGCTCATTGCGAATTATATTGGCAATGACTCTTCAAAATTCAAGGAACTGGTAGAGCTATTCCTGGGAGAGGAATACAGAATTTCTCAGAGGTCTGCAATGGTTCTTGCTAAATGCACTGATGCATATCCGGACCTTATCAATCCACACCTGGATCGATTAATCTTAAACCTGAAGAATCCGGTGATCGATGCAGTGAAGAGAAACACTATCAGAACATTGCAGGATATCTACATTCCCGATCACCTGCTGGGTGAAGCAACCGATATCCTTTTTAATATCATGATGGACAGAAATGAGCCCATCGCTATCAAGGTATTTACCATGACTACTCTTTACAACATCTGTAAAAGAGAGCCCGATCTCGCCAACGAATTAAAAATAATCATTGAAGATCAGATGCCATACGGTAGCGCTGGCTTTAAAAGCAGAGGATTAAAAACACTGAAAAAACTAGAGGCTCTTATTGAAAAAAATAAAGCACCCTTTCATTAATTTAACTTCATTTAACTGGTTGAAAGTAGTTTTTAACCTGCGATAACATTTCTTCACAAAGATTAACCAGCAGTTAACTTTTATTAAGGATATTGATTGATCTACAGTGTTTTAGTTGCCGTATTCTTGCTAAAAACAATTCACAATGAAAGCAATTTATACACTGATATTCTGTACGATTATTTCTCTCTCCTTTGCCCGTCAACCTCAATCGGGTGGTAAAATTCACTACAAAGAAACCATTCAAATGGAGATGAATTTTAATACTGAAGATCCCCGAATGGCTGAAATTAAAGGAATGCTGCCGAGTTCCCATACCAATGAGATGCTTCTGAAATTTAACAAAACCTCCTCGATCTACGGCAGCATCCAAAAAGAGGAAGAGGAACAAAAAGAATTGCCCAACGAAGATGGGGTGGTATTTCAAGTCAATTTTGAACAGCCAAAAAACATCATCTATTACAACTTTGGAGAGCAGGAAGCTGTACAGCAAAGATCCTTTATGGGCAGAACATTTCTCATCAAAGGTCAAAGCGAAAAAAGGTGGAAGATCACAGATGAAAAGAAAGAAATTCTGGGCTATCAATGCCGAAAAGCCATTCTCGACGATTCCACAGAGGTAGTAGCCTGGTATACTGCCGCAATCCCTGCTTTTACCGGTCCTGAGACATACAACGGATTACCTGGACTCATCATGGAAGTTTCACTGAACAAAAGAAGCATAGTCGCCACAGCTGTCGATCTGGGATATGATGAGGCCATCAATGCTCCTGACAAAGGCAAAAAAGTAACAGTCAAACAATTCAAAAAAATCATGGCCGAGAAATTCGAAGAAATGAAAGATGCCTATGGCGGTGGAAATGGAAATGTTATGATCATCCGCAGTGATCAACAGTAAATAACTCCTTGGTCAAAAACTCAAATTACTCCTCACAATTACTCATGATATCAGGAAGCATGCCAAAATTGGTGTTTCCTGATCTTTAAACTCTTACCCAATGAGAAACTTTCTATTAATTTGTTCAATGTTACTATTGAGCATCCAGATTGCTCTTGCCCAAAACTCAGGTGTTGCGGGTACATTAACAGACGAAAATCAATCTCCGCTTCCCCGCGCGACAGTAATGTTAATTAATGCCAGTGATTCCACAATGGAGAAGTTCACCATTTCAGACAATGAGGGGAAATTTGCTTTCAATAAGCTAAAAGCCGGAGAATTCCTGCTACAGGTGAGTTACGTGGGTTATCAAAATATCAGCAGGCCCATCAGCCTGGAAGTGGGAAAAATACTCGATATCGGAAATGTGTCCATGCAACAAGAAAATGAGTTGCTGGAAAACGTCACTATAGAAGCAGATCGGATCCCCATGCAAATCAAAGAAGACACTGTAGAATACAATGCAGGTGCTTTTGATACCAGACCGGGAGCTACTGTTGAAGACTTGCTCAAAAAACTTCCGGGCGTAGAGGTGGAAAATGATGGAACTATCAAAGCGCAGGGCGAAACTATTAATAAAGTGCTTGTTGATGGTAAAGAGTTTTTTGGCGATGACCCACAAATCGCGACCAAAAACCTCCCAGCTGATGCCATGGATAAAGTTCAGGTATTTGATCAGCTGAGTGAAATGTCCCAGTTTACGGGTGTTGATGATGGAACAAGAGAAAAAACCATCAACCTCACTTTAAAGGAGGATAAGAAAAATGGTCTCTTTGGCAATGCAGAAGGTGGATATGGTGAAAACGATCGATACAATGCCAAGCTCAATCTCAATCAATTCACCAAAAAGCAACAATTGAGTGTTATTTCATCTGCCAATAATATCAACCAGCAAAATTTTTCATTGGATGACTACATCAATTTATCCGGTGGGCTGTCGAACCTCATCAGTGGAGGTGGCGGAAGTATATCCCTGGAACTGGATGAAGGACTTGGTTCAGCTTTGGGCTTGACAAATGGTGGGATCAGAAATAACTGGACTGTCGGTGCAAATTTCAACAAAGACATCAGTGACAAAACAGAATTAAGCTTCAACTATTTTTTCAATGACCTTCAAAATGTACTCAATAAATCCACGGAAAGGCAGAATTTCAACGGCGATAATGTATTTCTCAGCAATAGTCAATCTGCAAATGAGTCCAACTACAACCTTCACAGACTCAATTTTCGATTGAAACACGAGATCGATGACAAGCAGGATATTACGATTAGAAATAGCATTAAATACACGACAAATGAAACAATCTCCAATCGTACAAGTGCCAACTTTGATGCAGCAGGTAACCAACAAACCAGTAATGAAATAGCAGATAACAGCGAAACTGATGGGTTACAACTGGAAGGAAGTATTCAATACAGGAAAAAATTTGAGAGGAAAGGCAGAAGCCTCACCGCCAGATTATCAGGAGAAGCTGCAAGCAATGATAACTTGCAGTTATTAAACTCCATATCAAATATTTTAGGTGCGGAAAATCCCATCACCACCATAGTAAACCAGGAACAAATTGAAGACAATAACAGAAAAAAATGGGGTACCAGACTAACCTACACCGAACCGGTATTTAATGGTAAGTTGCTACAGGGATTTGTAGAACATCAGCAAACCAATTTTATTTTAAACAAAGACTTTTTCGATCTTGAACAAGACAACAGCAAGGTATTGAATGAGACCTTGAGTGCTGCTTTCGACAATCAGTACCGATATAGTACCGGTGGTTTCAGATTGTTTCTGGGCAGTAAGAAAAACCGCATCACTTTGGGTATAAAGGCACAACAATCTATCATTCGCGGTGATGCCAGTAATGTAGAGGATATTTTAACAAGACGTTTTTTTGATTTCCTGCCAAGTGCCAGATGGAATCTCAAATTGAAGCAGGGAAGCAATTTATCAGTGGATTATACAACCGGAATCCAGGCGCCTTCTCTTGAACAGTTGCAGCCAGTTGTCAACAATACGAACCCCTTGTACATTTACAATGGAAACCCAAACCTAGATAGAGAATATGCTCACCGTCTCAACCTGAATTATAATCTATTTGATCAGTTCAGTCTTACCAGCTTGTTCATTAGAAGTGGTATTTCATACGTCGAAAATAAAATAACTAATCAAAGTGTAATTGATGAACTTTTCAGGCAGGTTGTAACACCTGTAAATGTCGCAAGAGATTTGGGTATCAACAACAATATTTCATTTTCTACTCCACTCAGATGGATGAAAGCGAAAATAAACCTGAACCTTTCAAGCAACTACAATCGGGGATTACTTTTCGTCAACAATTCAGAGAATACGGTAGACCGAATCATCAATACTGCAGATATCAAACTTGAGAACAGAAGGAAAAAGATGATAGACACAGGTGTTGGTCTCAGGTTGACGAAGAACACAACCAGATACTTAACAGAATCAAATCTGGACCAGGACTTCCTTCAGCAATCTATTTATGCTACGCTCAATGTATATATCAAAAAGAAGTGGAGTATCGGCGGAGAGTTCAGCCAGGAAAATTTCAGTGGTGACAGTTTTAGCAACAATCAGTCATTTCCCCTGCTCCAGGCATATATTTCCCGAACGTTCTTGAAACTAGACAGAGCGGAGTTGAAAATCAGTGCATTTGATTTGCTCAATAGAAATCAGGGAATCTTCAGAAACAGTAATTTCAATTTTATTACAGATGAAACGGTTAATGTTCTAAACCGATACTTTATGGTAAGCTTCAGATATAAAATATCAAAATTCAAAGCATAAAGAAAAAGCGTGTCAATAGTATATCAGTAGTCCTTTGTTGAGATGGAATATATTTTCCAAAGGATCTGGAAGTGAAAAAATGTTCTGAATACTAATTGACACGCACACACAAATGGTCTTTTATTTATTAATGTTCATTCTGTTCATCCCATTCATGAAAAATACAGATGGAACAGGTTTATTTTTATTGATCGACTTTGATTGTAGCCCGGATCAGACTTTGCGTTATTAGTTAACTTAGCTCTGACTTTCCAATTATATTTAAAGAAAGACCCGGGTTATCTTTGAGAGGCCATATCCACTAAATGATCTGGTTACTCTCATGCTGATGATTTACTCATCATTAATAGTTCCTGTAGTGTAATTTCAGTTGAGAACCTTCTCTCCCCTTCGACTTCATAGTTTCTATAAGTGAGCTTACCAGATACAGCTACTTCGCTTCCTTTATCAAGGTATTGCTCAACGATATCTACTTTTTTACCCCACACAACAATGTTGTGCCATTGCGTATCCTCTACACGCTCACCCTTGTTATTTTTGTAGGAGTCGTTTGTTGCAAGAGAAAAAGTAGCCATTCTTTTGCCACTATCAAATGTTCTTACTTCAGGTGTGTTTCCTAGTCTGCCAATTAATTGTACGTTGTTTTTTAAAAAATTCATGATGTTAAATTTTAAGATGAATAATTATTGTTTAATCACTGATCAGCAGATCGTTTGTGATGATGCAAAGATGTATCAGGTAGCCACTGATAGTCGGTTATTAACTAATTGTACCCGACTGTAAATGTTTGTAAGTATTTGTTGTCGTTTTTACTATTGATAATCAGTTAATTAATGATAAAATTATTTTAAAAAATGAGCTTTTATAATGAAAATAATCGTTTAGAAATCATTTAAGACTTCTATATCAGAGTGGAATTCATATCCAAAAAGATCAGTTCCTACTGCAAACCTTTTTGTGAAAATCCACTGACAAGCAAGTGTCAAGAAACGTTTTTTTACCTAATTGATTCAATGATCAAATCGTCAGAAGCAATGACAACCTTCTCGCCAGGAAAGCTCTCGCCATTATGCGAATTGACTATCTGATAATCCAATATTATCTTACACAATAAACGGTCGGAATAATTGATAAGATTGATCGTTTATCCTTTTAGAAGCGTTCAAATTGCAGATGTATTTCTATAAAATTAACAGACCAAATTCAACTAGATGAAGTTATCCTTACTGACGATAATGGAAGATACTGTGTCGGCCAATATTCTGAAAACCAAATTGGAAAGTGAAGATATTCCCTGTTTTCTCCACAATGAAAATCTGACGGGCCTCTTGCCCAATGCCCGAAACCTGATGGGCAGTGGAGTAAGACTGATGGTACCTGAGGAGCTACTGGAGAAAGCCATTGAGATTGTTGATGTACAAGAACCTGAAGTTTCATGTCCTGAC
>JBCBHL010000091.1:5725-21421 GCA_038525605.1 Bacteroidota bacterium
AGATAAAGCCTTAAAAGCATGAAAGAAATCAAAAGACTAATTACTAATATTTGTACTGATGATGTTCAAAGCAGCAAGTATTTCTACACTAAGATCCTCGATTTTCAAGTTGCCTTTGACAGTGATTGGTATGTACAGCTTATAGCAACTGACAAGAGTTATGAACTGGGATTAATCAGTAGAAGCAGTGAAGTAATACCCGTTGACTACCAAAAACAACCCCAGGGCTTTTACCTTACTTTTGTCGTTGATAGCGCAGATGACGTATATGAAATATCGAAAGAAGAAGGTTTTGAAGTCATTGAAGAACCTACCGATACATTTTACGGACAAAGAAGACTCCTGTTAAAAGACCCGGATGGTACGATGGTAGATATCTCCTCGATTATCCAGTAGTGGTCGAAAGATTAATCGCACTTTCTTAGGGAACAGTTGTTCTCAAAAAAATGAAATTTGATGCGTTATGCATTCATAATTCTGCTTCTGTAGGTCATACTGAATCTGACTTACCATCAGACGGTTGTCGAAAGAAATGACAAACCTTAGGTACATGGAATTTATCTGCTAAGTCAATAACGCGATACTGTTCAGCTTTGAGACTCAGGGCACTTCAGCAAGGTTGAAGCTGCGTTATGATATTGAATGAAGCCCAAGTCACCAGACTCTTAATCATCGGTTAAATTCCTTCTTCATATCCACAAAAGCAGGTTCTTCCAGTTCAACCGGAACTCCATCTTCCAGTAACCAATGATCATGCAACAAAGAAGAATAGCAAATCCTTACTTTCAAATCTTTTACTCTACTCTCCAAAATCCTTGTTTCGGGAGTCCATTTTAAGAAAAACAAAGTCATTTGATCCCGGGGAATGATCATCTCATTTCTGATGTTTCCTACGGTACTTATAATTCCGTAATCAATCTCTTTGGCTTCAGGCATATAATGTTCTATCACTTCAAACCAGTCTTTGAAATAAATGCTGTCATTATAGATCTGATAAGAATACACCCTGGCCAAACCATTTCCACTATTCTTGAGCCGAAAACCAAAGCCCTCACCATTGTAAGTCATATCAGTCGTCAGGTAGGGAAACATGATCGCCTTCTGTTGATCACGCATGATACTTACCTCCTGAAGAGAAATAAAAAGCGCACAGGCACTGATGAATACAGCTGACCCTGCAACCAGCATATTTGTGTTTAATCTTTTAAACCACTTTCCTATGTTCATAATCGCAAAAAAATAATGTGCTGCTAAAAATCGATTATTCTAACAAAACTATTGATTAATTACCGATTTTACAGAAGCAATCCCATCTGAATTGAACAAAAACCTGTCTACACACAAGCATTATTCATGGAATACACCCCTATTCGGTTGATTTTGATCAACAAATCACTTATATTGAACAATCGTTTAATGAAAATAGAATGCCTCTTCAAAAAATCACTAAAGAAGAAATTATAAAAATATCCATCAGGGTTTTCCGGGATAAAGGTTATCACAATACCTCTATGAGTGATCTTGCAAAAGCATGTGGACTTACTAAAGGATTGTTCTACCATTATTTTAAAAACAAACATGAAATGATGGAAGTAGTACTTCGGGAAGTTTCAAGTGGTTTTTCTAAAAAGGTATTTTCCATTGCTTATCAGGATGAGTTGTCACATATTGAAAGAGCTAAAATGATGGCTATTAAGTGCCTGAATTTGTTTTCCGGAGAAAAAGGTGGCTGTATTATGGGGAACTCTATACTGGAATCCCTTCATGGAACTCCTGAATTCAAGGTATCAATCAGAAGGTTTTTTGATGAGTGGATCAAAGCTTTCGAATACCTGTTTTCGGCTCGATATGGTAAAGGTGAAGCTTCGCAAATGGCAAAAGAAGCTGTCGGAGAAATTGAAGGAGCAATCATGTTGATGCAGTTGTATGATGATCAATCATACCTTGAAAGAGTACTGAAAAAGATCATTAAACGGTTTTAATATATTTTTTTACCCAAATACTAAACGATCGTTTAATAAAATTATGAAAGAAGATTTTCAAAAACACCAGGTAGCTTCAACGGATGGTTACCAGCTGGAAGCCAGGGTTTATCAAGGCAATGGTGATCGTAACAAGATCTTATTGATTGCAGGGGCAACAGGTGTTCCGCAAAGATATTATAAGCGATTTGCCCATTTGATGATGACAAAAGGGTTTACTGTCATCTCTTTTGACTATCGGGGAATTGCAGATTCGAAATATCAGTCATTGAAAGGATTCGATGCATCGGTACTCGACTGGGCTTTCAAGGATTACCAATCAGTTTTACAATGGACACTCAAAGAATATGGGGACCCTTACGTCATTGGCCATAGCCTTGGTGGTCATATCTTTGGTATCATTACTGATTCTGAAAAAACCAGAGGGCTCATCACCTTTGGAACTGGTGCCGGCTGGCATGGCTGGATGCCTCCATTAGAAAAATACAGAGTCGCTTTTTTATGGAATATACTAGGTCCCATGTTAGTTCCCTTTTATGGCTACCTCCCCTCAAAGTTAGTAGGCATTGGTGAAAACCTGCCCTTTCAGGTTTACAAGCAGTGGAAACATTGGTGTAGTTTTCCGCACTACTGGTTTGATGATCCTCAATTTGAATATACAAGTAACTTTTCTCATATTACTGTTCCAGTGACGGCAGTCAATTCAACTGACGATGTCTGGGCTCCACCTAAGTCCGCAGAAGCTTTTATGAAACATTACCAAAATGCCTCACTGAAATACGAAACGATCACTAGCACCGAATGGAAAGTTAAAAACATCGGGCATATGGGTTATTTCCATAGCGATTGCCTCCATCATACAGCTACATTAATCGCAGATGAAACCAATCTCAATGAAAACAAGGTCTAAAATAACGATCCCTGAATTTCTTCAAGTTCAGGATAATACACCTTGTCACTGACTTCAGGTTTATTGCCCGGATAAGCTTTTCCCCGTAATTTATGGCACGGTTGGTAATGTAAAATTCCATCAGACAGTGGTTTTATCAGTTGCTGAACCTGTTCCCAGCTACCATTTAGCCATTGCTCATCATCTTGCCTGTCGACAACAAACATCATTCTGGATTCAGGACTATAGGCTGGTTCGTTGTGCAGCCAGGCCATTTCTTTGTTGGCTCTGGTTGTTATAAGTGTTACGGTTTCCCTTCGCTCGCCACTGATGTTCGCGGTTCGGTACAGTCCGGCAATCATGAACGGATCACCGGAATTCAATCTTACATAATACGGAAACTTTTTACCATTGTGTTCATGAAAGTCATAGAATCCATCGATCATGACCAGACATCTTCTGCTTTCAAAATCTTCTTTCCAAAATTTGGAAGTCAGTAACTTATCGTCGCGAGCATTTAGGGTATTATACCCCGGATAAAAGCTTGCAGGATGCCATATTAGTGGCCGGATTAAGTCGAGGTCTTGTCCGGTAATCACAGGCAACTCCGGCTCGGCAAATCCACTGACATGATAAATACTGGGATATCTTTTCTTAAAAAACTCCCAATCTTTTGTTTTACCATATCGCTTAGCATAGTCTGCCGCCCTTTTTGTCATGGTTTTCACGTCATAGCACATACCTGTCTCATTAATATTCTTTGTCAGAAAGATACTAAGATTGATTCATTTCTAAAAAATCAATAAAATCTGTTGACCGCAGTTAAAATCGCCTTTACCCTTCCAAATCGCTCCTGCTTGATATATTCATAAGTGCGGTCCAGAACTCTTTGAATCCATGAATTATCTGCATATTTCTTTCTGGTTTCATACAACTCCAAAGGAATATACAAATCTTCAGCAGCATACTCAACACCAGAATATTGCTGCAATAATTGCAAGTACATAAAACCGTATTCTTCAGTTGGTTCAATCATGGTTCCCTCACCAAAATCATTCCATGTGATTAATTGCAAAAAGTCTGATACTTCGTGACTTGAGTAGTTGAGGGTTTCAACAAATGTCTCTCCTTCCTCATGATCAATCACCCAGTCATTTACACCTTCAGACCATCCACCCGTACTGTAGTAACTCTCGAATCCGGGATACACTCCACCTACGGTTATAGCATTAAACTGCGGATAAGTCTGATAATAATATTTGTGTGCTTCCAGGTGGTCTGGAGCGACCCAAAGGAATTCTCCGGTAGAGTTAGGCCCTACTCTGTCGCTAGCTGCCCAAAGTGTAAGAAAATCAGGCTGTTCGTTGGCGGGCAATACTTCAAATACCTCACTCCACTCCTGTTCTGTTATTATATGATGGGGACCAAATACATACATCAAATTATTTCCATTATATTTCAAATAATTAGGGCTTGAAAAATATTGATCATTGATGTATTGAAAATCTTCTTGAGCAGCGGTAACAGCATCGACAGCCAGGTTATTTGCGACAGCCATTGTTGCAACTCTATCTTCATACATAATTGAAAAGTCCATTCCAAGTTCCTCAAGTATGTCAATAAACGATTCAGTCGATTCTTTAATCAATCCATAATCATATAAGTCGCGACTTCCATACCAGTCAAATATGACACCATCAATCCCGGCAAGCTTCATCATCAAAAAGTGATACTCATGCAAATCGGGGTCTTTGGAAGAATATGGTCCAATCAATGGATAATAGAATGATGCTATCTGTCTTCTACCAGATTCGTCGATCAAATCGGGATTTCTGTTAGTCATGGTCCAATGCTGCCCCCAGTAGCCATCATAATCCTTGCTTTGAAACCACGGCATATAATGAGCATAAATCTTTTTTGGGTTTTCTTTATTGACATCCATTCCGGAAACATCTACCAGTCTGTGTAGTTCGGGATTCTTTAAATACTGAGTCTCTTCGTCTAATATTTGCCTGAGTAAATCATCTGAATAGGTCGTATCGGATTTGGCTGGGAATTTATCGATCCCGATATATGTATCACTCTGTTCAGTGCCGGTTAAAAACTCCTCTTCCTGACAGGAAAAAAGGATCAAAGTTGCAAAAAGTAAAATCTGAATTATGTTGAATTGTTCTCTCATGATAATAAATTGTTATAAATACATGATTCAAAATTCAGCATATGATCAATCAATAATCTATGTATAACACTTAATTCAAAAAATCCGTATTAACCGCAATTCGACCCTTTCTTTTACCCTTTAGTCTGAATCTGATGATACAATTCTAAAAAATATCCTCCCGTTTCTGCCATCACGTCCCTGGCAGCCATTAAAACCATCAGGTCCGTCTGTGCCATCTCTGCCGTTGGGTTCGCCGCGTCCACCCCGGCCTCCTCTTCCTCCAGATCCACCCAGGCCAGCAAATCCTCCGTTACCACCCAAACTTGTAAATCGAAACAAATGCAGGTACTGCTCAGCCGCAAGTGTAAATTCCACGTAAATATTACCGCCATCACCACCATCCCCTCCATAGCCACCATCACCGCCAGGCTCTCCATCTTCACCATCCTGTCCGGCATACACTATTTTTACCTCCCTGTAAGTGCTGTCATTTATGTCCTCTCTTTTAATGATAACCTGGCCGTCTTCACCGTCAGCACCACTTCGACCATCCCCTCCTCTACCGCCTCTGCCTCCATCGCCACCGTCTGAACGTACTGATAAACTACCTCCCTGTGGGTTGATCAGGTATTTGAAAACCTCGGAAGACTTGCTTACTTCTGCATATAGCAATTCCTGTTGCAGCAAAGAATCGAATGCTACAGTTAAAAACACATATAAATCAGGACCAAAATCGCCATGCTCACCATCTGCTCCCTGCGATCCACATAGTCCTGAACTCCCAAAAAAACCACTAAAACCAAAGGCATAAAAGCGATAATTTTTCTTATAATCCAAACGAAAGTAATCGCGCTGCTCCATCAAACGATTATGTCTGGGTGAGATCACTGTTTCAATCTGATGATTCGTAATCCTGTCAATATCATCCGTAATAGTGACTAACCCCCTTCTGATTTTACCTCCATTAATTTCTATCCGATACCTGCTATATGGTAATTTTCTCTTGCCTACCGTTAACCTGTCGCCATTATCAAAAACCGCTTCTATTTTCAGCCTGTATTTCTCGCCCGGAGCTGCATGCCCCATCGGCAGTTGATTGACAATAATTTGCTTTTCCTGATGTAAGGGTAGTGTAACATCAGAAGTCACATCCTGGAACTTTCTCGCATAAACCTCTATTTTCAATGGTTGTTGAAAATTATCTCGATTTATGAAAACTTTGCCTGCTCTGAATTCTCCTCCGGAAACGGCAATTTGAAAATTACGCATCCCCAATTTCCCTCCAATGTTCTTTGTTTTCAGGATTTGTCCATCGGGAAGAATCGCTTCTACACCAATATCGATCGAATTTCCGGCAATTCTCAATTCTGAAGGATCGAATATAAGATGAAGCCTTTGCGGCCTGACTTTCAACTTCTTACCAGCTAATCCGTCGGCTGCCTGAACATTGCTAATCAAAAAAATAGTACAACTAAAAAGGACGAGAGTAATGTATTTCATAGTGGTTTTAAATAGTGTAAGTATGCAATGTAGCACACAACTTTAGTGCCATTTTAGGCGAAACACTCATTAAAAGATCATTAAAACCAACATTTAACCACCCTAAGAATACTCAATGCTATTGTCGGGATATTTATTTAAATTAAGAGTGATCATAATCTAATATCTAATATTCATGAAAAAACTCCTTTTTCTCACATTATACTTCGTCATCATGAGTAGTTTCAAAACCTTTGCTCAGGATGAACTGTCGATTAGAGTGACTCCACCTTCGCTCTCTTTAGAAATCGGCGAGAAAGCCACATTGAATGCAATAGTTGTTGATCAGAATGGCAGAGAGCAACCTGATAGAAAGGTTTTATTTTACGCCGGAAGACAATCTCGAAAAGCCATTACAATTGATTCAACCGGACAGGTAACTGCGTTAAAGGGAGGTAATTATCAGGTTATTCTCATCAGTCCGGATACAAGTGGTAAAAGGATTAGGCAATACTATCCCGTTCTGGTGAAGGATGCACCAATTGCAAAAGTTGAACTGCTGGATGTTCCTGAAAAAATTTATGCAGGAACTACTTCAAGAATTATCATAAAGGTGTTTGATGCCGCTGGTTTTGAAAGAACTAATGTGGATTTAAACATTAAGACTGACAATGAAAGTGTAGCAAAACTTGACAAATACGGAAATTTAACTGCCTTAAAGCCCGGCTCCACAACCTTACGGGTTGAGGTAGAGGGAATTGAAGGTTCTTCCTCATTGAAAATAGTTAAAAACCCTGCTGTTAAATTGGAACTGGCATCAGACATGGATGCTGCTAGAACAGGTGATGTTTTTCATTTCAAGGCCCGACTACTGGATAAAAATGGAAAAGAGGTCACTGATGCGCCAGTAAAATTTGCCTTTCACGGCGAGTCTGACAATCCGGAATATACAGCTTCAGGAGTCATCAAGCAAGATGGTCGTTTCGTAGCTGATGTACCAGGCTTATATACTGTTATTGCCACTTCAGGGGCAAATTCGGCCATGAAGTCTGTTGAAATATCACAAAGAAATGTTTCAAGAAAGATAGAGGTTATCGGACATGGTTCGGTCAGTGACAAGCATACATCTGATTTCTGGATTTGGCAGGGGAAAGACGGAAAGGATTACGGAGTTACTGGCACATGGGGAGCTGATGGAACCGCTTACTTCTGGGATGTCACTGATCCGGCAAATATTTTCAAAATTGATAGTGTTCAAGTAGATGCAAGAACTGTGAACGATGTGAAAGTTTCAGAAGACGGCAATATATGTATCATCAGCAGAGAAGGTGCTTCGAACAGGAAAAACGGCATAATTATCATAGACTGTAAAAATCCTGCTGATGTGAAGATTGTTTCTACATTTACCGAAAACCTGACAGGTGGTGTCCACAACCTGTTTATCGATAAAGGTTATGTATATGCGCTCAGCGCCGGAAGAAAGTATTACATCATCGATATTAAAGATCCGGCAAACCCCTTTATTGTGAGTGACTTTGAACTGGAAACCCCAGGCCATTCCATCCATGATGTGTGGATTGAAGATGGCATTGCCTATTCTTCCAATTGGGCGGACGGTATCCAACTGGTTGATATCGGAAATGGCATTGCTGGCGGTTCTCCAAAGAATCCCGTTCAATTTGCCAGTTATGCTTATCCAAGCGGCGCTAATCATGCTTCCTTTCCTTATAATAGTTCTACAGGCAAGTTTTATGTGGTAGGCGGAGATGAGAAGTTTCCCTACGGGCTCGATCCGGAAGGCGATAAACCCAGTAGAGCCGCCGGATTTCTGCATTTTATAGATTTTTCCGAACTCAATAAACCTGAGGAAGTCGCCAGATTCGAAATTCCGATGGCAGGGTCGCATAACTACTGGATAGATGGTGACATCCTCTATGCTGCATTTTACAATGGAGGTGTAAGAGTAGTCGATATCAGCGGAGAGCTTTTAGGTGATTTGTATAAACAGGGAAGGGAAATCGCCTGGATTATTCCCGAAGACCCACGGGGCTTTGTGAAAAATGCACCCTTCACATGGGGAGCCCAATTGCATAAGGGACACATCTTCTATTCCGACTGGAACAGTGGTTTGTGGTCGGCAAAACTGGAACCTGTAAAACCGAAAAACACGAAACTACAAAGCAGATAATATGAAAGGGATATTGGTTTCTTTTTTACTTCTACTTTTCTGTCAGTATGCTCATTCGCAGGAATATTATGTCTATGTGACGGCAGAATCAGAAGATGAGGTTTCTCTTATTAAATTTGACGGAGTTAAAACGAACATAATTGAAAATAAGGCTGTAGGTGTATGGCCAGCAGAAATTGAAGGACCGCATGGTATTACCGTAGATCCATCAGGAAAATTCTGGTATTTGTCACTGGCTCATGGGAATCCTTACGGAACACTTTACAAGTTCAAAACCGGGAGTAATGAATATGTCGCCAAAGTAGAATTAGGCTTGTTTCCTGCTTCTATGGAGATCTCCAAAGCAACGGGACTGTTGTATTGTGTGAATTTCAACCTGCACGGCGACATGGTACCCAGTTCCGTCTCGGTTGTTGACCCTGAAGAAATGATAGAAATCGACAGGATCACTACAGGTGTGATGCCACATGGGTCTAGAATTTCACCCGATGGACTGTATCAATATTCCGTTGGAATGATGTCGGGTGAATTGTTTGAAATAGATGCCCTGGGGATGAAAGTCTCCAGAAAGCTGATTCTCGATGAAGAAAAAGGCATGGATCACGGTCAGATGGACCATTCTCAAATGGATCACTCGAAGATGGACCATTCCAAAATGAATCACGGCATGAAAGGAATGAATCACTCCAAAACTAAACCCACCTGGGTAATGCCTCACCCTGACGGAAAGAGGGCTTATGTTGCTGGTAATGGCTCAAATGAAATACTGGAAATAGATTTGACAACCTGGACGGTGTCTAGTCGATGGCCCTGTGAAAAAGGTCCCTATAATATCGATGTTTCACCTGATGGAAACTTGCTGGTAGTAAGCTACAAAACAGCTGGAAAAACGGGTATTTGGGATTTGACTAGTAACGAACAAGTTGCCGTGATTAAAAACAGCAATAAAGTAACTCACGGCGTTGCAATTTCCAGCGATAGTAAATATGCTTTTGTTTCCGTTGAAGGCATTGGGGGTGATCCTGGTGCTATGGATGTAGTCGATCTGACTAAAAATGAAATCGTAACCACTGCATACCTGGGCAAGCAGGCTGGAGGTATCGCCTTTTGGAAAGTTGAAAAATAAAAACAGGTTTGATCACTGATGACTGGCTATCGTCGGTCGCCAGTGTTTAAACGGTAACATGAACAATTCTTTTGAAGATTTTTTAACCATCAGGATTAATCGATGGATTTTTGGTAATAAAAATCCCGATATGTTATTGCATTAATAATGCTATCGACTATAGCTGATCCAGATAACCCTGCCGTAGCAGTTTATTGTATATTTCATAACATACCCATGCATCGGTGGCGGCATAAACCTGCTGTGATTGCGTTAATGTGGGGTTCTCCCAATTTGTCACCTGCTGATTTTTAGAGACTCTTCCACCAAGAAAAATAGCGCTGAGATTTCTAACTCCCTGCTGTTCTATTTCGAGTTCTTTTGCTATTGAGTTGATTTCCACTATGCCTGCAGGTATGAATCTTCTCAGATATTGCAATTCCCTTACATCATCACGAATACTGATGCCAATTTTCAGGATCCTTTTATTGGCAAATAAAGAGGCAAGCCTTTCAGTAAAACCGATTTTATTGATTCTGACTAAAAAGACCTTATCTGGTATCGCTATTTGCAGCAGTGATACGGGGTTATATTCACCCTTATTGAAAGCGGGTTTTGATTCAGTATCAAAACCAATTTTGTCGAATCTTTCAATTTCGCGTAATGCTTTGTTTAGTGGTGTGTAGTCTTCTATTAATTCAATTTCTCCTTCATATCGAAGTAATGGAAGATGTATTATTTCTTCTTTTGGAATTTTTTTTACGAACATTATTCTTCTTTAGATACTAATTTTCTGATCTTAAAATTCAGAAAGCCAAAAGTGATTGTCATCAGTGGACTGATGATATTGAAAAAGCAATATGGCAGATAAGTTCCTGTTGATACTCCTAAAACATTGGAGTGATAAGCTCCGCATGTGTTCCAGGGTACCAACACTGATGTCACTGTTCCGGAATCTTCTAAAGTCCTACTAAGATTCTCGGGTGCCAGTCCTCTTTTTCTGTAAATATCAGCATACATTCTTCCCGGTACCACAATTGCCAGGTATTGATCCGAAGCAGTTAGGTTGAAGAATGAACAGGTAAATGCAGTTCCAAAAATTGTAGATCCTGTAGAGGTTAAAACGCCCATTATTGCTGAAGCAATCTTTTTCAGCATTCCGGAGCTTTCCAACACACCGCCGAATATCATGGCGGAAAGAATCAACCAGATGGTTCCCAGCATTCCATTCATACCAGAGGAACTGAGTAAATCGTCTACAATCGTATTTTTCGTCACCACTGCTATATCTCCATACATGGATTTCATCAAACCAACAAATATTTGTTCCCATTGAGCTCCGCTTGAATAACCAGCAATTTCAATAACCAGCTGCTGCTGAAAAATAACAGCAAACACAGCCCCGAGTAAAACACCTACCAATATTGCCGGTAATGCCGGAACCTTACGGAGAATCAACGCTACAACCGCGATAGGAGCAAGGAAAAGCCATCCATTGATGTTAAACTTACTTTCGATAGCAGTTTGGATAATAGCGGTTTGATCAATTTCAATTCCTTTCTCGATAGAAAATCCTTTAATCAGAAATATAATCAATGCGATACTGATTGATGGTACAGTGGTGTAAAGCATGTATTTTATGTGCGTAAACAAGTCTGTTCCTGCCATTGCTGGTGCCAGATTTGTTGTATCAGAGAGTGGTGAAATTTTATCTCCAAAATAAGCACCAGACAATATGGCGCCTGCTACCCACCCTTCGTGGATTTCAAGTGCCTTACCAATACCAATCAATGCAATCCCTACTGTAGCAGCCGTTGTCCACGAGCTTCCGGTAGCCACAGATACAATAGAACAGACAATACAAGCAGCAAATAGGAAAATCGTTGGATTCAGAATCTCCAGTCCGTAATAAATCATTGCAGGAACGATACCGCTTAGCAACCAAGTCCCTGCCAAAGATCCGATTAATAATAAAATTAACATACTCCCCATCGCAGAACTAATGCTTTTGACAATTCCTTTCTCCAGAAAATCCCACTGAAACCCCATCGGTACAGCGACGATGGCGCCATAGGCAGCAGCCAGTATCAAACAAATCTGGTTAGAACCTGACAAGGCGTCATCACCAAAAATTCCGACATTTAGAGAAAGCAACAGTATTAAAAAGAAGATGGGATAAAGCGCTTCTATTACGCTAATATCATCCGACTTATTTCTCAAGAAATGAGGAACGGGCAAATAAACTAGCACCAGCCCGAGACTTACCAGCAGCAGGGTATCAGATGAATCCGAACCTGCGGTTTCTCCTGACATTTTCGCAATTAACTTCCAAACTGCCGCAATTGCAGATAGTAAAACAGCTGTAAAAAAAATAAAGTTGGTAATGCGTTTATAGATCATTTCTTGTTGTAAGTTTTAAGCATGCAAACCGTTCCTTCCTTCAGCGATTTTCAAAGCTTAGTCGGAATTTGCTTCAATAAGCGAATTAGTTCACTCGGCAAGATAGCTAAAATATTCATTTATTTTCATCGAGCGCAAGGATTGCCAGCTTCTCGCCGATGATGCTTCCAATAGCAACTCCCATTCCTCCCAGACCTACTCCGATAGCCACATTTTCAGAGTATTTTTCCAGTGTTGCAGATTTCTTTTGACCAAACCCCATAATACCTGTCCAGGTTATATCAACTTCATAAGATATACCGGGTAAAATCACCTGGTCCATCAATCGCTTCAATTCATTCATAATCAACTGGTTGACACCATGATCTGTAGTAGTTTCAGTATCAAAATCCAGGTTACGTCCACCACCGAATATCAGTCGTTTATTGAAATCCCGAAAGTAATAATAGCCTTTATCCATATGGAATGTCCCCTTGAATTTCAAGTCATCTATCGGCTTGGTAGCAATAACAAGTCCCCTGCCGGGATTGATATTAACCGTAGGAATCAGTTTTGAAACAAAACCATTTGTAGCAACCAACACCTTATTTGCACTGATTTTTAACTGCTCATTGACTAACAACTCCACTTGTTCGCCACTATCGTATAGATCATTTACTTTACCGTTCGTAATAATCTCCACCCCTCGTGATCTCACATAAGCCAGTAAAGTGTTAATCATCTTTCCGGTATCTATTTGTCCTTCAAAGGGAGTATAGACCAAATGAGCAACTGACTGGGAATCGAAACCAAAAGAGTCAATCTGATCATCTGCTAAATCAAAACACTTTGTTCCAAAAACTGGCTTCAACAACTCATTGATATAATCCATTTTTTCTAAATAATGAGTATCGTTTTTACCGATCAATTCGTACCCACCATTTTGCTGATAATCGATCATTTTTTCTCCTATTCGGGACTTCAGGATTTTGAGCCCGTCAAGTCGCATCGAGACCAGGTCCACAACTTCCTTTTCGCTAAGTGTGAATAAGTCATCAATAATCTCGCTTAGACTTCCAAAACAGGCGAATCCGGCATTTTTGGTACTTGCGCCACTAGGCAAAAGGCCTTGCTCAATAATTGTTACTTTTCTTTCAGGGTGCTGGTCTTTAATATAAGCTGCCGCGGACAGGCCTGTAATACCACTACCTACGATCACAATGTCTTTTCTGATCAAGCTGAGTTTTTCCCAAAGTGAAATCATTTCTTTTAAGTTATTTTTCTAGTAGAAATTCTGATTTTCAGCCGATCAGGGATTGATCAAACCGCTGTAGATCTTTTCAATTTTTTCAGCGGATTTTTTCCAACTTAAATGCTTCTTCATGGCATTTTGACACGAGAGCACATAAGCATCTGCCGCAGGTTTGCTGTCCAGGATAGACAATACCAGTGAATTCATCCCGAAAATATCCCAGTTTCTAAATGTTTTAAATGCTATAAATTCATTCACTCCGGCGTTTTCTGAGATGACAACAGGAATTCCACGTGCTGTCGCTTCCAGGGCAACTAGTCCGAAAGGTTCCGAAACAGAAGGAATAACAATTAATGACAGACTACTCAAAGTCTTTTTTAGTTTCTGCTGGTCTAAAAATCCTGTCAAACTGAATCTGGAAGACATATTTGTAGACTCCACTTTATCCTTAATATGATCTTCAAGGTAACCATCTCCCATCATAACGTATTGTAAATCTGCACCGCTGCTATTCAACGACCGGGCCAGGTCGACAAACTTCTCAGGTCCTTTCTGATGGGTAAACCGTCCCATAAAACCAATTTTCACTTCCTCATGCTGGCTGATCATTGGTTTGGACATTCTCCACCTGGTAGCATTGGGTATCACATGTATCTTCTCAGCATCAATGTGGTAATATCTGATGATGTCGTTTTTAGTTTTTTCGCTCACACTTAAAATAGCATCAGCAGTTTCAAAGGCTTTCTTTTCCAGGTCCTTAATGTTTTGATTACCTCCGATTCCGTTTCTGTCATATTCTGTACTATGAACATGCACGACCAACGGAATTTTTAGTATTGCCTTGGCTAACATACCGGCATTTGCGCCCATCCAGTCATGCGCATGAATGATATCAAAGTTTTCATTTTCATAAAGAGAGGAAGCCAGTAAAGTGTATTTAGTAACCTCAGCGGTCAGGTTTTTATTGTATTCTCCAGTGACTTCAATACTTTTCAAAACCTCTGTGGTAACTTTTTTTACCGGTTTCTTAATTGTTTCCGTCCTTTTGTTCGTGAAGATTTCAGGAGGTAGGTAAGGTAGTAAGTTTGTTTCGATATCGAGGTATTCCACCTGTTGTTCTTCAAAAGTCCAATCTACCTTTTCATATTTCACTTCTGAAACATCTGAAATCCGGATTTCATTTGATTGTTCCTTTGTTTCTTCATCTGCCTTTGGTAATACAAATTTAATCTCATGACGCTTACCGAGCTCCTCGGACAGTTCTTTACAGGCTACCCCCAATCCGCCTGTATGTTGTGGTGAATATTCCCATCCAAACATCAATATCTTCATAGATGGTAATATATTAGATTTTGCCCTAAAATACTGACCATTCATTCATGAAATGATAACTGATCCGTCTATTATTTCCACGTAACTTTTAATACCTCGGAACGAATGTTCCATTTATTCATAAAGTCGATCCAAAATAGCTGTTGAGCTGATAATTGATCTGTAGGAGATTTGATTTCATAAAAATGATAGGACTTGTTCTTGTAGATAAACAAATCAGGAAAACCGGTCGTATTGGATTTAACCTGAATAGCTATCATTTTCATAACTTCTTTCAGTCCTTTCAAAGGCAACAACTCGATAGCTTTTACCGCTAAAGCCATCAGGTCATCGTTCCAATACACATAGCCGTGAGCAATCCCCTGTTTGGCCTGATAAGTCTCCCTAATCTTGCTGATTAACGCTTTCCTGGTTCTGACAGTTTTTAACTTGGCGTTGATGGCATCTGCCCGCTTGTCATAAAAGGAAACATCGTGAATATCAGATGGTAATCTTTGCAACGGATGGTGAAAAGTACTGTGTTCCGTATCATAAGTTTCCTCCCAGAATAGCAAGCCAAAGAGGAATCGCCACAGCGAGTTTTCAGTGTGAAATGCCTCAAAACCGTTTTCTCTGAAATATTCGACAGCTTGGCGTTCTACAGATGTCTGAGGGTCCCGTTCCAGGGTTATTTCACTCGCCGACTTCAGCGAAAGAGTGGTGCTTCTTTTGATCCGTTTAGTTCCTGAATTCAGGAAGTCTTTGGCAAACAATGCTTCACTCGCATTGTGCGGATCTTCAAGAATTTGATTTGCTATTTCCACGGCCTTTTCAGGCTCATTCAGTTTACTGTAGAGTCTTACTTGCCGTTCTCTGGCAGGTGAAACATTAATTCTTAAAGATCCGCACAATGCGAGTGAAGCATTGTTTGCCAAAGACTTCCTGAATTC
>JBCBHL010000092.1:0-21309 GCA_038525605.1 Bacteroidota bacterium
TTACTAAGTAACTGGTCCGCCTCTACCTGATTTACACCTTTACTTAGTAAATTGAAATTACTCATTAATACAGCTGAAAAGTTGAATGAGCCTGCAATTAATACGATTGGTGTATTATCTCCTTTTCGGGATCAGGTTGATTATTTGAATAAACAGATACTGGAGCAACTTGATATCGAGATTATCAGAAAATACAGGATACTTTGTGGCACTGCCTATTCTTTTCAGGGTGAAGAAAGAGACGTGATGTTTATATCGATGAGTGTTGATAGTGGTAGCCATCCTTCAGCATTTCGTCACCTGAATAACCCGAATGTTTTTAATGTTTCAGTAACCAGGGCAAAACATAAGCAGTACGTTTTTACATCTGTAAATGCCAGCGAGCTGAAAGATAGTATTTTTAGAGATTTTTTGTCCTACAACTGGCATTCTGCCTCAGAGTATCTCGAAACTGATATCAAAGAAACGTTTGCCCAATCTGTGGCTGAATCTCTTGCTAAGCTGGATATTCAGACGAAAGTCTCATACCCGGTGGCAGGAAGGAAAGTGGATTTTCTATGTCAGTATAATCAAATGTACTTTGGAATCGACCTGATAGGTTATCCCGGAGAGTTGCAATCTGGGTATTCTGTTGCTGAATTACAGCTTTTGTATCGTTCCGGTTTGAAAGTCTTTCCATTGCCTTATAGTTATTGGTATTTTGACCGGGAGGATTGTATAGATGAAATCAAGGCATTTGTTGAAGGTTTATCTTAATCGGCTTCAATGAAATTAGAAAACAAGTAGCTCCTCTCTGATAGGAGGAGCTACTTGTTTACTGCAATTTTATCTTTTAAGAATCCTTCCTTTTTGTATCAGAATATTGCGATTATTTTTAATTCTGTAGAAATAAATGCCATTTGAACTCTGAGTAAAAGCGTTCAATGATTCTTTGACTGTTCCGATGCTAACCACCTGACCGGAATAGTTGAAAATCAATAATTCATTGTCTTCTTCGTGGTCCGTAAATAGCCTGTTGACGGTAGAGTTGGTTACGAGAAAATCCTTTCTGAAAGTGTTTTGTTCACTCAACTCTCCGACTGGCGATTTTTCAACCGTATGGTTGGTGTTTCTTGCCTGGGACCCTGTTTGATTTGAAAACAACCAATCGTACATCGATTCAGTGGAAGTAGGGTCAAACGCACTTTCTATGGATTCTTCATGAGTGAGACTATTGTAAGTAAAGAATAAAGTATCGCCACTTGTGGTGGTACTTCTGACATCATTATAAAAATCCAGTGCATCCTGATATGGGAATTGCGAATCAGAAAGACTATGTCCCACCCACAATTTAGGATTGATTATGCCAATGGCCTGTTCATCTAATGATGAAGTAACTTTCAGCCCGGCGACTCCAATTCCGGCAAACCTATTTGGAGAATTCTCACTGTCGAGCAACCTGACGAATAGATTGTTTGCGCCATCATCAGCCCCTGTTATATATAGTTGATTTGCGTCGCTGTGATAATTGTTTAATGCCTCATCAATCAATCCGTTTAATCGGCCCTTTGAGAAACCTTTACCAACTTCTACCTGTGGAGCAAGCACAATGAAGCACTTTTCCTCACCATCAATTGTAAAACAGAAGTCTTTTCCCTCTTGTATTATATGATAAAATGGCCCTTCCTGTGCAACTAAATCAAGGGAGTCTGTTCCCTTTGCTGCTTCGGAGTGCAGGTAGATTAGAACCGGATATCTATTGCCTGCAGTGGTGTAATTTGGAGGTAAATATTCAAGAAATGGTAAATTCCTTGACTCGATTCTTCTTTCACTGACTGTGCCGGTACTATCAGTAGTTGTTGGCGTTGAATCTGAAGGAATAGTTACCTCATTGAAGAGCCAATTGTAGAATGACAGAGAATCTGAAGGATCAAAGGCTCTGAACATGGATTCCAGGTGTGATTCACTATTATATTCCACAAACAATGTATCACTATTAGGATTTACAGAAATCATATCCTGGTAGAATTGCTTCGCTGTTGCAATGGGATATTCGTTATCGGATTGGCTATGTGCCATCCAAATCTTCGGCTCAAGTTGTCCTACTGCAATTGGGTCTGATGAATTGCTGATTTTTGTGCCTACAGCTGCAATGCCTGCATATCTATTGGGATTGTTTTCCGGATCCAATAGCCTCGTGAACATACCATTGGCACCATCATCATAACCCGAAACGTAGATTTGGGTTGTGTCGCTGTGATAGGCATTGACAATTTCGTTGTAGAGTGCATTTACTTTGCCTTTGAAAAAACCTTTACCAACTTCTACCTGCGGAGCAATTACTATAAAACATTGTTCTTCACCATCGATTGTAAAGCAGAAATTATCAGTTTCCTGATCTATGTAGTAGAATGGGCCTTCATTTCTAATCAATTCAAGACTGTCGAGCCCTTTGGCATCTTCCGAATGAAAGTAAATTAAAACCGGATACCGATCACTTGAGGTATTGTAGTTTGGAGGCAGATATTCCAGGTACGGGAGACTTTTAGATGCCAGGAATTTTTCTGAAATTGTTCCCATTTCAGTTGTGACTGGTGATTCTACTGTCAAAATCATTGAATCAGATGCGGTTTCACCCTGATCGTCAGATATAGTCAATGTAAATTCAAAAGTGCCAGCTACCAGATCTTTTACCGTTAGATTAACATTGTTCTCACCTTCTAAAGTCAAAGGCGTACCACTGGTTTGTGTCCATGTAATGTTACTGATAGTTCCGTCGGGGTCAGACGCTGAACCGTTGATTATGACTGAATCGTCTGGTAAGGTAATGGTTAAGTCATTGCCTGCACTGGCTACCGGAGGAAGGTTTGTTGTTTCATTATCTCCCAAAGTATGACTAAGAAACCACTCATAAATATTCTGACCATCCAAACGCTCTGTGGAATCATGTGCAATATTTGGCGTTTTATTATGGCCGATATTTCCTTCGTATAAGACGAATCTTAGATCAGCAACGGGAGCAGGGGTTGTGCAGTTTGCAATTTTATCAAAGGTATTACGACCTGATTCCGGTCCGATTACTGAGTCGGAATCTCCGTGAAAATGCCTTAAGTTTATTTTTCTTTCCGAGATGATACATCCCTGAGAGTCATTTAAACCGTTTGCGGCAATTGGAGCAGCTGCTGCAATTCTATTTGGTCCATTGCTGGAGTGAGATGCATATTTGTAAACACCGATTCCACCCATACTATGTCCGGTAAGGTAAACACGATCGGGGTCCACCTGGTAATTGGCCAATACATGATTGATAACGCTGTTTGTGAAACCTGCGCTCCATGTCTTTAGGTTTTGACCGTTAGACCTGGTAGCCTGTAACTGTGGAGAAATCACAATAAAACACTTTTCTTCACCGTCCACGGTGTAGCACATATTGTAATTTTCTTCTTCGATCAGCCGTGGTAACCCAAGTTTTGCAACTTTGTATGCTCCTAAGAGATTGTTATCCCTTTCACCTTGTCCATGAAGGAAAATGATGACCGGATAGAGCGTCGAACCGTTAGGGTCGTAATCTTGCGGTAAAAATTCAAGATATCTTTCTACGTTATTGAGACTTACTTCTATGATGTTTTGCCTGATAATATCGGAATTCGAGCCTGGCTGACAAAAGCCTGTGAATACCGAAGTAAGCATTATCAGCATGATTGATAGAATTTTTTTCATGAGATTTTTATTTCGTTTTAGATTTATTTGACGACACGTGTGTTAATTGGACCAATTGGTTACATAGTGAATTCTATGCTTAAATTGTGACATCTACCACCTTAACTAATTTATTAAAATGCAGGCTTTTTTGCGTTTGCAAGACTTAGTGCAATCAACATTCTTATTGACTAATCTCCTGATAAACAGATTGGTATACTGAATCTTGTTTACTTCATATGTGAAGTGAAAAGATTGATTAAAATCATTTGGAACTTGTACACGCCTTGTGAAAAATAATAGCCTGTCTGTCAGAAATTTATAAATGAGTATTTTGACTAATAGTAGATTTTTGATGATTTCATCTTATCAAAATAGTTGAAAATAATAGTTACGACGATGGCAATTCCTTGTTTATCGAATAAATTCCCGGTTTAATGATTGTACTTGTATGTTTGAGCCTTTGAAGTATTAATCTAATCGGCTAAACCAATGTTAAGAAGCGAGCACACAGTCAGCAAACCTGAAGAAATATCAATCTACAAATCGTATGTATCTATTACCTGGAAGGTGGTATTGCTAGCCATTATCCTGGCATGTCTCAATTCATCTCTGTCGTTTGGTCAAAGCAGAATACTGGTTGTTTCCGGAGGCGGAGCAAGAGGAGCCTGGGGTGGTGGAGTGATTCAGAACCTTGTTGAGCAACAGCATAATCAATATCAGGTGGTAATCGGTACCAGCACGGGGAGTTTAATGGCTCCATTGATTGTAGCGAATGACTTTGATACTCTTCGAACAATGTATACCTCAGTTACCAACAAAAACATTTTTAGTGTTGATCCTTTCAAAGTCTCTAAAGATGGAAAGGAAGCTGATATCAGAGGTTTTAGAGCAGTTAAAAGGCTTATTTTTGGTAAAAAGACGCTCGGTGAAACCAAGAGATTAAGGAAGCTGATTAACAACACTTACAACAAGGGAAAGTACAAAGAGGTGCAGGAAGCTGATGGTCATTTCATCATATCAGTGGCGAACTTTACAAATTCTCACACCTACTATTTCGATTCCAGGGATTTTTATAAAGAAGAAGATGACCGATTTCGTCAAATGATGGTGGATCATATATGGAGATCAAGTAATCAACCGTTATTTATGACACTTGATTGTACTTGTGACGAAGAATATAGTCTGGTTCAGAAGGATATGAACAACAGACCATTTAACAATGGTGATTGCTGGGTAGATACCGGTATCAGAGATAATGTACCGCTATTGAGGGGAATTGAATACTCATTGGAAAACAGCGATGTAACGGTTTCTGATACGATTGATGTGATAATCAATAACATTGACAGTATCGACATTGACAACTTCCCAAAGAAAAAAATTCTCGCATCACTCATCCGTTCAATCGATATACTGAGTTATGATGTTCGGTTTAATGACGTGAATATCCCCGGTGAGTTGGTAAATGAATCAATGAAAGTGATGCTTCCAGAAAGTATAGTAAGAGAAGATGTGCAATTTGAACAACTTATGAAGAGTAATGGTGAAGAATCTGCCGGAGATATAGTCATCAATTATTACTTTATGCCAAGAGAGGTTTACAACAAACATCCCTTGGATCTGTATTTCAACAAAGACAGTATGAATGAAATTTGGGACCTGGGCCTTTCATTATATCAGTTAGACAAATCCAAAGTTAAAACCGAAGTGCTATCTAAGAAGATCGCAAAATTATTGATCGACAAAGCATTTGAACAAGATGAGATATATAATCCGATAATCTCAGTAAGTTCGACAAATTAATAGTATCAGTAATTTTGATTTCTTCACAAACAGGCCGGCATTTTTGCCGGCTTTTTTTATGGTGTTTGCTCTATTTTTACTACCAATTTTCCTCGTTTTTCATTAAATTACATACGCTCTATCAGCTAGTTACGTTACCCTTGTAATTAGATGAATTGTCAATTTTGTAGGACTCAGTTTTTCCTTTTTGATATGAGAGCTTAAACTAAATTAACGTTCAAAACACCGTCTAATGAAAAAAGAAATTACGCTTGCAGAAGCTGCTGAACAATTATTTATCAGTACAAAACAGCTTGCCATACTTTTAAAGGAACTGCACTTCAATGCCAGTTCAGATGAGGATATTATCCCGGAAAGTATTTTTATTGAATTGCAGGATTACTTAGCAGAAACAAAAAGATCATTTAAACAGGAAGAGCAGATAGAATCGTTTGCGAACAGAGATAAGCTGCCGCGTGCTGAATGGATTTTTCCCAATGTCAATATTTATGCAGCTTATGTAAATAATGATGCGGAGATATTCTATAACTATTACCTTGAAAATAATCTTTGGGAATTGCATCAGTCCGGGAAGAAGTCAGATGATTTGCGCAATGCTCAAATCGGCGATTTGTTTTTCCTGGTTTCTAACCGACAGAAAGTATCTTCAGGTCCACCATTGATAGATATTAAAGCAATCGGTCAGGTATTTGGCTTTAAGGAGAATAAGAAGGTTATTTTAACAAATTGGTACGAATTTCTAAAAAGACCAATTTCATTGTATGGTAGCGATGTGCCAAAAGGACCGTTTACCAGGCTGCCTGATTACACGGTTGAAAAACTCAATGAGGAATTGTCTTCGCTATATCCTGATATTCAGGAGATTATTCGGCAATTGAACCAGTCGGCTATTACACATCTAGACAAGGACGGCAAACGCCCTGAAATTCAGCAGCTCATCACGTCGAGATTAAATGCTGATCATCAGTTTTGGTGGTTGAATATCAGGCCGGAAAACTGGTCAGTTGATCAGCTGATGGTCAATGAGACAGTATCTTACGGCACCAGAAAGTCTAATGGTGATCTGAAATCCTATGTCGGACGCATGAAATTAGGTGATATTATCCTTGGTTACCATGCCAGTCCCGACCAATGCGTGAAGGGTATATTTCAGGTGGTTTCGATAGATCTTGACATTTCAATCAGGTTTGAATTGTTGTATCTTTTTGAAAATCAGACAGCCCTGGAAGAGATCAGACAGCTTAAAAGTTTCGATGAATCTAATCTGAAAAAATCAATTCAGGGAGGATTGAGAGTGCTGGACGAGCCTGTATTCATTGACATTGTGAATACCACCGAATTGAAAGTAGGAGAGGCTGGAAGTGTCTTGTTGAACCCTTCCCGTATCGCAGTTTTAAGTGCTGATTCAGAAGCTGGTGAAGACTATTTCGGAATTAATAAAGACGTGGAATCTTTTGCTAAAATCATTTCTTCGGAAAGCTTTGTTCCGCCGTTGGCAATCGCCTTGTTTGGACAATGGGGAACAGGAAAGAGCTTTTTTATGAGTAAGCTGAGGGAGAAAATACATTCTTTAACAACCTCCGGGAATACTGATTTGTACATTGAGGGAGTAGTGCCTATTCATTTCAACGCCTGGTCTTACATGGATACAAATCTCTGGGCAAGTCTTGTTACGAAAATATTCGAAGAATTACAGGTTTATATATCCGGTAATACCAAAACGGATGCTTTGAAACACCAGGTGGAGGAAGAACTAAACAATAAACTGGAGCTACTAAAGGAGGAAAGGGATATTCTTGTTAGCCAGAAAAGGAATGATGAAGAAAGGCTGAGTATTCTTGTCACAAAAGAAGGTACGCTAGAGAGTGAACTTGCCGAGAAGATTAAGGTTATCAAATCTGCCAGCCTGAGTGCGATTCTTCAAGAAGTAGACAATCAATTTGATATTAAAAACAAACTTCGGGAATCACTGGGGGTTACCCAGGAAAGTGAACAACTGAAAGAGTTGAGTTCTGTGATTTCTGAGAAATACTGGAAACAGCCCGGTCTTGCGATCAAAGAATTGAAATCTGCAGGAACTTTCGTTCGTGAGTTTTTCAAAGGGAAATACTTATCTCTTTCGTTGTTTTTGATTGTATCCTTATTAATTGTGATTGCTGTAATTCCCTGGTCCGCATGGTTCAATAACAATACTTCCATTCAGCTGGTGCTTTCAGCAATTACTATATTTTTGCCTGTTTTAGCTCGTTTCAAAGCGACATTTGATAAGTTAAGGCCATATGTGAAAGCATTTTGGAAGATTAAATCCGAGCATGAAGAAGCAGTGAAAAATGCTCTTTTTGAACATGAGCAGACGATGGAAGCCATCAAAATAGAGATTGCCAGCAAGAGATCGGAGCTACTGAATGTACATGAGCAGATAACCCAGCTTAATAGTCATATCAAAGTTCTGGATTATAAACTGGAAAATGCGCTGACAACACAAACGCTTTATTCATTCATTGAAAGAAGGGCCAAGAGTGATGTATATCAGAAAGAACTGGGTATCGTTTCGATGATCAGAAATGATTTCAAGATTTTAAGTGAGTTGTTTGCAGACAAGACTAAGGAAGAGCAACACAGAGATTTCAGGTCTTGTTTTTCGAAACCACTTAGTAGGATCGTTTTATATATCGATGATCTGGACCGATGTCCCGAGGATAGAGTAATAGAAGTGCTGGAAGCGGTAAATCTTCTGATGGCTTTTCCTCTGTTTGTGGTGGTGGTAGGGGTTGACCCCAGATGGGTGAAAAATGCATTGATCAAAAAATATCATATGCAGTTTACAGGAAAACTGAATGGAGAAGAGACAGGACTGGAACCAATTGATGCAACCAACTACCTGGAGAAAATTTTCCAGGTGCCATTTCACCTCAAAAAAGCATCTGATGATGGTGTCAAGTATATGCTCAAGGAGTTGAGTACGTTGGACAAACAGGAAGTAAACGATCCTGTGACTGATGTGGAAGTAGATGATCCGGTGATTCCCTCCGGTGAAAGTAAACCTTTGGATAAGCGTATAAAAGCATTGCTGGAAGAACAGGTTGACGATCCTGTCATGACTTCAGATTCGGTAGAAAAACCAGCGGAACAGGATGATTCCGGCAAGAAACAAAATGAAGAAGTGAATGAAAGGTTTATTCTTTCGAATGAAGAGGTGGAACTCATTCAGTCTATGTCGGGGATCATAGGAAATAATCCACGGGCAATTAAGCGATTTGTTAATGTATATCACATCGTTAGGGCTCACGAAGGACTTAGTATCAATTCGCATGATGCCGATGAATATTTAATTCTAATGTTTCTGCTGGCTTTCCCAATGGGGCCATACAAGAAACTACATCCTTATTTTATCAGGTATATGACAGACTTGAATGACGATCAATCTGTATTAGCAGATTTTTTTAGCAATGATTATGATGAATTCAACAAGCTAAAAGAACAGATCAGGAAGCATCTGGATGACCTTGATGTATTTGAAAAGATCAAAGATACACCAATTGCTCAGATCAAAGAACATAATAAATTCGTCCAGCGATTTACATTTTCTGAACTGGCATTGTAAAACAGCTTATTATGAATTTCGATTATTTAGCCTTTTTGTTACCCAACCAAATCGGATACAGTGCAGTGAAATACATTAGGAGGCTATAAACTGCTGCCGCAATGGCAAGGTCTGGTCTGGCCAAAGATACTACTGCTACATGAATGGCAAGTGTACCATTTTGATTACCTGACTCTATGCCGATTGTAAGCGATTGCCTGAAATCGAGTCCAACGATTTTACCAATGACGTAACCTGTAATCATCGTAACTACGTTGAGGGACAAAACAATTACCCAGGCATTCTCGAAGTAATATGGCAGGTTTTCTCTTTCTTTTATCACCAATCCTACTATAACCAGAATCAGTACGATGGCACTGGCAATCCTCACCGGCTGATACATTTTATCAGCTAATTTGGAAGCAAATCGCTTGATGAGCATTCCAATCGCTAAGGGGATAGCTACCACTATCACGAGTGATCCGGCTATTTTATCAATAGGTGCATCAATCGCAGTGGCTTCACTGGTGAACTCCGCCAGTGCAAAGTTGGTAATGAGCGGAATTGTGATGATTGTAATTAGGCTATTTACAGCGGTGAGTGTTACCGAAAGTGCTGTGTCTCCTTTGGCGAGATGTGTTAGCAAATTTGAAGTTGATCCACCCGGACAAGCTGCAAGAATCATTACACCTATTGCAATATTGGATTCTACGCCCATCAAAACGATCAGTCCGTAACCTATTAGCGGTAGCAGTATGATCTGATTAAGGAAACCAATGAATACTGCTAAAGGATATTTTAAGACCCTTTTGAAGTCATCAATAGTTAGTGATAAACCCATTCCCATCATGATGATGGATAGGGCGGCAACCAGAATTAGCGTTGATAAGGAATCCATTACAATTTGCTATTTACATTTTGTTATTCGTAATATAATCAGAATTCCAAAGCTTTTATCCACCGCAGCATTTAAGCCCATAATAGTCCCGACAAAACTGTACGAATTATCGGGACTATTTTCTTATCGCGTTGCACAAGATGGATCAATCAGAACGTCACTTCCTGAATGATATAATCTGATGAATTTGGTGTAGCAGGGTCGAAGATTTCATTGAGTTTGGCGTTTAATACGAAATTTTTGCTGTTTACATTTACTCCGGTTGTGGGAAAACTAAGTAATGACGGAACGGTTGCCGCAATGTTAGCCGATTGCCAGTTGTCATTGCTAGTCACTTTGTAAAGTGTCTTTTCGCTGTTAGACAAGACAATCAACTCGTTGCTTTTACTGAGTATAATACCATCGGCACCCGGCATTTCATTTACATTGATCTTTTGAATATTTTTCGGGTCTTTAAGACTAACTGTGTATAAGGCACCTGTGTTTGATTGTGAAACAATGAGGGATCCATCCTCATGAAACGCAATTCCATTGAGGCTAAACCCTTCTTTATCCCAATGGTCACTTGTCGCGAAAATTGAGGCTTTCCCACCTGCAGTAACCTTGAAAACGACGGGCGAAAAACTGTTGGTAATGTAAATATTACCAGCCTTATCCATTGCCAGGTCATTGGCAAAGTTTCCACTGGATTTGTTGATTGCTGCCAAGTCAATGCTGTAAGCCTTTTTACCTGTCTTTAGATGATAAGCGATTAATTTTGCTAATTTTCCCTGAGTACTTTGATCAGTTTTTACTGATACGCCAGGGTCTGCCACACAGGCAATGAGGAGATTTTTCTTCTCGTCGATGAGCAGTCCTAATGAGCTCACTAGTTCCTCATCATCCACAAATTCGCTATAGTTACCTTTCAGGTCTACAGTTCCTATTTTTCCATAATGGATCGAACTGACGAAAAACTTTTTCAACTTTTTGCTGTATGCGATTCCTTCCGGATACAACTCATTGGATTCAAAATTGATATGCTGCGCTTTCGTCATCAGAGAGGACAACATAAGGGCTATGATTAAAAAGATATTTTTCATTTGTTATTTCGTTTTGATATACTTTTTCCACCATAGTGGAAGGTTTTTCTATGATTTTATTTGCTGATTATTTTCAAGACTTCTTCACCCAACTTTTTAGCTGATTGAGGGTTCTGGCCAGTTACGAGTCGGCCGTCTACTGCTACGTGTTCCTGCCACAGACCTGATTTTTCGAAAATAGCGCCTCTTTCAATGAGCTTTGTTTCCAACAGATAGGGAACCACGGTTTCCAGTTTTACAGCCACTTCTTCTTCATTGGTAAATGCATTAACTTTTTTGCCTGCTACCAGGTAGCTGTCATCACTAAGTTTGATGTTGACCAACCCTGACGGACCATGACAAACGGCACTGACAACACCGCCGTCCTCATAAATTTCCGCAGCGATGTTTGCCAATGCTTCATTATCGGCAAAGTCCCACATAGTGCCGTGACCGCCAACATAGTGAATGGCGATGTATTCGGCAGGGTCGACCTGATCGGGTTTTAAAGTATTTTTAAGTTTTTGAGAATAAACAGCATCTTCCCAAAGCTTTTTATTCACCTCGTCATCCAGATTGAAGCCATCTACCGGAGGTTCTCCACCTTTTGGACTTACAAAATCGATCTCATATCCAGCGTTGATCATAACTTCCCAGGGATGGGCGGCCTCACTTAGGTAATAACCTGTTGGCTCGCCAGTGTCTCCTTTTTCACCGTGACTTGTCAGTACAAATAAAATTTTCTTTTTCATGTGATTTGATTTTTTGTTTTTTGAATATTTTTCTTTCATTGTAGTTTTCGATTCCCGATCGTTTTCGGCCTGACAGCTTATCAGGAAAATGATCAGGTATACTTTGAGTATTGTTTTCATTTCAGGTTTACTTAAGAAATTGATAGGGGATTGAGAATGAATACTTCCTTACAGGCTAAAAGATCCGCCACCTTGACTGCTACTATGTTTTGATAATAGCTGGATTGTTTATGCAAATCAAGAGCTTCCTGGTTTTCATAGGTTTCAAAAATGAAAAGCTTATCGGGTTGCGAATCAGAAATATTAAGTTGATACAAGAGGTTTCCTGATTCGTTGCTGCTGGCATCAGCCATCTCTTGCATCAATGACTTGACATGCAGTTTCTGTCCCTGTTTGATATGATAAATAGCCAATATACTTACCCTGTTGTCTGTATGATTTTGTGCATTCATGATGCAATATTAGGGGTGAAGTGTGCTTCGGGAAAAGGAGCTAAATCACTAAAAAAGTGTGATATAGGTCACACTTTTGGAAGGCGATTTAGGAAATGGGTAATGGTAATATTTTGAAATTCAGTACTTTTATAATGAATTGCTTAATAAAAGTTAAATGATGGATTGATTACTTTGAATATAACCTGCTCAGTGTTTCTCTGGAAACTCCCAGGTAAGCAGCGATGTATTTCTTAGGTATTCTATTGATCAGATCCGGATACATTTTATTGAATTTCTCGTATCGTTCGGTTGAGGTGCCGGTTAACAACGATAGAATTCTTTTTTGCAATGCCACATATCCTGCATTACTTTTTCTTCTGAAAAAATGATCAACTTTATGCATATCGGCACACAGTTTTTCTCTATTGGTCAGAGACAAAGTCAACACTTCGCATGGTTCCATGCAATGAATATTGAAAGTGCTCTTGGTTTGATTGTAATAAGCGTCATAATCAGTGACCCACCAATTGCTTGTAGCAAACTGAATGATGTGCTCTTTCCCGTTTTTATCAATGAAGAATTGTTTTAGACAACCACTGATTACCCAAAAGTCATTCGGTACATATTCATCTGCCTGTACCACATATTGATGTTTTTTTAATTGACGGTATTTAAAATGAGACAATATGTATTCAAAATCACTATCACTAAGGGAGGTGATTTCTTCTATGTGTTTTCTCAATGGGTGATCTGCCAGATCAGACATAAGTAATTCTATTATACTTTCTTTCTAGCATGAAAGATAATAAGTAGTAGTTGTTTTGCAATAGCGTTCACAAAATAGAGTTTGAAATTAGGTTTATATATAGATTCTTTTTTCCTTACATGTACACGCAAACTATTTTGATATTGACATAATCAGCTTTTGAGCCTATCATATTGAATGCAAGGAATACGTATTATTTAAAAAAACTATTACCATTTCCTATTATATGGTTTATCGGAGCACTATTATATTCGCTAATAGAAAAGGGGATATTAGGTGATGCTGACTATTATCCTTCCACAGGTAACACATATGACTTTATGAGTGTGCTTAGATCAGTTGCGGTAGGCTCTATATTAATGGGTTTCATTCTTGGAATTTTTGAAGTAACTGTTTTCAAGAACCTGCTTAGCCGCAACTCCTTTCTTTTGAAAGTAAGTGTAAAAATTTTTATATACATTTTTGCAATTGCACTATTCCTTTCATTTTTTAATATCATTAATTCCATCATCGAGTTTAATTCTAATCTGACAGATCCAAGGGTAATTAAATCCTTCACAGCTTTCGTTGGGAATTATGCTTTTGTCAGCATTATAATTTATGTAGGAGTTTTCAGTTTTGTTGGATTTTTTGTGATTGAAGCTATTCAGGGACTGGGGTTGAATATTGTTTCAAACTTCTTTACCGGTAAATATGAAAAGCCCAGAATTGAAGAACGAATATTCATGTTTCTGGACATGAAATCCTCAACGACCATCGCAGAAGAGTTGGGAAATATAGCCTATTACAAGCTTTTAAAGTCCTATTACAAAGAGATGACTGAGGCTATTATTTCCACCAGGGGAGAGATCTACCAGTATGTAGGAGATGAAATTGTAATTTCATGGCCATTGGCAAGAGGCATAGAGAAGCAAAATTGTTTACAATGTTTCTTTGGTATTAAGGAGAGTATTGAAAAAAGGCAAGACTATTTCGAAAAGAACTTTGGTGTTTTTCCTCAATTCAAAGCGGGTATGCATGCAGGAGCGGTAACAGCAGGAACAATCGGAATGATTAAGAAGGAAATATTGTATACAGGTGATACCCTCAATACAACCGCGAGGATTCAGTCTATCTGCAATGAATTGCAATCCAACTTACTGGTTTCTTCTGACCTTGTAAAAAGGCTGGGTTCTGATCATCCTTATCAGATAGAAGAGAAAGGAGATTATGAACTTCGTGGTAAAAATGAAAAAGTAACACTGTTCGAAGTATCATTGTAATAGTTTCAGGCTTTCAGTATAAATAGTCTATTCCTCTATAAGAAGAAGGTTTACTACCATTATCTAAAGTCTCACCTCATACCCATTTAAATAAATTTTTATTAAAATTACTTTTAGGACTTATATATTTAGGTTACATTTAGGACTTTAATAGAGACTTCAAAGAAATGGGAAAGTATACTTTAGGTGAATTTGAGGAGGTAGTCATGTTAACTGTGGCCATTTTATATGAGAATGCATATGGTATCACGATTAAAGAAGAAATTGAAAAACGACTTGACAGGAAGGTCAGTGTAGGTGCGATGCGAACGGCACTTAGCCGGCTGGAGAAAAAGAAGTTTTTGAAATCTGAATTTGGTGAAGCGACTGCCGTGAGGGGAGGGAAGAGAAAGCGTTATTTCAAAGTAACACCGGAAGGAAAAGACGTACTTGAACAGGTAATGGAAACCAGAAAGCAGTTGTGGAATGCCATTCCATCAGTTTCTTTCGACTTTAAATTTGCATGAATAGTCAATCCGGACATCAGCCTTTTTCATGGGTAAGCAGATTTTTGAGATGGTTTTGCCATCCTGAGCTTATCGAAGATATAGAAGGTGATCTGCTCGAACTTTTCGATCAAAGAGCAAATGACAATGCACTGAAAGCAAAATTCAGGCATACGATGGACGTATTACTCTTGTGCCGACCTGGAATAATCAGGGATTTAACCTACAGCAACAACAACTTCAATAACATAGATATGGTCAAAAACTACTTAAAATCCGCTTGGAGAAACCTGGTGAAGCATCGGGGATTCTCAGCAATTAACATTTTTAGTTTATCAATAGGGATGTCTGCCTGTTTGATAATATTTCTATTTGTAAAAGACGAGCGATCTTTCGATGCGATGCATCAGAAAAATATTTATCGTTTGTGTGAAATTCAGAGTTATCCGGGAACCAATACACAAAATGTGGCTTTATCCACTCCAGGCATGGGGCCAACCATCATAGAAGAATTTCCCGAAGTACAAGCATATACAAGAATTAATCCAATTGGGAGCCAGCTGGTAGATACCAAGGGTAAAAAACTGAAAGTTGATCAGGGTGCGGCAGTAGATTCAACTTTCTTTGAAATCTTTGATTATCCGCTCGTTAATGGTGACAGAAATACGCTATTGGACGGTGTTAATGACGCAGTCCTAACTGAATCACTTGCCATGAATATGTATAATGATACAAATGTGATTGGAGAGTCATTTATTTTAGATGGTAATACTTACGTTGTACGAGGGGTGATGGAGGACTTTCCTGAAAACTCTCATATTCAGTATGATCTGTTGATTTCTTTGTCAACGATCATTCAAAATCGACCGGATTTTAATTCCTACTTCGGAAGTAATTTTGTTAATACTTATTTGGTGATTAACGAAAATGCCAACATCAAAGACATGGCTACCAGGTTTCCTGATTATCTGGTTAAAGCGAGTGGCAATGAGAATTATTCGGATTTCATGCAGATTTTCTTGCAGCCTTTAAATGAAGTACACCTCGCATCTACTGACATAGAACACGATTACCAAAACTACAGGAAATTCAACGGAGAATACCTAGGAGCATTTTTGTTGGTTGGGTTATTCATTTTGTTGATCGCCTCAGTGAATTTTATGAACCTCACAACGGCAAGAGCCAGTAACAGGGCTAAGGAAATAGGGGTAAGAAAGACGATAGGTGCACTGAAAAAGCAACTTTTCTATCAATTTATTCTAGAGTCGGTGATGCTTTCTATCATGGCACTTGCCATTGCTATTACGCTTACGATTATCTCACTGCCATTGCTCAATAATCTGATTGACAGGGAGCTGGATCTTGCAAATATGTTAATGGATCCGATGATATCTGCTGTAATCCTGTCAACGACGGTCTTGATTGGCGTGTTAGCTGGCGTTTATCCGGCATTGTACCTTTCTTCCTTCAAGCCTGTAATCATCCTGAAAGGCTTCAAAACTTTTGAAAAGAAGTCAATATTCAGAAGTTCATTGGTGGTTTTGCAGTTTAGTCTGGCACTAGGTATGATTGTCTCTACTTTGGTTGTGGTGCAGCAATTGAGGTATATGAAAAACAAAGACATTGGTTTCAATAAGGATCACATACTACTCGTAGAGCTGAACTCAGAGGCTAGTGGCAAATACAGACAAATAAAAGAGGAGCTTCAAAAAAGGTCAAATATATTAGGTGTCACAGCATCGGGTCAAAGGCTTGGAAATAACTTTCATCAATGGGGTTTCAAAGCAAAGGTAGATACTGCCATCGTGGGAATTACCCCATCTAATGTACATGTCGATTACAATTACCTGGATGTTTATGATATCAAACTGAAATCAGGTCGAAAATTTTCAGAAGATTTTACAACAGATAACGGATTGGCATTTATCGTGAACGAAGCATTCGCTGAAGAATTGGGCTTTGACGAGCCACTGGGACAGAAGGTAGGTCATGGTTGGTATCCTGATGACTCACTTGGAACAATTATCGGTGTGACAGAGAATTTTAACTTCAATTCACTGCACTTTAAGGTCAATACACTTTCTATGGTTGTGCATGAAGACTGGAATTATTCCGAAATGTCAGTTAAAGTTAATGGAGCTAATATTCAGACCGCTATTGCTGAGGTTGAAGATGTTTATAATCAATTTGTGGTGGATTATCCGATTGAATATGAATTTCTGGACAAGCATTTTGAAGAATTGTACAAGTCGGATCAGCAAATGAGTTCTGTGATTACAATCGTTGCAATTTTGTCAATCATCATCGGATGTATGGGGCTCTTCGGGCTTGCTTCAATATCTATCAAGAGACGTATCAAAGAGGTGGGTATCAGAAAAGTAATGGGTGCATCAGGACAACAACTGATGTATTTGCTTTCCAGAAATTTTGCTTTAATGATTTTGATATCTTTTCTGATCGCAACGCCATTTACTTACATATTTATGTCAGGATGGCTGGAAAGTTTTGCTTTCAGGACTCAAATCAATCCTCTCCTTTTTGTGGGTGGAGGAATTATGTCTCTCGTGATAGCACTGGCGACCGTCAGTTACCATGTTTTGAAGGCTATCAATGCTAACCCGGTCAAGGCATTGAAATACGAATAATAGTTCGGAGCAAATGAATGATTCTCCAAATGCCAGTCCTCCAACCTTTTTCCTTCGGTTACTCAGATGGTTTTGTCGCGAAGAACTGATTGAAGATGTAGAGGGGGACCTGCTTGAGCTCTATGATCAGAGGCATGGGCAGGGAAGCAATAAGGCGAAATTATTTTTTGCCAGGGATGTTCTATTGATGTTCAGGCCGGGAATCGTTCGAAACATTCAATTTTTTAACTCGATTAACAACAACGCAATGATTAAAAATTATTTAAAAATAGCTGTCAGAAATGCTCTGAGATATAAAGGCTATACGGTTATTAACCTGCTAGGCTTAACGGTTGGGTTAGTATCCTCTATTCTTATATTATTATGGGTTCAGGATGAAGTTAACGTTAATAGCTTCCATGAAAATGGTAACAGAACATACCAGATTTGGCGAAATATGTATCAGACCAACGGTGATGTAAATACCACAGCATACATCCCGCAACCTGCACAGGATGTACTGGAAACACAATATCCGGAAATAGAGCATTTAGCAGTGCTTAGCTGGAATATGGAAGTTAAATTCGAACGTGAGGGCAATATCCTCATGGAAAGAGGTCTTTACGGTACAAAAGGGCTTTTTCAGGTATTTAGTTTTCCGTGGGTCAAAGGAACTGAAGAAACTGCTCTTTCAGATTTGTCGTCAATTGCCATTTCGGAGCGCTTTGCAGAAAAGCTTTTTGGAAGAGACTGGCAAACACTTAACCCGGTTGGGAAATCTATTTTGATGGATGAAGATAATGAAATGATTATCAGTGGGGTTTTCAAAAATATTCCCGACAATTCCACCATCTCTTTCGATTGGGTGATTCCTCATGAAACACTCATGAAAGGATACAGTAGCCTCAGGTCCTGGGACAGTGGAAGCATCAGGATGTTCTTTACATTGAATAATAACCTTGATCAGTCTAAAGTTGCTGAAAGGATGGAGCAGATCATCAACGAGCATTCTGAAGATGGTGTGGATGAAAGGCTGATGCTGCAAAAGTTTGAAGATACCTATCTTTATTCTAAAATCGAGAGAGGCGTAATCACGGGAGGCCGAATAGATTATGTAAGAATTATGATTGCAGTAGCGATTTTTATTTTATTAATCGCATGTATCAACTTTATGAACCTTGTCACCGCGCGATCAGGTAGAAGGTCTAAGGAAATAGGTGTGAGAAAGGTAATGGGAGCCGGCAGAAGTTCGATCAGTATTCAGTTTTTTGTGGAATCTTTGCTGCTTTCCTATGCAGCGATGATACTGTCTGTTGTGATAGTCATCACACTTTTACCGTATTTTAATATCCTCGTGGACAAATCTTTGATGCTCGATTTTTCAAGTGGTTCTACCTGGCTGATTTTATTTGCATTGGCGACCACAATTGGATTGTTTTCTGGATTTTATCCCGCGATGTTACTTCCTACTTACAAAACAATTACTGCCCTGAAAGGAGTGGTGAAACATGGTACAAAATCCGTGTTTTTCAGGAAAGGTCTGGTGGTTTTTCAATTTGGTATATCGATGTTACTGATTATTGGGACTTTCGTCATTTATCAGCAAATGCAATATATTCTTAATAAGGATCTGGGACTGGATAAGGAAAACCTGGTGATGATAGAAGTGAATGGGGGCAGAGAAACTGCCAGCAAATATGAGGTGTTTAAAAACGAGCTGTTAAAATTGCCTCAAGTGCAATCCGTAACAGGAGCCACCGGAAATCCAATCGATTATGGTCGTTCCACGGGATCGGCAGAGTGGGATGGTAAAGATCCGTCTACAAATGCTGAGATCGGGGTGATTCTGGTGAATGACAATTTTGTTGAAACAATGAAAATAGAATTGCTTGACGGCAGAAGCCTTTCGCGAGACTTTGGCTTGGATACAACTAATTACATGATCAATGAAGTAGCGGCCAAACTGATTGGGTATGATGATCCGGTAAACAGAAATTTATCAATCTGGAATCGTCCGGGAAAAATTGTAGGTCTGATCAAAGATTTTCACATGGCAGACATGTATGAATCAATAGCACCTTTGATCATTGGTTACATGCCTGAAGATTCGCGTGTGGCACTAATCCGGATCAAAGGAGATACTAAGGAAGCGCTGGAAAGCATTGAAAAAGTGACTGTTGCCTTGAACCCTGGTGAGCCGTTTAGATTTGAACTCATGGCCGATACTTATGTAGAGAACTATCAAAGTGAATTTACAGTCAGTAAACTGTCGAATATTTTCACCGTCATTTCAGTTTTCATCTCCTGCCTGGGGCTATTTGCCCTGTCTGCTTTTTCTGCAGAGCAAAGATCGAAAGAAATAGGCGTGAGAAAAGTTCATGGTGCGGAAAACATGCAAATCGTATTGTTGCTATCCAAAGATTATGCAAGACTGATGGTCATCGCCATCATTCTGGCTGTCCCGTTTGGCTACTACTATGCAGACGAATGGCTGGCAAATTTCGAGTATCGTACAACTCTGAGTCCATTTATATTTATTATGGCCGGTGTGGTCGCTTTCATCATCGGCTCGCTAACAGTTAGCTTCAAATCATTTCAAGCTGCAGCTGTTAATCCGGTCAAGTCTCTAAAAGATGAGTAAGTAAAAAATATAATCGCAAACTCAATGAATCCGTGTTTCTTTCGAGAGGCACTGATTTTTTGTATAGTACTATTTCTTGCCAAAATTTCAGAAACCATTGGTCACTTAAATTATTTGTTATAATTTTGTATATATACAAAGTTGTAACAAATATGAAAAGTAAGGGACTTGGTGAATTTGAGGAGCTGATTTTATTAGCGGTTTGCATCCTGGGCGAAAATGCCTATGGAATTTCCGTTAAAAACGAGGTGGAAAAGCATTCTCAAAGAACAGTCTTACTGGGCGCTGTCCATATTACGCTTTACAGATTACAGGACAAAGGTTTACTTGAATCTGAAATGGGTGGAAATACAGCCAAAAGAGGGGACAGGAGAAAGCGATTGTTCAAGATCACCGAAACCGGCATGACACAGCTGAAGGCCTCACAGGATGTAAGGCAGAAAATGTGGCAATTGATTCCTCAAATGAATACCAAGTTATCCTGATGTCGAACGATCAACGAAAAAGGCCTGCTTTCGCCTATCTGCTGGCTCGGAAGCTGATTCCCGAAGCATATCGCGAAGAATTACTTGGTGATTTGTTAGAACTTTATGAAGAACGACTCAATTCTTCTGGTGTATTCACAGCATACACTATGTTCTGGATAGATGCTATACATCTGGCTGGCGGGTTCATATCTATCAGAAAAATGAAAACTCAAAACAACAATTATATGATTAAAAACATGTTTAAGGTAGCATGGCGTAATGCTATCCGACAGAAACAACCTGCAATATTGAATATTGCGGGACTTACAATTGGTATTATCACTTTCCTTGTAATTGGATTATTTGTTCATCATGAAAGTAACTTTGATAAGTTTCATGTAAATGGCGATAGAATTTATCGAATCAATCAACCGGATATCTGGGGTGATTGGCAGACCAAAATTTCTTCTACAGGACCAAATGTGGCAACAGCTTTATTGGAAGAAGCTCCTGAATTTGAAGAAGTTACCAGATTGATGGATCCGGGCTCTCAAATCATCAATTTAAAAAATGCGTACGGCAGTGACCTTTCGTTTAAAGAAAACAGGGTAGTAGTTGTGGAAGATAACTTTTTCAATATTTTCACATTCGATTTTTACGAAGGAGACAAGCAAACAGCGATTCTAAACCCCAATAGCATTGTGATGACCAAAGAAACTGCTGAGCGATATTTTGGCACGGACAGACCGCTCAATGAGGCATTGGGTAGGCAGGTTGAAATTAAGCAATGGGATGGAAAATGGAAAACCTTTCAGGTGACGGGTATCATGGCTGATATTCCGACGCAATCTC
>JBCBHL010000093.1:0-21264 GCA_038525605.1 Bacteroidota bacterium
TAACAATGACCCAGATTATCTTTCTCAGGCACTGGCGGCAGAATCAATTTCAAAACTGGAGTTCAGTGATTCTTCAGTTAAAAAAATAAGTCAGCCTTTTGCTTCATTTGGTGGAAAGGTAAAAGAGCAAAGTACAGCTTTTTACAAACGAATTAGCGAAAGATTAAGACATAAGCAAAGAGCCATTACTATTTGGGACTATGAACACCTTGTACTTGAAGAGTTTCCATCAGTTTACAAGGTGAAATGTCTCAACCACACCAAGTATACCGGAGATCGCAAGACAATTTCTGATGTAGCACCGGGAAACGTCAGTTTGATCGTGGTACCTAATGTGCTGAACAGGAATACTTTGTCACCGCTGGAGCCCCAGACCAGTATCAGTACCTTCGAGGAAATCCGGGAATATTTAAATAAGTATCGAGGGCCCGCATTTCATCTCCACCTGCAAAATCCAATCTATGAGCAAGTGAGAGTAGATTTTAAAGTCAAGTTTAGAACTGGCTTTGATATCGGTTTTTACAAACGAAAGCTGGAAGATGAAATCAAAGGATTTTTAGCACCCTGGGCATACTCGGAAAGTCCGGAAATAGTATTTGGAACAAGGATTCATCAATCCATGATTCTGAATTTCATCGACGAAAGACCCTATGTGGATTTCGTTAGTTGTTTCAAATTGTTCAACACAGCAGCCTCTCCCGATGCTGTTGATGTGGCGGTGGCTACTACCTCCGCATCAGTGTTAACATCTGTTGGTCAGGTCAATAGATACGGCGACCACACCATTGAAGTAATTGAAGGAGATGTGAATTGCAGTAAAATTTGTGATGACAATCAAATCGACCCACCACCTCCTGTTTTGTCTGTTGATAGCTGTTGTGATGACGAAAACGATCAGGATCCTGATACAGACGATTTATATGATTACAGTCAGCCAAACCATGATTTGTGTCCGGAACCCGAGCAGACCGATGATTGTGCTGAGGATGATTCCGATGGAGATGATGGGGAAGATGATAATGATAATAATGATGGGGAAGATGATAATGATAATAATGATGGTGAAGATGATAATGATGATGATGGGGGAGAGGATGATGATGGGGGAGAGGATGATGATGAGGGAGAGGATGATGGTGATGGAGAAGATGATAATGACGATGATGGGGAAGATGATGACGGGCCTGATGACGATGAGCCCGATCACGGTGCTGATAGTCAGAATTTTATCGCTGTACATGAAGACGACCGAGAGCATTTTGAGAAAAAGTCAGGAAAGCTCTACATGACGAAAACCAACGTTGTGTACTTCATTCCAAAAGCAGCCAGACTAACAGTTGGTTTGAAAGTGATTGACGTCTTAGGTAGCAGAACCATTAAGCTGTCGGGTAAGTGGACTAACTACAGCTACAATAGATTGGAGTTGATTAATGATATTTCTGAGGTCAGAAATATAAAAGGAGGTAGTTCAAAACCAAAATATTCCGATGGACATACGACCATACAAACCACTAAAAATCATTCATTATCAACTGGGGATTACCTTAATCTTTATAAAAGTTCATCAGAAAGATTCAAGACCTTATACCTCCCCAAAGTAACGAAGGAAATGGTTGATAGATCTGATACGCTTTGTATCCAGGTGTTGACAGGTCAGGATGACGATTTACAAATTAGAAGGAATGAAAGAGATGGTAAAGACCGATTAAAAAAACTCGGTAAAACCAAGACTAACGAGTCTCACATTAAAATTAATGTCGATAGCAATTCATCAAAGTATTCGGTTAAGCTTATTGCGAAAGAATTTACATCGCTTAGCGGCTTTAGCGATTTTGGATGGGAAGTGATCGAAGAGCGTCAAAACTACCTTCTGGAAACCATCGAAAATAATGAAAACGACTTCCCAATCACGCTGAAGTATGAAGAAAAAGACGATGACGATGACGATGATGACGATTAGAAAACAAGGATAGCAAAGAAGATAGTAAATCACATGCAAGAGATAATTACCATATCGCGTAATAAACCAGCACTGAAAAGTATGGATTTCCAATTTCTGAGGGAAGAGGGAATCAGGAGAATTCAGGAGTTGGCCGGTGACATTTGGACTGATTACAATTCACATGATCCTGGCGTGACTTTACTGGAGGCATTATGTTATGCTATTACTGATCTCGGATACAGAACCTCCTTCGATATGAAGGATTTGCTGGCGGCTAACCCCGATGATCAGGTGAGTGATTTCTATGATTTTTTCACTGCCAGACAGATCCTCCACAATAATCCATTAACAATTCAGGATTACAGGAAAATGCTGATGGATGTTAGTATCCAAATCTCAGGCGAGGGCTTTGAAGATGAGATAATTGGAGTGAAGAATGCATGGATTGAAGTGAGCGAAAAAGCAGAGTTTGACTTATACGTCTATCGGGATGAAAATTACCTGGACTATGTAGCCCCTAAGATAAACAGTGAAGACCCACTCGATCTGAAAGTACTATATGATGTGGTTTTAGAGTTTAGTGATTCCAAGAACTTTGGAGACCTGAATTCAGATACTCTTGAGGATAACTTTGCTGCATTTCATCCCAATGTTGTGGCCTTGTTTCGGGGTATAGCACACGAAGAGACTGGTCTGATGCTTTTCGATGATCATCTTTACGAAAGGCTGAAAAAAATGAGTCCTTCGGACTTGGAAAATGCAGGCAATCAGGTGAATAGTGTTTTGGATGCCATCATCAAAGTAAAGGTGGAATTCCCAAGGTGGGATCAGACTGACCTTGATTGGAATAACATTACTGCTATCAAATCGGCCATTAGAAAAGTGACACTCAGCTTTTTCAATATGCCAGATGATTTAGGAATCATTTATAAGCTCGATGAGGACAACAACATCCTGCTGGCGAGTGAACAGAAAGCTGGCCTCAAAGCAAAACCTGTTCCATTCATTGACGATATCACCAACAGAATCAACTGTCTGGTTTTAGGTAAGTTAGATAGTTTGATTGTAACCTATCAGCAAAAAGTGCTGAATATTTTAACCATTCTGGACAAGGCAAAAGCCAGACTTAATGCCAATAGGAATCTATGCGAAGATTTTTATAGTTTCAACGCTTTACGCGTCGAAGAAATATTGATCTGTGCTGATATGGAAGTAGAACCCAATGCAAATATTTCAGAAGTAGAAGGTCAGATATTTTTTGCACTAGATAATTTTCTGAGTCCTACCGTCAACTTTTACTCTCTTGATGAAATCTTAGAAAAAGACCTCACAGAAAAGAAATATAATCGGTTTTCAGTTGATAAAGAGAACAACCGAATTACAGTCTTTTCACCTATCAGACAGTCTCTGGTAACAGGAACTGTACTTAGTTTATCAGGTTTTGGAGCAGAGATCGTAGTAGTAACTATTTCCACAATCACAGAAAATATTCTGAATGATCAATATACTGATATAGTAGTCAATGAAGACCTATCTGCACTGACACAGGCTGAAGATAGTTTTCTTTTTGTAGGCAGGATAGAAGAAAGTCAGCTAAGACCAGTTGAAGAGGTATTTGATGGACCTCCATTAGAAAATGGTTTCATCGATGATAATGAGCTTCAATTTGCGGACAGACAGAAGTACATACAAGCTTCAGATATCATCAATCTGATCATGGACATTCCTGGTGTCACTGCTGTCAGAACCTTACAGCTCGCTAATTTTCCCCAGGATGAAAACCCTGAAGTTGCCTCCAGAAGTGTACGTTGGTGTCTCGAACTGGCTACCGATAAAAACTACGTTCCCAGGATCAGTTTGTCTCGATCTAAACTGACTTATTTCAAAGACAATCTTCCGTATCAGGCCGGGACTTTGCTGGTAGAGGAGGCTTTCAATACATTGAAAGACAATCAAAGACCACAAAAACCAGGAAATGCCAAATTGGATTTTGAAGTACCGAGAGGTGAATACCGGGATTTGGCGGATTACGTCAGCGTTCAGGATGATTTACCATTGACCTATGGTGTCGGTAAAGATGGAGTACCTGTAGATTTCAATGATAAGGAGCAAATTAACATCAGGAAATCTAAAGCTAAACAGCTGAAAGGTTATCTGATGGTTTTTGATCAACTTTTAGCGAATTATCTGGCACAACTCGACAGGATGAAAGACTTGTTCTCCTTTAACCCTGACAGAAAGAGTACTGTAGATGGGGGGGATGTCCTACCGGAAGATTACAACTTTCAGGTCAATAAAACCTATTTCTCTCAACCACTATTTGATATGGTGGCAGATTCTGAGCCGTTATACGCAAATTTCGATCAATTACTATCTGCTGACGAAAACCGACAAACTCATGCCGATAATCTTCAGAAGATTTTGGAAAACAAAGATGCTTTTGTCACCCGAAGAAATAAGTTTCTCGATCACCTCATTGCGAGATTTGGAGTGCAATTCAACGATTATACGCTTTTGACCGCCAGAATATCAGACCCTTCGGCTAGTGACAAAGACCTGGAATTGATAGAGGATAAGCAGGATTTTCTCAATATGTACCCCGATATCAGCATGAATCGCGGCAAGGCATTTAATTATAAAAATGCAGACTTCTGGCATTTAGACAATGTCTCAGGACTTGAAAAAAGAGTGGCCTTCTTGTCGGGTATAGATCCTGCCGAAGTTGACGATCTTTACTTCAATCCCAAATTTGTACAGTTTCATCTTTCAGGTGATTTCTATAAAGTTTCCTTTAGTGACGATAAAGGTGTATTTCTGAATGGTACCTTTGAATTCCGATCACTGAATGATGCAAAATTAGCCGTCGAAAAGCTGATTCTCAACGGAGTTTGCAAAAGTAATTTCGTATCAGACTGTCAGAAAGTAGCCGGAAAGAAGAAATACAATCTTTATCTGATGGTTGATGATCAGGTGATGGCAGTAAGCCCAGTATTGTTTGATTCTGAAGTTGCCGCTGAAGAAGCCAGACAAAAGTCAGTTGAAGCCTTTAAAAATGAGTTTTTTGAGAACCCGCTATCTAGTAGAAAGAATTTTTCACTGCCATTCAATAACTACTTCGAAAGTGAAATCACTGATGCGGATATCGATATTGCCAATGAATCTTACGTCATCAAATTCAGGTTGTATGCAGAGCCCTATCAGTTTGATGATGATCATTTGTTACTGTCAGGAGTCTATTCCGGGCAAATAGAAACCAGGGATATTGATTCGATAGATGAGATTAAAGCTGCTGCTACCAAAAAGGTTCGGGAGCAGTTCTGGCAAACGGTTTATCTCGGAAGAGAGGCTTGCCAATATACACTTTCAAATGGTAATCTGGCCATAATAGACAGGCTGGCAGAGGAAGTAGCCACTGGCGATGTTGACAAGATCAATAAGGTTCTTGCCGACATAAATGCAGATGTCTTTGAAAAAACGGAATTTGAAATTGCAGTTGAGAGACTCAATGCATTCTTTGAAAGAAACTTTTTCAGACAGGAGGGCTTTCACCTGCTGGAACATATTTTGTTGAGACCAAAAGTTAACAATGTATGGGTTCCTGCAAAAGGAGATTTTATCCGGGAAATTCCGGAAAATGATTCAATCATCCCGCTTGAGAAATCAATCGATACGACAGTAAAAGTTAAATCAGGAAAAATCTGTCTGAAAGGAGACCAAACCCGCCAGCTCAGGTTCAATCAGCAAATTACGTTAACAGGAAACAATGTTTCCGAGTCATTCAAAATTGATGCTTTTGAATTCAATGGTTCAGAGACAATTATTACCACCTTTAAAACCATTTCTGAGGATTTAGCGACAGCTGAATCTTTGGCGGTAAGTGTTTTAATAGAGGTAAGAATAATTGCCATCAATGAAGAAGCTTTAACGCTTACTTTGGTAGATGAGACGCCTGCTTCACTATTTGCAAATGTGCAGAGTGTAAACCTTCGGGGAAGCAGAAATAAAAAAGATTACGGAGAATATACCATTTCAAAAGTAGAAGAAATTGATGGTAATGTTATCCTTACCCTCGATCAGTTTAAAATTCGGGATCAGTTGCTACCGATTTACTTGCCTAATCCTGAGGGAGATATTGAAGGAGGTGAGGCTTGCAAATCTTGTCAAATCGACAACCCTTATTCTTACATTGCTCAGGTTGTAGTATCAGGTTGGCCGGGCAGACTCGATAACATCGATTTCCGATCATTTTTTGAGAAAACTATCAGGATGGAAGCTCCTGCACAACTATTCTTAAACATCTGTTGGGTCGGATATGATCAAATGGAAGACTTTGAATACAGATATAAAAACTGGTTATTGGAAAATCTCAAAGAATTTCCAGTAAAACCTTACGACGATTCCGATAAAGAAAGACTAACAAACCTCTCCAGAGCGAAGCAGGCTTTGATAGATATTCTTTTTGAGCTCAGAAACGTTTACCCGGTTCGCACGCTTCACGATTGTGGTGAAGATGAAAGTACCGATGGCGCTATCATATTAAATCAGACAGCATTAGGAGAAATATAAAAAAGGATCACTATGAGTACCCAGACACTAAATGGTATAGCAATTAACAACTACCCCGTATTCGAAGGTAGCCAGGTGCTTACCAGTGAACAGCTAAATGACTTGTTCAGTTACCTCGATCAACAAAATAGATTCACCAGATCCAAACTGATAGGAATAGGGATCGTATGTGGTTTGCAAATTACCACCACATCCAATTCTGTAGTACTATCAAAAGGGTTAGGAATTACTTCTGATGGTTTTCTAATCAAGATGCCTGACTGCACGATGAAATACAGACGACCGTACGAGTTGCCAGCTGGTGTCTATTATGAATCGTTTGGCAATTTCGATAAAAATGGTGTCTATAGTCAGGACAAGGATATAGTTCTTCACGAGTTACTTGCCAAAGAGCCTGCTGACGACACATTCTATGAAATTGATAAGGATTTCTTCGATGATATGTACATGCTGATTTACCTCGAATGCTTTGACAGAGATCCTCGCTCGTGTCTGGGAAAAAATTGCGAAGATCTGGGAAAAGAAAGAATATTCACCATTCGAAAATTAGCTGTCAAAAAGGGGGGATTAGCCAAAATTCTGGATAAGAGTAACGGCAGCATTTTAAATCCTTATGCTGTTTCATCAGGACTGGAACATATCGATTTGCCCAAACCACTTTTTGCAAATGGCGAGGAAGGTTGCAAAAATTATGAAGCATTTGTAAACCTGTATGTCTCAGCAATAAAGGGAGGAGAAGATACCAAAAACGTATTTGATTTATTATTTGGAGCAGGCTCAGGCCAGGGACTGCTTGCACAAACCTACAGCAAGTTTCAGCCCTTACTGGCACCAGTTTACAACTATAAAAATCCTTTATCAGGCAATTCCAGATTCTCTAAAGTTAAAAGTGAGATACGGAAGATCCTTGAAGGTAGTTCAGAACCTACCAAATACAATATTCAGTCGCTGTATGAATATCTGACAATTCTTGTAAAAGCATACCATGAGTTTGTGTCTGCAGCAGAATTGCTGGTTAGTGACTGTGGACCTGAAAATGAATTTTCTCTACATCTTGCACTCGGTAAAATCTACTTCGATGTAGATAAGGAATTGGATGAAATTGACATCTTAGGCGAATCAAAATTCAGGCATCAGTTTTTACAACCGCGGATTTTCAACGAGCAAGCTGATCAGGAAAGAAAAGTCATCAGTTTTCACAAGAGGCTCGTACTCTTGCTGGAGAGTTTTGAATTAGACAGGCTGAATGACCGGGAACTACCTCTCAAAATTACACCTACTAATACTTCTCAGATTTTGGGAGATAAATCTATTCCCTACTTTCTACAACCTGCGCAAACAGGCAATACAGACGGTATTAGAAAGACCCAACTGGACAGAGAGTGGAACTTCGGGCTTACCGTTAGCTCCCGCCTGGAAAACAGAGTGATTTCCTACGATAACAATAAGTTGATAGCAGGAGAACCTTTATCATCACCCGCAGGACTAGTTCAAACACCGTTGTTTTTTCCTGCTGCAGATCAGGCTTTTAGAATTGCGGGAGGGTATCGTAAAGAAATTGAATTAGTAAAAAAGTTAGTGTCCGATCAAAGGACTAAATTCAATTTGCCATTTGAGATTTTACCGGTCCGATTCGGAGGAGACATTAGCAACATTGTAGTAGATAATCATTATTGGCTCGATTTACAGTCCGATTATAAGCTGGTGAAAAGTGGAATCATCACGGCTATCAGAAACGTGCTGGGTGCATTAAAAGCATTTGAAAGAACAGCGCGTGAATGGACGTATAATTTCCCTTACGCAAATGTTGAGAATTTCAAAGCTGAAATAGATCTCATCTTTGAGGAAATTGAAAAGTCACTTGGCTTGTATGAAGAAGGCGAGCGACTGATGGGCATATTGCCGGATACAATTGATGAACTATATAACAATGGTGCACCGGTAGTTTCTATTCCCGATTACAACAAGATGTATAGAAGGAATCTTTCAAAGGCTTACCTGCGACTTGAATATGCTACCGAAATATTGAATTGGGAGAAAATAGATGTTTTACCTCACAAGACATTTTTGAATTGGACCAAAGAGATCAACTTACTGAAAGAAGCCATTACGGATTTTCTTGGCAACTCAGAGTTTTTCCGACTCTTCAATTTGTATCACAGATTTGTAAACAGATATCAGTTTCTTCAGGAAAACCATTTTTCAGTTTTCTGCAATTTTCTGAAGCAACATCCGGGTATTGAAACAAAACCTGTTGACAGAGGCGGAACTCATATCATCGTTTATGATGATAGCAAAGGGGAAAAAGAAGAAAAGGTCGTACTCGCAGATTTTAACTTGCCTTACAGACTCAGAGAAGATGAAATGCATATTCCGCTTGATCCTGCGCTTGATAAAATCAAATTACCTCCGGTTGCCAGAGGAGAAGCTGTATTGATAAGGCAGGGAGATTCCAAATTGATTGATGTAAAAGCAAATGACCTGGATCCCAATGGAGATTTGTTGAATATCGTTAGAAAAGGATATACGGACCTGGAAGGAAAGTTTAAATCAGGTAAATCTTTTAAAGGTGCTGATCTCATTTCTAATGATGGTGACAATGATGCTGTCAAATATCAGACTAATGAAGAAACCATCGGGAATGATTACTTCGAGTACACAATTGAAAATACCACTGATGCAACACTAACAGATGAGGTAATAGTCGAAATTCTGGTCACCTCTCCCTATCAAAAGCATGTCAATGCAATTGATGACCTGGCTGCCACTGATAATCATCATTCCGTCGTAATTGATCTGTTGTTGAATGATGTTTCATACGGAAACACTCAGGTGGTTATACCTGAATTATCGGAATTTGGTGCCGGTCTGACCCTTTTACCAGATAGAAAAGTCAGGTATAATCCTGTTTACGGCAGAGAAGGAAAAGACAGTTTCACTTACGAGCTGGAACAAGTAAGAAGTATCAACGGAGCTGAAGTCATCGAAAAGTCCAAAGCAACTGTCAATGTGATCGTCTATTGCTGCGATACGGTTGAATTTGAACTGATCTGCGAAGGCAACACCGGAGAATTTGATGTGCTGACTGCCAGAGAAAAAGAAGAGGGTGCTGAACTGGTTTTAATGGATGAAAAAGGTGAGCCTACTGACGAAATAAAAACGAATAGTGGATCGGTAAAAGTCGTCAAAGAAATAGAAGAGCCTGATGAGGAAAAACCCGTGGAAGGATCTCCTTATCTACTGTATACGCCAAAAATTGATTACACCGGACTGGAAGAGTTTACTTATGAAGTAATTGATAAAGAGGGATTTATCAGAAGGGTAAGAATGCATGTAATGGTGGTGAAATGCAGTGAAACAAAACTGATCCGAACACTAAAGGAAACAGCTGCTTATTTTACGGATATCGACGCAGATGCCAAATCTGTCAAATTGTTTTCCGATAGATCAGAACTACAAGATGATATCGAAACTCAAAATGGCGCTGCTAAAGTGCAAAATACTGACGGCGGATTCAGAATTGTGTATGAGCCTAATGAAAGTTATTATGGATTGGATATGTTGCAATATGCGTTCCAGGATCAAGATGGTTTCTGGCATTACAATCACCTGAATATCATCATCGATGGATACGAAAAGGTAAGAGTAGAATCCACCTTCCAGGATAATCCAGCGGTGTTTAGAGTACTTTCGGAACGCATGCTTGAGGAAGGCTTTACGCTCAATGTGTTTAAAGAAAAGTCGGACTTCAAGGACAAAATAAATACTGACGAAGGAGGTGCAGCCAGTGTTACTGATGGTGATATCAGATATGAACCTAAAACCAGCTTCCTCGGAGATGATTCTTTCAATTACGCTATCCTTAAGGACGGATTGCCGTTCGAATATGGTCGTTTCTATGTAATCCTGGATACTAACAGGAAAGTAAGCGTAGAATATACCCGCCGAGGCGATAGTAAAGAGGTCTATTTGCTTACAGCAGAACAGGTAGAGAAGGAGGCTACTCTTGAAATCGTTTCCGGGCCTGTTGTGAGTGGTGCTAAAGCAACTGTTGAAAAAAATGATGGTGTAAGTTTCATCAAGTATGTACCGGCAGATGGTTATGTAGGTCAGGATAACTTTGATTACATCATCGAACTTGATGACGTGAAATTATTCGGTACCGTCTACATGGTTGTTGACAGTAACATCAGGATTGAAGTAACGTCAGTTTTTAAAGACGATCAAACCAGTCTCGTACTTTTTGACAAAGAACTAAAAGTTGATGAATTTGAAATTCTAACTGATACCGTCAATGGGACATCTGCCTGGAGTGCTGGTAGAAACGCTGTGAGTTATAAACCGAACCCGGACTTTACAGGTCATGATAAATTGCACTATAAGGCCACATTTGGCGACAGCACCCAGTACGGAACAATCTTCTTCCTCGTAATTTGTGAGTGCAAGGACATACAGGTGATCGGAACTGTGACGGATGAAACGGAAACAGGACTGCAGGATGTAAGAGTTCAGGAAGTAGGAACAGAAAGCTTCGTGTTGACGGGTAGAACGGGCATTTACAACATCAATGCATCTCCATCAGCGACATTAAGGTTTACTAAAATTACTCATGAAACAGAAGAAATTGATGTGGCCTATCGTACTACTGTCAATGCGCAGTTGAGGAGAAAACGAGTGATCATTAGCGGCCGTGTGACCAGTGAGGAAGGAGAAGCGCTCAGTAATGTGGTTGTCGCTTCGGAATTAGGCTCTAAAACCACCGATACTGATGGCAGATATGAAATAGAAACATATGTCAATGCAGCTATCAATTATACTTTGTTAGGCTATTTGCCCCAAACGCGAACAGCAGCATCAGTTGATTCGGAAATCAACGTGCAGTTAGTAGAAGGTAAAGTCACACTTTTCATTACGGCCAGGGATAAAGAGTTTGGTCAAATACTTGACGGAAATGTAGTAGAAGAGGTAGAGACTGGTCAAAGAGTTGTGACTAACAACAGTACTAAAATGGTAGTCGGGCTTTCCTCGAAATTGATATTTGCAGCGGCAGGATTCCAAAACAAGGAGGTAAATGTAGGTGAAATAACGTTTGATGCGACTTTAGAGGCCGAACTGGATGTCTTACTTGATCCTGCCATTATCGAAGTGACAGGTACAGTGAGGAATGAGGCTGGCCAGCCAATAGAGAGTGCCAATATACTGATAGCTTCCGAATTTGCCACTGCAACTGATGCTGAAGGGAAGTATAAAATAAACTTACCGTTATGGTCTCCATTTGCCGTGATATCTGAAGCTTATCAGCCTTCAGAGCAAACATTGCTGATTCCAAGGACATCCGACCCTTCAATTGTAATTAGTGATACCATCATTACAGATGCAAATAAAGCAGAAGTAGATTTTATACTGAAAAATGCAGAATCAGTAGTCGCCGGGGTTATTTACAGGGAGAATTCTTCTGCGTTTCTGAATGGCGCCACATTATCATCGGGAGATGTTTCTCTAAAAACGGAAATTCGTGGCGAGTTCAATATGAGAGTTCCAATCGGCGAGGAGTTAACAGTTTCCGCATCGGGATATGTCAGTCAGAAAATACCAATAACCAAACCTAATGAATGGTTAGAGATCAGAATGAAAGATGACATTGGCAAAACAGTCAATTGGGAAGAACAATTACCCTTGAATGAACTCAACAATCAACATATCAGTACTTCTTTCAGTATAGGTGATAAAATATATCTGATCATAGGAAATTCTTTTGATCCGAATAGGCCTACATCTTCAATTGCAAGACTATTCGAATTTGACGTTCAGCGAAATAAATGGACCAGAAAACAAAACTTTCCGGGAACTCCCAGAAGTTTTCCTGTAAGCTTTGTAGTCGAAAATAAAGCTTACGTGGGTTTAGGAAGAAATAGCATAGAAGATTTAAATGACTTCTGGTGTTTCGATCCAGAAACGGAGGGCTGGACACAAGTTGATGATTATCCTGGAGAAGCAAGAGTTGCAGCAAGAGGTTTCACCATAGGGAATTTAGGATTTGTTGGTACTGGTCTAAGTAAAGATGGGACGCATCTTAAGGAATTCTGGGCTTTTGACCCTAATTCAAGGGGAAAAGATAAGTGGACGCGTCAACCTGATTTGCCGGGTGAAGTCCGACAAAATGCATCAGGATTCTCAATAGATGGAGTTGGCTATCTAGGTGCTGGTAGAAATCAATCAGGCTTATTGACAGATTTATGGTCTTTCACTCCTGAAGAAGGCTGGAGTAGAATAGCCGATATGGCTAATGGAGTCTTGCCGATGGGGGGAGATGGTAATTTAGGATTTGCAGTAGATGGTGAAGGATTTATCGCTGGGGCCGGATACAGAAACAGAGGAATTATTGCTTACTCGCCAAAAGAAACAAGTTGGGTCAGAGTATCTGATATGCCTACTTTACCGGAAGAACAATTCGCTGTAGTATGCAACGGAACAGCCTACGTCGGAGCAATAGTTTCTGAAACCAAATTACTGATTCTTTTCAAGATGAGTTGATTTTAAGTCCTGAACATCTATGTTTTATAATCGACATATCATCAAAAAACAAACGCTGGAGTTCCAGGCCCCAGATCAAAAAGGTGCCAGGGAACTTCAGGAATTGGTGTGCCATGTCTATAAAACAAAGGTGACACCTCTATTGAATAAGGTCTGCGAAAGATACGACCAGGAGGATGTTGTCATTCAAATAGAAAACCTGGAAATAGATTTGGGGGTATTGAATGAAGAGTCTATTACAGAAGAATTGCCGAATAAGATTGAAGCGCTGTTTGAAGAAGAACTTAACAAAAGGATTTTTTACCTGGGCAGAAAGGGATTCGGTGGCAATACCGCTGATAAAAGACTTCAGGTTGATAAATCGGAGCTTAATTCGTTTCTCTATTTTTTACAATTCGGAACTTTCAAGTGGGATGGCAATCCTTCCGGAAAAAAGTTTACAACCCTCTTCGATGAGTTATTTCAAAGCAGTAAAACCGAACTAAAGAAAGGTCTTTTATCTTGCCTGAATCAGCAAAATGCAAGAAAACGACTGATTTACCATCTTGATCAAAAACAACTAAAATTGGTATTCAGCCTATTGGTAAGCCCAAAAGAGTATAGTGAGTCAATCAATTTGATAGATGAGTTAAAGAAAGTCCATCGAGTCAATCACTTTTCAAAACAATCGGATACTGAATTCAATCTTACAATTTGGGACGTAGCATTCTATACGGTAAGGCAAAGGAAAGATGGCGAAGAGTTACAGACCATAATTTTCAATAATCTATTGGGACAAATTAGTCAGTTTAATGGCTTTGTCAATAAAAACAATCAACAGAAAATTGAAGCTGAATTAATAAGAGCAATCAATTTGATTAAGAAGCAGGGCGGTAGGATAAATACCAACGTATTGCAGGAATTTGTTAAATCTGCTGATCTATTGTCGAAAAAGAGTGATGAGATTGTTTATGACAATGAATTGCTGTCAGATAAGGCAGATGTGTTCGAAGAAAGTGAATCCTCAGCATTGAATCAACAGACAACTTCGAAAGCAGAAATTGAAAGCAAATCAAAAAAGTCACCGAAAGAGGAAAAACACCAGGTCAGTAAGAATGAAGTGGAAGGAATTGATCAGCAGATCGGTGAAAGTCAAACAAGTACAAAGCAACTGTATGATGTAAACTCTGAAAAAAACAAAGAGGGTTCAAGAAAGTATTCCAATGTTTCAAAGGATTCAGATGAAGATTTTGATAATAAGCCGGAAGAGCAGGAAGACCGTCTTATTGACGAGCAAAGAAAGAATCAGTCAAATCAGAATGCTGAGGAAGCAATAGCTGCTAAATATGAGCAGGTGAAAAATGAACAACAGCAGACTATTGCAAATGAGTTGAAGAATTCCGAGAGCCTTGAAGTTTTCAAAAGCGAAGAATTTAAGGATCATAAGCCTGAGGAGAATTCTGTTGAAAATTCGAGCGAATCAGTTGATCAGGACGCAAGATCGACGAAAGATACTTCTTCGAAAAGTCAATCGTCTGATAAAGCAATCAAAGCCTCTTCAGGTGATACCAGCACAGATCAGTCAATAAAATCTGGGAAAGATAAAGCTGATGATTTAACGGGTAAGTCTGCTTCTGAATTATTAGAATCAAAATTAGGAGAACAGCCCAGTGATTTCACTCATGAGCCCAAAGATCAGAAAGGAGAACAGAGTCAAATAGCCGAGGTAAAAAATGATCAGACGGCCAAAAAGTCTTCTGTAAATTCTAATTCGGAGAATTCTGATATCCCGATTGCCGAATCTTCGGAAGCTGGCACAAAAGAAAAAGATCTCTCGCGTGAAACTTCATCAGTTGCTGGAGTACAGGATTTCAGTCAGTTGAAGGATGACTCGGAACTGAAAAGGTCATTAGATGCAAAAGATGATCTTTCTGCCAAAGATCAGGCAACTAATACTGACATTGATGAAAACAAACAGGAAAGTCCGTTGAGGTCAGATAAGGTAGGGCAGCCCCAAAACCCTAATGAATCGGTAGCGCAAAGTGGAAAGGCCGATAGTCAATCACAAGTCGCAGATGATCAAACAACTCAACTATACACTGACTCGGATCATCAAACAGAACAGAATAACGATCAATCAGAGTGGATCGATTCAGTCAAGCCAACAGAAGCAGATGCCGCAAAGACTGAACTATCAAATTTAGATGCGGGCACCTCTGCGAAATCAAATGCAAAGAAGGAGGCAAAATCTGAAAAGATCAATGAAGCAATGGCTTTGCAGAAGGCCTTGCGAGAGGAGAGAACAAGGGAAAGAAATGGAACTCAGGAGCAATCAAACGCTTTTCAAGCATCTGTTCGCAAGGTTGATCAGTCCAACTCCATACCGTGGAATGCCCCAACAAAACCTTTGGAGGAAGCCTGGATCAACAATGCCGGATTGGTATTGATCTGGCCATTTCTGCCTACTTTATTTAAAGGACTGGAATGGATGGAAGGTAATGAGTTTAAATCGGAAGAACTGCAACACAAAGCTGTTTGGTTTTTGCAGTTTCTTGTCACGGGTGCAGTTGAGGCTGACGAGAGCGAACTGGTATTAAACAAGCTTTTAGCTGGACTAAAAGCAGAAACTCCTGTTCCTGCTGAGAACCATTTATCAGATGAGGAATTAAAAGAAGGAGAGCACCTGCTAGAGGTAGTCATCCAAAATTGGTCAGTGCTTAAAGGAACCTCAGTGGACGGTTTTAGGGCTACTTTTTTAAGAAAAGAAGGATTGATGAAAAAGGATTTTACCGGATGGAAATTGCATGTTGAACGATCTACTATGGACGTACTGCTGGAAAAGCTACCCTGGAGCTACAGTGTGATAAAATTACCTTGGGTTACTGAAATGATTTTTGTGGAATGGTAACAGAAAAGATACAACATAATGCCAGCGATCTGAACAAGGAATTGTCCTGGTTTAGGAAGATTTTAAAAGTGAGATCGCAACTGAATGCTAAACAAGAAACAGAATATCAGCACATTTTCGAGATTACTCCACCTGATCTCAACGGAAGCCTGTCCGGGTACGCAGCTTTTGTCAAAGAACACAACCTGACCTTTGAGGAACGTTTCACCATCATTTTAGCACTGGTTCCCCATATCAAACCGGAAGTATTGGATGCATTCCTGGTGAAGAATGAGTCAATCAATCAGATATATACTGAATTCGGTGGTAAAAGGGGGAAAAATCATACGGGTTTCCTCCCGACAGGTGAGACGCTCATGTTTATTCTCGCCGGTACGGATTTCGAAAAGCGGTTTTCTATCATGCATATTTTTGAAGGAGATCACATTTTCAGTAAGGAAAATATATGCTGGCTGGAACAGGTTGAAAAAGGCGAACCTTTTCTCAATGGTTCACTGACTTTATCCACAGAGGCTTTGGATATGTTTACTACCGGAGACGTAAGAAAACCTAATTACAGTGCAGAGTTTCCGGCAAAGCTACTCGAAACAGACATGCAGTGGGACGATCTGGTTTTGAATCCCTATACCTACACGCAACTTGGTGAAATTGAAACCTGGCTGGAGCATCATCACACTTTGATGCAGGATTGGGAAATGGGCAAGAAGCTGAAACCCGGATACAAATCTTTGTTTTATGGTCCACCGGGAACAGGAAAAACGCTTACAGCCACATTACTGGGTAAGAAAGTAAATGTTGATGTCTATCGGATTGATCTTTCAAAAGTAGTGTCAAAGTTTATTGGTGAAACAGAGAAAAACCTGGCCAAAGTATTTGACAGAGCAGAAAATAAGGAGTGGATACTGTTTTTTGATGAGGCAGATGCCTTGTTTGGTAAGCGGACCAGTGTGTCAGACGCGCATGATAGATATGCCAATCAGGAAGTGGCATACCTGCTTCAAAGAATTGAAGACTATAACGGCCTGGTGATTCTGGCCACTAATCTGAAAAGTAACCTCGACGATGCATTTACAAGGAGGTTTCAGTCTATTATCCAATTTCCGGTACCGGATGCAAGAGAAAGGACCATGCTTTGGCAGAAAAGTTTCTCACCAGTGGCGGAATTTGCAGTGGATATAAGACTGGATGAAATAGCAAGAAATTACAACCTCACCGGAGGATCCATCATCAATGTTGTGCAATACAGCTCTTTGATGGCTTTGAAGAAGGGAGGGAAAAAGATATTCCTCGAAGACATTACCGAAGGGATCAACAGGGAATATCAAAAGCAAGGCAGAACATTTTAGAATTAAAAGATTTTACCATGAAAAAGGCACCTGTAATACAATCAAAATCTCAGGCAAAACCTGGTCCCGTCGTTCAAAAGAAGTTAAAAATAGGAAAGCCAAATGACAAACATGAGCAACAGGCCGATGCAGTAGCGGATCAGGTCATGAAAATGCCTGATGAAGAGGAAAAAGTGAGCATGTCCGCTATGGATGAGGAAAGCGCTGTGCAAATGCAATCAGAAGAGGAAGAACCTGTACAAATGCAGCCGGAGGATGAAGAAAGTGTACAGATGCAGCCAGAAGAAGAAGAAGTGGCAATGAAAGAAGATGAGGAAGTGGCAATGAAGGAGGAAGAAGAAGTAGCAGCAAAAGAAGATGAAGAAGTAGCCATGCAGGAAGATGAGGAAGTTGCCACTAAGGAAGACGAAGAAGTACAGAAAAAACCATTGATTCAACGTTCCGGTGATGGACAAACAACAGCTACTCCCGCTCTTTCCAGTCAGCTCAATGCAACGAAAGGCGGTGGAAGAAGCCTGCCGAAAGATGTCAATCAGGAGATGAGTCAAAAGATTGGCAGTGACTTTTCAAACGTTCGGGTACATACTGATTCCAAAGCAGTTGAAATGAACGAAGGCCTGGGGGCAAAGGCTTTTGCGCATGGGAATGATGTGTATTTCAATACGGGTAATTTCAATCCGGACCAACCGGATGGGAAAAGGTTGCTGGCTCATGAATTGACACATGTCGTTCAGCAGAAAGGAAAAATTCAGCCAAAAATTCAGCGGAAAGGTGGAAGTAAAGACGTAGTGCCATTTCCCAGAGGGAATTTTTACAGCCAACGAAAAGTCAGGTTTTTGAGCACTAAAAAGAAACCCAATATTCGGGTTACTTTTAATCATAAAGCTAATGTTCATGGGAAAGCATCAGCCGGAAGTTTCAAATTTAGAATTGATAACGCCACCAGAACTAAGGAAAATATAGTCACAAGTGATGTTAAACGGATGACCACTGTCCGTGAATTTAAAATGAATAATGTCGGTGAGCATCATGTGTACTTTGAGATACATCCGGAAGATAAAACCTGGGGACTAAGTGTAAATATTGGTGGTAAAATAGAAAGATTCTAAGCAATAAAATAGTTTATGTCAGCAGTAGCTACAGCAGAAAAACAATCACCCAACGGTAACCAATCGTTACAGGACAATGCTGCTGTGCTAGATACTCCTGAAAAAGAATCTGGTGTTGAACAGAGTCCCGAACAGGAAACTGCTAATAATCAATCTGCTAACGTTGAAGGACTTGCACCTAATCCTGTAGTAGATTTTTCGATGGCAGGAAATGCCTCTGCTGCACCTGTATCTGCTTCTGCAGATAGAGCAGTTCCGATGAATGGAGTTAGCGCTGCAACCCCGGCAGTTTCATCAAATAACACCACGACTGAAAATGCGGAGCAAGAAACTAAGGATGGTGAAGCCGGAGGTAAAGCTGCTTCAGCTGGCCCTGTTTCCGGTGCTGGAGATTCCGGAGCGGAAGATACAAATACATCTGGTGACCCCGGTGGGGCTGGTGGTGGCGCATCCACTGGAGCTTCGGGCGGAGCAGATGATGGCGGTGAGGGTGCAACAGTTCCTGAATCCGAAGATGGTAAAGGCGTAGCGAAAGAAGAACAGAAACCGGAAGGAGAAGCTGCCGAAGGAGACGCAGCTGATAAATCAGGAAAAGCGTCAGGCTCATCAGTGCTGGACTTTCAAGCTTCCGGGAAAGCGATGGACAAGCAAAATGCGGTTCCTGCGGTCAGCGATCCAAATAAAGACTCCGCTTTTCAAGGGGTTCTTTCCCACACGGAAACTGCAATGGAAGAACAAAATACGCATCTTCCTGCCGAGACAAAAATGGCGGAAACGACCGCTGCAACACCGCTCTCCGATGCTGAGCAGGATCAGAAAAACGATCAGTTGGGACATTTGGGAACAATGAATCAGATCGCTGAATCAGAAGATCAGAAAAAAGAACCTTTCACACCCGAAAAATTCAAAGCATTGCTGCAAGGGCATCTGACAGAACTGTCTAAGAAAATGCCTACTGATGAGGATAGCGCCGAGGAGTTTAAAGATGAGAAACCGATTGAGGCTGTCAAAGAAAGCATTGCTTCTGATGTTAAAAGTGAAAATGAGAAACTTTCAGGCCCTATGGCGCAACAGGCAGAACAACCGGAACCGCCTGCCAGTGGTGTGCCTGCTACACCCAATGTGGCCATACCGGAGGAAGAGGTCGGACCACCACCACTATCAGTAGACCCCATTTCTGCTGTCCCCAAAGAAAAGAGTGCTTCTGAGCTGTCCATGGAAAAAGAAAGCCAGTCACTTGACGATGCAATGGAAGCCAATGAGGTAACTGATGAACAATTGGCGATTTCCAATGAACCTAAATTCCTGGAAGCTAAACAAAGTAAAGATGATGCGCAGGCCCAGGCAGCTGCTGCTCCTTCGACTTTCAGAGCAATTGAACAGAAAAAACTGGCAGAGGCTCAGGCAAATGCAGAAAAAAGAAGTCAGAAAGGACTTAAAGATATGCATGTTGCCAGAACCGGTGCTTTGGGCAATGTCCTGACCGAACAACAAACTACTGGTACCAGCGATCAGGATAAGCAAAAGGAAATTTATAAGAAGCTGGAAACCATCTATACCAACACCAAAGATGAGGTAAAGAAAAAGCTCGATGGTTTATCAGAAAAAGTAGATACAATCTTTTCAACCAAAGCAGAGCAGGCTAAGTCCACCTTCGAAGATAATGTGGAGGATCGTCTGGATGATATTTACGGCGTTACAGTCATAGATGATTGGCTATTTGGCGAGGATACGGAAGCGATAGAGGAGGCATTCAGAATTGAAAAAGGGAAGTTCGAGCGAACGATGAATAGCGTGATTGATGATTTAGCCACCATCATCGCCGATGAGCTAAATGCCACAATAGACATCATTAAAAAAGGGAAGAAAGATTCTGAAGACTTCTTCAACACACTTGATGCAGATCAGAAAAAGCTGGCGCAGGATGCTTTTGACAATTTCAATGATCAATATGATACGCTGGAGGAGACAGTCTATGAAAAACAGGATGAGTTAGCACAGGATCTGGCAAGTTCTTATAAGGAAAATGTGGATTCACTCCGGGAGTCCTTTGATGCCATCAAAGAATCGGTTAGCGCCGGCTGGATAGGTGCAGCTTTCAATTTCATTGCTGGTGTGATCGACACCATCCTTAAAATCAAAGATTTACTGCTCAACTTGTTGAGTGCTGTGGTAGATGCCATAGGAGCGATTCTTTCAGATCCTATCGGATTCCTTAGTAATTTGATTGATGGAATTGTTCAGGGCTTTACCAATTTCAAAAATAATATTCTCAACAATATCATGACAGGCCTGATCGAGTGGCTTACCGGGTCATTGGGTGGTGTTGGGATTACCATTCCGGATAATCTGTTTAGCCTCAGCGGAATTTTTGATCTGGTGGCGCAGATTCTTGGGCTTACCTGGGATTACTTCAGAAATAAGGCTGTGAAATTACTGGGCGAACCTGTGGTACAGGCGATGGAAACAGGCTTTGAGATTTTCATGATCATCAAAGAAAAGGGAATTGAAGGGCTATGGGAATATATCAAAGAGCAATTCAATGACCTCAAAGAGATGGTGATGGATGCCATCCGGGATATGATCATTACGAAGGTAATTGAAGCTGGTGTGAAGTGGATCATGGGACTGATGAGTCCGGCAGGAGCCTTTGTGAAAGCGGCGATGATGATCATCGATATTGCTAAGTTCTTCATAGAAAGGGCCGCTCAGATCATCGAATTGGTTTCAGCTTTTGTTGATGGTATCAGGGCGTTGGCAAACGGTGATGTTTCAGCAGTTGCGAAAGCAGTAGAAAAAGCATTGGTAAAAGCTATCCCTATCCTGATTGGGTTCCTGGCTACTCTATCTTCAATTGATTCCTGCCTGGATTTCATCTCC
>JBCBHL010000094.1:0-21212 GCA_038525605.1 Bacteroidota bacterium
TGGATAAATCTTTGATTTTTATGAGAACAGGAAAATTTGATGAGGCGCAGGAGTTACTGGACAGGGCAGAAAATTTTCAGCCCAATGACCCTGAAGTGATGCTACAAAAAGGAAGCCTTTTCGCGCTACAGGGAGAATTTGAAGACGCCATCACCTATTTTAAAAAAGCTGAAGACCTGGCCGAAGATAAAGACGAGGTTTATTACAACATAGGTTTTGCCTATCAAAACATCTCCGATTATAAAGTTGCGATTGATTATTATAAAAAAGCAATTGAACATAACATCAATAATGAAAATGCGCTTTATGAATTGGCATATTGTCTGGATGTAACAGGAGAGCTGGAAACAAGCCTGGAATACTATAAAAAGTTTATCGACAAAGACCCGTACTCTGAATATGCATGGTACAATCTGGGTATAGTATACAACAAACTTCACAATTACGAAAAAGCTGTCGATGCTTATGAGTTTGCATTGGCGATAGATGAGGATTTCAGTTCTGCCTATTTCAATATGGGCAATGCTTATATGAATCTCCAGCGATATGAAAAGGCACTGGAAGCTTATAAAAAAACGCTGGAAATCGAGGGTCCTAGTGCAGAAGCGTATTGCTGTATTGGAGCTGCCTATGAAAAACTGGAATATTACGACATTGGTATTCGCTATTATCAAAAGGCATCGAAAATCGATCAGTTTTATCACGAAGCGTGGTTCGGAGTGGGAGTATGCATGTCATTCCAGGAAAAATGGTATGAAGCAGTACACTTTTTAAAGAAAGCGGTCAAGCTGGATTCGGAAAACCCCATGTATACACGATTTTTGGCAGAGGCCGAATTTAAGGTAGGCAGTATCGTTTCAAGCCTGGAATACTATGAGAAAGCAGCCGCGCTGGCACCCGAAATTGTTTCTACCTGGCTAGATTGGTCTATTATTTATTCCGATCAGGGAGAGCATATGAAAAGCCTCGAAATTATTTTGAATGGCATAGAAGAGCTGCCAGAAGAGTCGGAGTTATACTACAGGGCTGTTGTGTACCTCATTTATGCAGGAAAGTATAATGAGGCGTTCAATTACCTGGAACAGGGGCTGGTAATCAATTACGACAAACACATTGTACTATTTGACTTCTTCCCCAAACTGGAGACTCAAAAAGCTTTATTTAAAATAATCAGCCAGCATAAAAAGGACAATCAATAGAGACAATTGCACTTCACTTATTTAGGCCTGTGATTTTTATCGTAAAAGCATGATGATTTCATATTAATTAGTCATTTTTGCGACTTGTTGAATCGAATCAAAACAGATTTACTATGAATTACACGCTGAAGAATCTTCCCTCCAGAACAGTCAAACCCAGAGAAAAGGGTTTTACAATGATGATGGACAAGGGTTTAAGTCTCAGGCAGGTAGAAGATGTGATTGAAACATCGGGCGACTACATGGATATTGTAAAACTAGGTTGGGCTACCTCATATTTTACACCTAATCTTCAGGATAAAATAAACTTATACAAAGCAGCTAACATACCTGTATATCTTGGAGGTACTTTGTTCGAAGCTTTTATCGTAAGAGATCAGTTTGACGACTACAGAGCTGTATTGGACAAATACGGAATAGAACATGCCGAAGTATCTGATGGTAGTATTGTGTTGGATCATGACAAGAAATGTGAATACATCAGTAAGCTAAAAGATCAGGTTACCGTACTTTCGGAAGTCGGTTCCAAAGACGCTGAGAAAATTATCCCGCCATATCAGTGGATACAACTGATGCAAAAAGAGCTTGATGCCGGTGCGTGGAAAGTAATCGGTGAAGCCAGAGAGGGCGGTACTGTGGGACTGTTCAGGTCTTCAGGGGAAGTAAGGTCAGGACTTGTTCAGGAAATCCTCACAAAAATCCCTAGTGAAAAAATTATCTGGGAAGCGCCTCAAAAAGAACAACAGGTATGGTTCATCAAGTTATGTGGCAATGAAGTCAACTTGGGCAATATTGCACCACATGAAGTTATTCCTTTAGAGACTATCAGGATGGGATTAAGAGGAGATACTTTTGATCACTTCCTCAACTTATAAGTAATCTTGAAACGATCCGTTTTTCTATTTTTAAAAGGAGTTGCAATTGGTGCTGCAAATGTCATTCCGGGAGTTTCCGGTGGCACAATTGCCTTTATCACCGGAATTTACGAAACCTTGATAGACTCACTGAAATCGATTGACCTGATAGCTGTCAAACTACTGGCAGGTTTTAATTTCAAAGAGTTTGCGAATCATATCAATTTCAGGTTTTTATTCATTCTTTTTTTTGGAGTAGGTGTAAGTCTGGTTTCGCTTGGAAAGCTTGCAGACTACCTTTTTGAGCACTACAACGTCTGGGTTTGGTCATTTTTCTTTGGCCTTATAGCCATATCTGTTTACTCTGTTAGTAAGGAAGTTAAAAAATGGTCTCCGGCTACTGTTCTATTGTTTTTACTAGGTACGGCAACAGCTCTGGCTTTGGCATACATGAAGCCCGCTAATGAAAATGACAGTATCTACTATCTGGTAATTTGCGGTATCATCGCTATGGCAAGTATGATTTTACCGGGCCTGTCAGGATCTTTTGTGCTGATTCTTCTGGGGAATTATCAACTCATTATGCTCAAGGCGGCTCCTGAATTGAACTTCAAAATACTATTGCCAGTAGTGATTGGAGCGGTAGTAGGTTTTTTGATTCTATCCCGTGGAATTTCCTACCTGCTCAAAAACTTCTACAATCAGACCATTGCGCTACTGGCAGGTTTCATTTTGGGATCACTGGTGATTATCTGGCCCTGGAAACAACCTGAATTTCTAATGGATAACGCTGGAATTCCTATTTTGAAAAAGGGCGAAAAGATCGTTCAGGGTTACAATTGGTTTTTACCCGAAATCAATACTGAGTTTTTCGTTTCAGTCGTGTTGATGATATCAGGAGTCTTACTGGTTCTCGGTATTGAGCGTATTGCTAAATCTTCTCAAACTGAGTTATGAAAAAAGTCTATGGTCTGATCGGTTTTCCACTGGGACACTCCTTCTCCAAAAAATATTTTACAGAAAAATTTAAGACAGAGGACATCTCAGGTTGCGAATACCAACTCTTCGAGCTCGAAAGCATCGACCAGCTTTCTGATATGCTAAGAAGCGAAACCAATTTGAAAGGTTTTAACATTACCATCCCTTACAAAGAGCAGATATTCCCATTTCTTGATCAGTTGGACCCACACGCGGCAGAAATCGGAGCAGTCAACGTGGTAAATATCGTCAACGGAAAACTAATCGGTTACAATTCCGACTACATCGGTTTTAGTGATACACTGAAGGAATTTATCGATCAAAAAGCTGTTAAAAAAGCACTGATACTGGGAACTGGCGGTGCGAGTAAAGCCATAGCCTATGCTTTACAGCAATTGGGTATTACTTTTCAATATGTGTCTCGTAAATCAGGTGAAGGACTGATCAGCTATGACGAACTAAAGCAGAATAGCGCGATTAAAAACTTTCAACTAATTATCAATACCACTCCATTAGGTACTTATCCTAATCCGGAAAATGCTCCGGACATCCCGTATCAGGAGTTGACTGATCAGCATTATTTATATGATCTGGTTTACAATCCGGCAGAGACGCTGTTTATGAAAAATGGAATCGACCAGGGCGCTAAAGCAATCAACGGTTACAAAATGCTGGTCGGACAGGCCGAAGCTGCCTGGGATATCTGGAATAGCCTGTAATAATACTATTGAAGTATCAGGGATTCTGATTCTGAGACAAAATGTGATCCCTCCTGATCATCTCAACAGCCTGCCTGCTATTCCCAAACGCATCTTAATCGCAAAAAAATCTCAAAAAGTATCAATTCTTTGTTCATATTTATCGATCAAAAGTGAGTAGTTAATAAATGTACATTAGACATTATCATGTTAAAGTTTTGTGTTGAGAAATATTCGATGTTGTAACTGTCAAACTTAGTAATTTTAAGAACTTATGAATTCCTAATTTCTTAAAATTCAACTAGTACTTCAATTGAAAATATGCATCACAAACCTGTCGTGATAATCTTTATTATTAAAACACTCTTTTATCAAATATGGAACTTAGTGATGAGCATTTGAGAGAGCTTTACAGTTATAGGCCTTCGTGCGTCAGTTATCTCAGGAATAAAACAAATTGCGAACAGGATGTAGCGGAAAACTTGTTTATTGAAGCGGTAATAGATCTGGTGAAAACAAAAAATAAAGAGGAATTTTCGCAAATCCGTGAAAAAAAGACTTTTCTCATCAGAACCTGTTACAATCACTGGAAAAGAATGTACTATGCGAAAAAACGAGATTTAAAACAGGAAGATAACATCGCCATGTACTTTTATGACTACAAGGTCAACAGAAGTCCTTACGATGTAGACGAATATACGATTGAAGAAGAAAGACTCTCTACTATTTTGAATGTACTCTCTCACCTCGGCGATAAGTGCAAAAAAATCATTCGGTTTTTCTATTACGAGAAAAAGAGCATGCCGGAAATCGCTGAAATCATGGGGTTTAAAACACCAGTTGTTGCCACTTCTGCGAAGTACAGATGTCTGAAGCAACTCCGCGAAAAAGTGGGTTCCTATCAGCAAGGTATCAGTCCGATTAATTAAAAACAGAACCCTCATGTCTATTATAGAAAAACAATTCCAGTTAATTATCAAACACTTTGATCAGTCTTTATCAGAACCTGAGTTGAAAGAGTTCGATTCACTCATAGAAAATTCTGGTGAGTTCAGGAATGAAGTTAAAATTATGGAAGATATCATCGATAGTTCGGCAGCATTTCACAGGGCTGAAGAATTTAAATACATCAAAGAAAAATTTACTGAGTTTGACTTGGAAAGTAAGAGAAAGCCTAAAAGTAGAATACTGCGGCGCTATTTTGCAATGGCAGCTTCAGTCACAATCATTTTAGTGGTGAGCATATTCTATTTCCAAAACCCGGGCTTTGATGCACAAAAAGCATTTATTGAAAACTATGAACTTTTTCCTGTAAAGTCTTCTGTTAGAAACACTCAGAAAAAGCTCTTTCCGGGCATAGAATACTACAAACAAGGAAATTTTCAGGAGGCTATTCCACTACTGGAACAGTATAGCAAAGATGACATAGTAAACTGCCTCTATCTGTCAAATGCCTATATAGAAACAGGAAACTTTCAAAAAGCTGAAAGTACGCTCAATAAGTTTATTCCAAAAATAGACGACAGGATCATCAAACGATATGGAATATGGTATCTGGGTTTGTCACTCCTGGCACAGAACAAAATTGAAGATGCAGAAGGCCAGTTTCTGCTATTAGCTGAAGAAAAAGGACCATTCCACAAGCAATCTAAAGTCCTGGTTGAAGCATTAAAGAGCAGATGAAAGGCAGTGAACATTCGTCGGTTATTTTAGCAAAATTCATTGCTTTAAATTACCGATCAGCTTTAACCGTTTTTGAAATAAAAATAACAATATCAGCAGGATGAAGGCTATGGCAATCCCCGGCAATACATAGTCCGGGGTTCTTTTACGCTGCATGCTTATCTTTGACACATCGCCTACGATCGAAAAATTATTCCAATAGGCAGGAGATTTTTTAAACTCGGAGGCATTTCTCAGGTAATTCAATTTAGCATTTCTCAACGCCTCATCTTTTTGCAGGCCATCGGCCAGCCCCGCATAAAAATAATTCATGATCTCACTGGTTGCCTGATCGTCAGCTGACCAGTAACTCATCAATACCGATGGGCAGCCAGCATATAAAAAAGCCAGTGAAAGACTTATCATGCCCTCTCCCTTGTAAATCTTACCAGAGCCAGTATTGCAGGCACTCAAGATTGCTAAATCTGCACCTAGTGACATATTAAAAATTTCAGAAGCTCTTAAAAGTCCGTCGTTTATGGAATCCTGACTAGCCGGGCTAAAAGCCAAAAAAGAATTCATCGGTTTTTCACTTCGCACTACTGCATGTGCCGCCAGATGCAATAATTCATATTCCCCGGCCTCTTTCTTGAAGGCTGACTCACTTGCCAGCTCATCTGTAAAAACATCCACATCATAGTAATCTTTAATGGCTGCTACTTCATTCCTGTTCCACTCCAGATTTTGTAGGGATTTATCAAACAAATTGTTTGTTGATTTACTGCTTTCATAATTGGGAGCGAAAGCCAACACTTTGCCGTTAGCGACATTTTGCTCTAACGGTTCTTGTTGCTTATACAGATGAGTGATAGAGCTGGTATAAGAAATCAGGTAATCATTGATCAGGTAATTGAGGCTGCCATAGTCTCCATCCATTTCGGCTGGCATTTCTGTCACTAACGCTTCAAAAGGAATTTGATACAACAAACCATCAGGAACGATTCTGAGTCGACGGTAACCGGGAAACAGCTCTAAAACAGGCTTTAACTGCTCATTAAATAGTTGATAAGATGATTGTACATATTCTTCAAATTGCTTCGCAGGCTGATTAAATCCATTAGCTGGATCTATACTGGCCCGAAACCGATTGATCAAGTTTTTATCTGGCGACTGCAGCTTCAATAACCTAACCTCTTTGGCCGTAATCATTATGACCGCATGATTTTCCGAATCGGAATAATAGTAACAAATCAACTCATTGTCCCTTAAATTACTCTGTAAGCTGCCTAGCTCAACAATCCCGTAATTGACAGATGAATCATATTGATAGCCATAGGTTTCCCTCAGAAACTCAATGTAGACGCTAAGTTCGAGATTGGCCTGAAACAGGTTTTCTTCCAGATCCTTGTAAAATGTATTGCTACTGTAATTCTTATAAGTTTCTAAGCGTGATTTCAACATCGCAATCTGTTCCCTTAGTGAGGTTTCTTTCACCTGTATGCTATCGGGAATACTCAGTGAAGCTCTATACAGTTCATCATTTGCCTTTCCTGTAAGCAAACTGGCCCGTTCTCTTTCAATGACCTTAAACAACGCTGGCAGGTATTTTTGGGGAATCTTTTCGGCAATTGCCATCAGTTCATTGGAGATGGTATATCCCAAATTTCGATGCAACAGCAAGTCGTTGATTGCGATACTTTGCAAATACTTGTTATTCTTTAGGTCTATGTAATAATTAACATATCTAAATAACTCCTGCAGATCCGCTTCTCTCCTTTCTTTTACAAACCTATTCCTGTGAAAGATCACTTTATTTCGGATTGAAGCTAACATACCATAAGAACTCCTTACATCTTCGAAAGAAACGGGTAATCCATTCCGGATCTTCCTGGAAAAGGTATTCCATTTCAAAATACTATCAGCAGGTACGAAATACCCTTTGTCTCTACTTGACAGACTAAAGTAGTTGAGCTGGCTGATCAATTCTATAGTGTACCTTGAAAGCCTTTTCCCATCAGCGTTACTGAGATAAGTAGTTACCTGCTCTCTGATTTGGGTTAGCAGTTTTATTTTATTTACCTCAACCCGCTGAAAACCCTTCTTTGCCGAGGATAAATACAGATAGTAGAGGTAATGAAGGAACTCCGGTTTCACGCGATCTTTGGCCAGGTAATCATTGATAATCTGTTCACTGATAATGCTTGCTTTATCAGCCTGCCCCGACCTCAACAGACTATTGATCAGGTATTTGATGGAAATCGATTCCTCATAACTCGTCGCATCAACCGATTCGATATTATCGACGATTTTTGAAGCATATTTTACTGATTGATCATACTCTTCCCCAATGTAAAACTTCCTCGCCAATTGGAAATCAATGCCATCCCGATAAAACTCACTATTGCTGAATACTTCAATGGCTAAATCCATGTAATAAGTGAAGGCTTCAATCTTACCAACTTTCAAATAGGACTCGGAAAGTTCTCTGTAAATTTCACCATAGCGGAAATGCCCTTTTTCAAGAAAAGCAGGCGCTAGCTTCAGGAATTGATGACAGTAAAATATCGAATTTTTCAGGTCTCCGTTGTAAGAGTAGAAAATGGAAGCCAACCGGCAGAATTCCCCTTGCTGAAAAGTAAACCTGTTGCTATTTTGAAGATGTTGTTTAAACAAATCAGGTTTTATAACCTGCTCATAAAGCTTGATGGCTTTTGCCGATTCATAGTTTAAAAACAGAATATATCCCTTCATGAGATTTAATTGAATTTTCTTATTGACATCTTCCTTAAACCTCCGATCCTGCACCTCCAATGACTGACTAATCCAATACAATGCCGAGTCAACTCGGTTGATTCTGTTCAGTTCCGAAGTAATGTTTTGATACAAATCCAATGCATAATGCTCATTTAGATCATTGATCATTTCCAATCCTTTGCGAAACATTTCATGCCCCTGACTATCATCAATGGCGGACAGCAACCTCCCTTTTTGGGCATAGTACAATATTTTGTCCTCTTCACTTTTCAACAAATGCGGATTTGTGGAAACCTTAGAAACAAATTGTTGAGCCGAATCTCGTTGTGCCTGATTCCAATAGACTTTTGACAAGAGCAAACAACTGCCCACGCTGATGGTATCCTTCAGAATAGTCCCTTCGCCCTTTATGATTGCCAAGAGTACCTTTTTGGAAGCGTCAAGATTGTAGTTTTTAAAATAAGCCTTTGCAAGTAGATAGCTAACCCGCCTATCAGATGCGAGGCTTGGATCACTTTCGATTAAATCGATACAACCTGTGTAGTTAAAATTTTGAAAGAGTATTATGGCCCTTTCATATTTATCATTGGTACGAGCCAACGAAAAGAAGTTGATCAGGAAAAAGCATATCGCAAAAAAACTACTGATCTTTGTTTTTAATTGGCTACAAATAAAATGCAGCATAATGATTGATTTGAATCTGTAAGCGAATCATTATTCATTCCGGAATTGAACTGAAATGTTTGCTGCAAATTAATCAATTTAGGCAAAATTAAATCAATGCGGATGGCAGTAATCCCGGATCGCTGCTTTTTCACTTCTGATAAATTTAACGAGTTGGTTTCTTTTACAATTGAATACACTTCACTATTTGATTGAAGTATTTGCGACCCACAAACTAAGGTGATAGCTAATGACTTACTAATGCAAGCAAATTGAGCACAAAAGTCGATTGTCCGATCAACTTTTGAAATAAAGCAAGTGAAAGAACAAACAATGCTCCTCCACTCGATTGCTGGTTGTGAGTTATTAAAAATAATCTATCTGTAACAGTGTTTATAATCCATCGACAATCAATCTAATAGTTGATGGTTTCGGACATTAACTAGTTTCCGCCCTCATCGGGTAAGCAAACGATCTGATTGCCCGATCGTGGAGGCCGGTTATCACATGGTGTTCCGGGATCTGATTTACAGCCTAGTCTTTCATCAGTTTCGCATCCATGCAGTGCATTTATGGAATATGCAGTTGTATTGACATCACTGTCAGTACCGCCCTTTAACGTCTCAATGTTTTCAACATGAAGTGTCGTAACAAAACTTTTTACTTCCAGATTTTCTAATCTAATCTTCCTTTTTTTCATCTTACTATTCGTTCATTAATTAAAATTAATCGTCGCGAATTACTTCAACCTACGTTACAAAAGAGCGCCAATTACCAAAGTAGTCATCATCAATGATTCAGCTAACGACTGCATTACTCAAACAGCCCTTCCCAAAAAGCTTTTGACACTATCTACATAACAGCCATTCCATTTAAACTGTGGTCGATTTTGGTAGAAGTCGCACCCTTCTGTATAACTCAAATAAAACAGCAGATTATGAACAGTATTTATTAAAAAAATAAGAAAAATTTCTTAAGATACTGATAGTCAAATATTTAAAAATTGCATGAATAAGATATTTGGAAGTCAATGATTGTGATGCAGCCACAAATCGAAAGGAAAGTCAACTAAAAACTTACCCGGTTCAAAAAGTTATCTTTCAATTCAGTGTAAATTTTACGATCCGATAAAGTAGAAGCACAATCGTAATACTTCTTTGCATAATAAATCTCTCCTGAACGTTCATGAGTGTAAGCCTGTTCGAGTGCTTCTATTGCCACATTGGTTTTACAATTAAAATCGTCGTGGAAATTACTCCATTCACTTTCTACGAATGCAAGCTCATATGAATTGAATCCCCTGCCTGCATCATTTTTACCACTGACACTTACAAGGTAAAAGCCACTTTCATTCTTGTCACGGAATTGGCTCAAGTCTAAATCAACAAAATTATTAGTAGTTTCAATAGTCGTGATTTCTTCATCATATACATTGGTTATCTTGAATGTAAATTTATCGGGAAGATTGCTTTCCTCATACGGTCTTGTATATACCCAATGCAATCTAAAAACAGAGTCTTTTTTAAATTGAAACTTGTTTTCATCAGGGTTTAAAAATGGGAAATAAAGTGCCATAACGCGGTGATGAGCACCCCATCTACCCAGGTAAAATTTATCTGATAGCAAAGAGTCTCTAAAAAGTCTTCCAACTTCTGGTCGTTCCATTTTTCGTTTATAAGGAATGACAGGAGGGATTCTTAAATGTTGCTTAAAATCAATTATTTGATTGCCTTCGAACTCAAAAAATTCACCATCGAACCGGGCAACTAACAGGATTCCCTTTTTTAATTTAATGAGTTCATTGCGTCCAATTAAATCGAATTGATTAACTGTAGTTTTGGAAGAATCTCTAAATGCAGATTCCGCATAAATAACCTGAAAAGGCTTCTGATAATTAGCAGATTTTACATCGACACCGGGCTGCTGCCCATCTCCCGGTATTGATGAGCTGACACAACCAACCAGACTACAGATTACCAATAAAAGTGCGATTCTATTCAACCCGTTAATGTTTTCCACTCAATAATTTTTAAAATAAGATCAGCATAAATATCCTATAAAAAAAATCTGAGTTACTGATCAGCACTCTTAAACTTCGATAAAACAGGTAAATGATCGCTTATTTTCCTCATCTTTTCCGCGGAAAAGAAATACTGCACTGTTACCTCTTCCAGCTCCTTGATCATGTTGTGGTTCGGTAGCATGTAATCGATTCGTCTTTCCGCATTATCAGCCGGATGCGTATAATCCGTTTTCGCCAGTGGGTCTGTAAAACTATTCTTACTTTTGCCGTCTCTTCTTTTTAACAGCTGAATTTCAGAACTTTCCGGGGTTGCATTAAGATCGCCAACCACCAGTATGTTTTTCTCAGAGTTTTCCGATAAATATCTTTCAAACTGACTCTTGAGAAACCTGATCTGTCCGGCTCTCATTCCTGCATTCCTCTCACCCCTACCTGCTTTCAGATGTAAACCTGTGAGTATAAAATCATATTTCTCAGTGGGAAATACCTCCACCGACCACATTCTGGTATTGAGGTGATTTTGAGTTTCTGTTCTTCCCAGCGAATCTGTGTAATTCTCCACTGGTGTCGTGACATTTCCATAGGTTGAAAGTACTCCCAATGGAAATTTACTCATCAGCACTACATTCATGTACCAGTTCTGACTGGGTGCATCAGCAAAAAACTGATAGCCCATCTCCGGCAAATTATCATTCACTAGTTTCCTTAGGTAAGCAGCACTTTCAAATTCCTGCAATACAACGACATCTGCATCCGCATTTTTCAGGGCTTCCAGGAAAATTCCGATACGAGGCTGCATAGAAGAGCGTGGGTTATCTTCCCGTCTGTTCGAAATATAGGGATTGTCATAGGGATCGACAAAGTGTTCTACGTTCCATGTCATTACCGTAAAAGACCGTTGATTTAAATACTCGTATAGCAGCGGTTTATAAGAATCTCTTTTGGTTTCCACTGTCGGCCCCTTCGAAGTATTTACAGCACAACTGCAAAGGAATAAGGCGATCGATGTAATAATGATGGTAATTCTCATATAGCCAAATATAAGGACTGCCTGTCAAATAAGACTTGCATTTACCTTAGATAACAATTAATTAATAAAACATTGTAATCAATTACCTGCTTTCGGAACTGCTGATATTCTGAAATCTGAAAGCAAACTTTTCAAAAATTGTCTGATAAATGGCCCTTTCAGATAAAGAGGATGCCTTTTTATAATATTTCTCAGCCCATTTCATTCTACCATTGTATTCCAGGTGAAATGCAATTTCCAGTGCTTTTGCTGCAGTAAGCTCACCACATCGGTTAGGAAAATAATTGGCTGGTTGAGAAGTTACTTTGAGACCGATGTCTTCTGATGCACAACTATCCTTATTTGCATTTTCATCAACAGTAAAAACCTGTACTAAAAATATGTTCCTTGGCGTCTCATATTCACTAAGGTCCAACATCAGAAAATTTTCACTGATTTTCTCTTCCATTAACAGATCACCAAACATATTGCTCACCTGAACAATGAAAGAACGTGCCTCATCATTTTGATCAGTATGCTGCCAAAACAAACATATTTCTGCCGGAATCTCTACAATTTTATTGTACTCAGATTCATGGATAAAACCGAAAACAATATCTCTTTTCCCCTTATCGCATCGTGATGTAGGCTTGTAATCAATGCTAAAATCTTCAGTACCAAGTAGTTTTGAAATAGCAAAACCATTCTGGTCTTTCCGGTAATTGACCTGATTGGTTAACGCCTGCATTGTCAATGAGGTATCTCCTTCAAATTCAAAAAACTGGTACATTGAATTTACCAGCAACAAATAGCCTGATTTTACTTTGATTTGATCTGCATCGGTCAATTTCATTCCGCGTTTTATCGGTTGACCAGTCGATGGTAAAATCGTATTTTCCGCATCAATCACCTCATAATGAAAAGCTTTTGCTGATGCGCACAAAAGCAAGAGCATAAAAATTGAAAGTAAGGTTTTCATCGCGTACTGAAACAGATCACTCATGTCTTCGAATCCTTTTATAATAGCCAGCGAGCAAATCGTCATAGATTTTTTTATCAGATACACTGGCAGCATCCTTGTAAAATTGCTCTGCCTGCTTGTATCCACCTGTATGATCCAACAAAAAAGCTGTTTCTAGACATTTGATAGCAGAATTAGAAACGTCGCATTTTGTGGGATGATGAAATCCGGGTTGGCGAATAAAAGTGACAGCTGTCTCCCGTGATTTCAATGGTTCATCACCTCTCGTCCTGACGTGAAAAATCATCAAACCAGATTCGGAGTTAATATCCTCCAGCCCTTCTATCAGCATACTGTTGCCCGACGCTTCTACAGTATGCACGACATCATCAAATATATTCTTAAAGACCAGCTGATACCCCTTTTCATCAGAAATTGAATCCTCGAACATTTTCTGCCAGCGTAAGCAAAAACTCTGTCCTTTACGGATATTGATTATACTTTCATCAGAATCCATCATGACAAATTCAAGCTCACTATCATAACTTCTCATAACCGCACCGGAAATATAGCGGAAAGCTTCCGGATCAACCAGTCCATCTATGTTGTAGCGCGCTTTTATCTCTGAACTTACATAACCGTAATGATGGTATAGAACATCCCATATTATAATCGTTGTATCCCCTGTAAATTCGAAGAATTCTCCCAGGTGGTGCGCCAGCATTAGATGGCCATCTTCTAAGAATACTGTATCATCAATTCCTATCAGTTGCAATTTCTGATCAATTTGCTCTCCATTTTGATTGGAGACGTTTTTCGCGTGGATAACCTGAAAAGGAGCGCGATTGACGCTTTTATCATCATTAAAGTATACAGGTGCAGATGGCTTATGAGACTGACCGGAATTAGAAATGGCACAGCCGACTAGAACAATGAGAGGTAAAAATAGTAGCGTTTTATCGAAGCTCATGGGCACGTTTTTGAAAGTTCTCTAATATGGTTTGATATACCTGCCTGTCGGAAAGCTCAGCAGCTATCGAATAAAAGTAGAGGGCTAGTTTTCCATTGAGATCATCTTCGAACAAAAACCCAAGTTCTAAAGCATAGATCGCTGATTTCGGCTTTTCAAAAAATGTTCCACTGTAGGATATTGGCCCATATGGTGAATCTGTTTCTATTGCCAATTCCTGAGAGCGTAAACTCCTGTCAGCTTTGTCGTAAACTGTTAATAAATACAGGTCAGATTCAGTTTCAACCTCTTCAAGATCAATTTCCACTACAGACGTGTCAGTTTCCATAGAAGCGATCTTTTCATCAAGGATATTCCTAAATTCCAGGTAGTATTTACCTGAGGCTTTAACCTTCTTACCCGACGACCAGCTCAGCTTCACAGGCTGACCTCCCATGACATTGATTTTATTATCATTAATGGAGTCAAATTCAAAACTATAGCCATAGTATCTGAGCATTGGCCTGTGTAGAAAATCAGTACCGTAGGCTTCTTCGAATAGCCATTTCACTTGTGGTCTTCCAAACCAAAATGCACCTCTCTTCTTTCGAACAAGTTGAATCAAATCAACTAAATTGATTTCTACATTACCCTCATACTCAAAGAACTTTCCCGACTGATGGACAAGGATAAGAAAGCCGTCCTTCAGAACTACTTTTTCATACTGAGACAAATAGGCTAATTGCTCCAGTGGTTCCTCTTTGTTTCCAGCAAAGGCATTCTCCGCATATACTACCTGAAATGGAAGGTTAGCTTTGGTTTGTGCAAATACATTGGAGAAACAAAAGACCAATGCAGTCAACATAATTTTAGTGATCAGGTAATTCATTTGGATGTTCTATTGTTAAATTTCTCCAGCAATGTTTTGTATATCTCTCTGTCCGAAAGTTCACACGACAATTCATAATATTCTCTTGCAATGCGTATGTTTCCAAACTTTTCATGACTGAAAGCTATTTGTAATGCTTCAGCAGCATTCTTAGGTTCCTCAAAAAACACATTTGTGTAATTGGCAGATTCATCATGCACCTCTATTGCTAATTCAATGGAAGAAAGTTCTGAATTCATCTTATCAACAACCTTCAATAAATACAGCGAGGATTCATTCTTAATCTTTCTAAGGTCTAACTCTATAAAGGATGTATCTACCTCAAATGAACCAATTTCTTCATCAAAAATATTAATGATTGAAATTTGAAATTGTCCGGATGACTTCACATTACCCTCTACAGACCAGCTTAGCTTGAGTGGTGTGCCGGCTGATACTGTAATCTTATTTGTATGAGATATGAAATCAAATTCAATCATGTCTTCCGGACAATGAAAAAGATTACCGATTCCTTCTACATATCTATTAATGGAACTGAAAAGTAATTTCAGATCTACTCTTGATTGAATATCAGAAACTTTGTTAACCTCTATACTGTCCGACAAAGTTTTCAGGTCAGTAATAGTACTTCCTTCTAATTCGTAGAACTTTCCGTAGTAATCTACAAATACAATATGCCCATCGATGAGATAAACTTGCTGATTTGCCTCTAAAAGAGAGAATTGTCTAATGGAGGTATCGAATTCATCATGAAAGGCATTTTCAGCATGTAAAACCTGGAATGGAAATAAGTGGCTAATCTGAGCCTCGGATGCTACAGAATAAAAAATCATGAACAATAACCAACAGGTTACCGATTTTTGATAACGCATGTGTCAATAGTTTGAAAATGGTTTTATTCCAGCTGATAGCCTAAAATACAAAGACATCGCTAAAAACACAAATAATCTTATTTTTTCTTTCTATTATACAATCTAACACTTGATTTCAGCAATTTACCCCCATCATTTACGATCGACGCAAGTTGACGGGAAATCGACGATTCAATTCAGTAATTTTCCTAACGTTTTTCATCATCGGGTGCATCCAAATTGAAGGATTTCATTGTATCTTAGTAGCTCACTGCAGAGAGAAAAACTCATGGATTTTAAGCTAACATCAGAATTCGAACCAACAGGGGATCAGCCAAAGGCAATAGAAGAAATAGTAGAAGGAATTCAAAAAGAAGAACCTGCTCAAACGCTTCTCGGAGTAACAGGATCGGGGAAAACTTTTACGATGGCCAATGTGATCAAGGAGGTCAATAAGCCAACGCTGATTTTAAGCCACAATAAAACACTGGCCGCACAGCTTTACGGTGAGTTTAAAACATTCTTCCCTGAAAACGCAGTGGAATACTTCATTTCTTACTATGATTATTATCAGCCGGAAGCGTTTATCCCAACGACCAATCTTTACATAGAAAAAGACCTTTCTATCAATGAGGAAATCGAAAAGCTACGTCTGAGTGCGACAAGTTCACTGTTAACCGGAAGAAGAGATGTGATCGTTGTGGCTTCCGTATCGTGTATTTATGGTATTGGTAATCCGGAGGAGTTCGGTAAAAACGTAATTCACATCCAGCAGGGAGATGTGATCTCAAGGAATCAGTTTCTTTACTCATTGGTAGATATTCTTTACAGCAGAACTGAGGTAGAATTCAAAAGAGGGAATTTTAGGGTGAAAGGCGATACGGTCGATATTTTTGTAGCCTACGCTGATTTTGCCTACAGAATTATTTTCTGGGGTGACGAAATTGAGGCTATCCAAAGAATAGAACCGGATACAGGCAAAAAGATCTCTGATGAAAAAATCATCTCTATATTTCCTGCCAATCTGTTTGTAACCGGTAAAGACCTGATGAACACTGCCATCAATGAGATTCAGGATGACATGGTGTCTCAGGTGCAGTTTTTCGAAGATGAAAGAAGATTCCTTGAAGCGAAAAGAATCAAAGAGCGAACAGAGTTTGATATTGAAATGATGCGTGAGATCGGCTACTGTTCGGGAGTTGAAAACTATAGCCGCTATTTTGACAGGAGGCAGGCAGGCGCAAGACCTTTCTGTCTGTTAGATTATTTCCCAGAGGATTTTCTGATGGTAATAGATGAAAGTCACGTTACTGTGCCACAGGTACGGGCTATGTGGGGTGGCGATAGAGCAAGGAAAGTAAATCTGGTGGATTATGGATACAGATTACCATCAGCTATGGATAACAGACCGTTGACTTTCAATGAGTTTGAATCGATCATCAACCAGGTAGTTTTCGTTAGTGCCACACCCAGTGACTATGAATTGAGGAAATCCGATGGGGTAGTCATTGAGCAATTGATCAGACCCACAGGGCTACTGGATCCCATCATTGAGGTGAGGCCAAGCCTTAACCAAATCGATGACTTACTGGAAGAAATCGATAAAAGAATTCCAAAAGATGAAAGGGTATTAGTAACTACCTTAACTAAAAGAATGGCCGAAGAACTCACTAAATACCTGGAAAGAGCCAATATCAAAACCCGTTACATTCATTCCGAGGTAGACACACTTGACAGGGTGGAAATTCTCAGAGAGCTGAGACTGGGAGTTTTTGATGTACTGGTAGGTGTAAACTTGTTAAGAGAGGGTCTTGATTTACCAGAAGTATCGCTGGTAGCCATTCTCGATGCTGACAAAGAAGGCTTTTTACGAAATGAAAGGTCGCTAGTACAGACCATCGGCCGGGCTGCAAGAAATGAAAACGGAATGGTGATCATGTATGCAGACAAAATTACCGGAAGTATGCAGGTGGCTATCGATGAAACTTCGCGAAGAAGGGTGATTCAGGAAGAGTATAATCAGGAACATGGCATTACGCCTAAGACGGTTAGAAAGTCCAAGGATGCGATCATGGCCCAGACCAAAGCTGCGGATTCCAAAAAAGGTAAAAGAAACTACTATGTGGAAGACGAAGAGCCAAGCATTGCGGCAGACCCGGTTGTTGCTTATATGGATACACCTAAACTGGAAAAGCTCATTAAAGAAACCAAGTCCAGAATGGAAAAAGCAGCTAAAGACCTGGATTTCATGGAAGCAGCAAGACTCAGAGACGAGATGATGGAACTGGAAGAGTTGCTAAAAAAGAAAAAGTAAATTGTGGGCTGCAAAGGAATTGCCTTGTTTAGCGAAGAATTGTGAATAGAGAGGTATACTAATACAGTGGTTTATAGATTGAACAGCATGGCAGACACTGCTTGAGCATCAGATATCTGGCATATGTATGAAATTTTATTATTAGAAAAATGTTCTTTTTCCCTTAAATATTATATAATTTTATATAACATTTTTTCATTATTACGAGGAGCGATTCTCCGACATTTAAACTGTATAACCAAAAAATCAACACGAAATGAAGTTATGTATTCTACTTTTTGGCCTGGCCATCTCTTTCAATACGTTTGCACAACCTCCCAATTGGGACCCAAACAAAATCATCGACGGTGATTCTATCGGTACAGTTATAAGTGATCATGAACTGGATGGATATCTGATCAAGAATGTCACTTTTACAGAAGGACTGACAATGGTCAATAATGACTCAATCTATTTTTATAATTGTACCTTCCTTAATTTTGGAGCTAATCTGAATTATAGAAAGCCTGCAAAGAATACTATTGTTGACCTGGAAACAGACTACAAAGGAAACAACAATATCACTTTTGACAATTGCCTGTTTAAAGACATTACCAACAATGGAATTGTCACAGGAATAGCAGATGCAAGTACAAGGGTCGATATTATCGGGAATGAAACCATTGAAACAAATTATCCCGATGTTGATCATCTCAATCTGGTCATTAAAAACAACACATTTGATGGCTGGGGTTTACACACGTTGCTGGATACCTGCGAAAGAAAGACAAACGGAGCATTATTAAATCAAATAGAATGTGAAAGGTGCCATGACCCTTACAATAAATTCGATCATGCAGTTTACATCAGGGCTACAGAAGCTAAAATTCTTGATAATATGATGCACCATACTGTAGGCGGACCGGCAATTTCAGTGAGAAATTCAGCAACTGTCTCAGGAAATAAAGTGTATAGCTCTGAACTTGGTGTTGGTTCTGCTTTTAATTATTGGGATCAGTATGATGCCAGAGGTGATAAAAGAGTTACAGTTGAAAATAATGTATTCATTGAAATGGCTCAACATGACACAGTCACTGCCGATGTGTTCAAAGTAGCTGGTGGAGTAGGACAAGACTCAGTTGAAGTAACAGAATGTAATAATTCAGCCAAAACTTTAGCGGGATTCCACGATAAAAATGGGGATCATGACGCTGTCAATAGCATAATTTTCAGGTTCAATACGCTGGTTGTATTACCGGGAATAGAAGACACCAGTCATCAGGCTTTAGTGATTAAGAATAATAACAATAGTCTTGATCCCGATTCTGTCATGATCTATGGAAATTTGGTAGTGGACCTCCGAGCTAGTCCTAGTTTCTATCGGCCACAGGATACCACCTTTATTGATGAAAGCAAGAATTTGTTTACGACCAGTGACGATGTATTTGCAGATTGTCAATGGGATACAACTCCATACAATACAATTTTAAGTACCTTAGAGAGCGCCTGGAATTTCGATCCACCACTATCTGTCGGAGAAACCATAACTACCACAGATATCGCTGGCAACACCCGGCCATCCTCCCCATTGAGTGCAGGTGCTTACCAGTTTACTCCATTAAAACTGGACTCAGCGATTACACAAGATACCACAATCAGTTGGGCCGGCATGGTTGATATCAACTCTGTCGTTACCAGCAATTCTCAATTAGCAACAACAACCACTAATGGTGCAAAGCTATCACCGGGTTTTACCATTAAATCTGGGTCGTCTTTTGCGCTTAAAATAGGTTGCGATACTGTGGGCACGGCTAGCAGAGCTGTTGCAGATGATATTTCAAAACCGACTGAAGTAGTTACCGACAAAGATTTCAACTATGAAAAATTACATTTTTATCCTAATCCGGCAAACGGACAAATTTCATTTAATCAACCAATTAGATTCATCTCAATACATGATCAGACAGGCAAGATTATCTACTCGGAAAATAACAGTTCTATAGCTGAACTGGATATTTCCGGTTTTAGACCTGGTATCTATTATGTAAGAATGAAAGTTGATAGTAAGTCGGAATCTCTCGAAATAGTTTAAGTGTCTGTTTCTTAGCTAATTGTATTTACTAAAAAGCATATAAAAACCCCGATTATCTGCATATATGCTGATTTTCGGGGTTTCTGCGTTAAATTGTTGTTACCACACAAACAATTAACGCGAGTAAAATATGTCACAACAAGAGCTTTTCCTACCTTCTGACACTTATTCTACAAAATGGTATTTATTTAAGGAGCTTGAGCTGGGTAAAATTCATTCGGCCATTCCTTGGGAAGAGCTTTCAACCTGTCTTCCTGATCAGCGTGTAGGTCGAGGTGCACCTCGTTGGTTAAGCAATCAGGGTATGCTAGCCCTCATGTTTTTGAAGCACTATTTGAATCTAAGTGATAAACAGTTAATCGAACGTTTTAATACGGACTGGTCTCTTCAAGTTTTTTGTGGACGTGTGCTCAGAGAGGACGAACAGATAAGGGACAAGAACTTGCCTTCAGCGATTCGCAGTTATATTGCTCAACATGTAGACTTATCTGAACTTCAATCGGTGTTACTCAATCACTGGCGAGGGGATATCGAAAATACTCATGTGCTATTTATGGATGCTACCTGCTATGAGAGTTACATTCGTTTCCCAACCGATATCAAATTACTCTGGGAAAGCAATGTATGGGTTTATGAGAAGCTATTGTTTAAGCTCTGTAAAATCACTGCCACCAAACGTCCAAGGAATAAATATCTTGACCAAAAGCGTAAACAACTCAGTTATAATCTACTGAGACGCAAAAGCTACAAAAAGAGTAATTCTAGAAAGAAGAGTCTATTATACCTGCTGGAAAAGGGGTTGAACCACCTCCAGGAGTTACTCAACGATCAACCTGACATTGTTCTTACCACCAGGCAGTATGGTTATATAAGAATAATCAAAAAGGTACTAGAACAACAAAGCTATCTTTTTAAATATCCAGGCTCTAAGATTAAAGACCGGATCGTTTCCTTATATAAGCCTTACTTACGACCTATCGTCAGAGGTAAAGAAAATAAAGCGGTTGAGTTTGGAATGAAGGCCCATATGCTACAATGTGGAGGTATCACCTATTTTGACACGATGAGTTTTAGTGCCTTTAACGAGTGTAAAAGACTGAAAATAAGTGTAGTGAAACATAAACAGTACTTCGGGGAACTTCATCAATTAGCCGCTGATAGAATCTATCCTACTAATGAAAATAGAAGATATGTTACAGCGAAACAGATCTTTACAGGTTTTGTCAAGAAAGGGCCTAAATCGATCAGTAAGGAAGAGAAAGTACTCAAAGCACAACTCAATAAAATTAGATCCACTCATTTAGAAGGCAGCTTTGGTAATCATAAAAACCACTACG